>JANOAX010000150.1:0-14832 GCA_031411335.1 Bacteroidota bacterium
AGGTACTTGTACTTAGTGAGAACTTTTTGGTGGGGATAGATGCGTGTTTAGTTGGTTAAAAAAGTATATTTGGGAAAGAAAAGTGTAAGTAAAAGCTCTATCTTGGGGTGAGGATTCACAAAATCAACATTAATGCACAACTAATTTGCTCCAAACAAACGGAAATACTAAATTGAACATTTGAAATTCTAATAAGCACTTTTATTGTTTACAAATACTAACTTAAAAAGAAAACATGGCAGGTAGAAAGAAACCGATCCTTGTACTTTATTACCTTTTGCATGGCTTAGGTTTAATAATTTGCATGATTGGAGTGGTATCTGGAAAAATTATTGCGGCTCTTGCGGTAGGAGCAATAATACTTTATTTTGGTAACTCTACACTTGCAATTTTTGCTTCTATTATAACTTTTTGGCTGGTTTTAGGACTGCTTTTTTCATCACTCGGGAAATTTGTGGTTGGTAAAGGGTTATTATTAGTAGAGTTCAGCAGAAGATTTAATAAGAGTTATATAGCATTATATGGTAGTGATTATAAACGTCCAGAATTTGACGATTTTGACTTGGAACCAGAGGAATATTATTCTTACAATAGAAGGTTAACAATAGATACAGAAGTCGTTCCCTTCGTATTCATTCCATTGACAATAATGCTTTTAAATAACTCAACTAACACAAGAGGATTTGGAATTATGATTATTTATTTACTTATTGCCATTTCTGTTTTTCTTGTCGTAAAATCTATCATAATTCAAATAAACAATCGACTATCAAAAAAATATTCTCAGCATGAAAAAGTAGTGGCATATACTAAGGCACTTCACATTTTTAAAAGTGTTCAGGAAGAGATTAAAGAAGATGCAGATGCATTTATAGGTTGGGAAGATTAAGATATTGTAACTATGAACAATCAACTATGCAATACTCTTAAGACACGAATTCTAATCCAAAGCTTGAAATGCGCGTAATTAGTCATTTGCTTCAGGAGGGCCTTTTACTACATTTAAATTAATTGGTAATTTTAATATTTCAAATAAATAGAAATCACGCTCCGCGTCCCACCCGAACGCAAAGCCCCGGAACATTGGGCGTCATTGTAAAACGACAGTAGACGCGACATTCATAAAGTCATCGGGGGACTGGCTTGCATTTAGAAAGTTTTGTGCTTCGGATAAACTTTTTCTCGGTAGACAGTCCCACGCTGACTTTGAGGGAAAAAACTATCGGGCAGACAATCGTTCAACAAAGACTTCAACGCTTGATGCCAGTAGCTGGGAACAGCTTATCTTTACAAAATGAAAGAAAAATATCTCTTCTCGTTTTTATTGTTCACATGTTGCGCAATAAAACTTTTTTCGCAATCCCCGAATTGGTCTTGGGCGAAAAGAGCAGGCGGAACAAGTAGTGATGGCGGATACTCCACAACCACAGACGCAAGTGGGAATGTATTTGTAGTAGGTGGTTTCAATAGTTCCACCATCGCCTTTGGCTCCGCCACTTTGACAAATATAGGAGGCTCCGATATGTATATTGCGAAATACGATAATAGCGGAAATATACTATGGGCAAAAAGCGGAGGTGGAAGCACTAATGATTGGGCCAATTCCGTTGCCACAGACACCAGTGGGAATATTTATGTTGCAGGCTATTTTGCAAGTCCTACGATTACCTTTGATACAACAACATTGACCAACGCTGGCTCTGGTAATATATTTATTGTAAAATACGATCCTAGCGGAATCGTGCTTTGGGCAAAAAGCGCAGGCGGGACTAATTATAGTGACGAAGCGGTTTCAGTTACAACTGACGCTAACAGCAATAGTTATGTTACAGGATATTTTAATAGCCCATCAATCACCTTTGGAACAACCACCTTAACCAATACAGGCAATACCGATATGTTTATTGTGAAATATAATTTTAGCGGAAATGCTATCTGGGCAAAAAAAGCAGGAAGCATTGGAAGTGACGGGGCTCATTCGGTGACTGCTGATAATTTGGGTAATATTTATGTGGTCGGTGGTTTTACTAGCCCCTCCATCGTATTTGCTACTGCAACTTTAACCAATGTTGTAACCACTGGTGTTTCTCCAGATATATTTCTTGTAAAATACGACACAAGTGGTAATGAACTTTGGGCAAAAAGAGCTGGTGGCAACGATTTCGATAATGGACAATCTGTTTCTTCTGATGATTCAGGAAATGTATATGTGGTAGGAGGTTTTAATAGCTACTCAATCATTTTTGGCACTACAACCTTGACCAATATAAGTTCCTATGATATGTTTATTGCAAAATACGACAATGGCGGGAATGCACTTTGGGCGAAAAGCGCTGGTGGTACGGGTGGTCTTAATACTTACGAAGGAGCCTACTCCGTTGTTGTTAATGCATCTGGTGTTTATGTTACGGGAGGATTCCTAAGCGGTACTCTCAATTTTACTTCCGCCACAGTTACAAATGTAAGTCCAGGTACTAATGATATTTTTTTAGTGAAATATAATAGTAGCGGAAATACGCTTTGGGCTAAGAGAGCAGGTGGCACTGGGAATGATGATGGTTCTTCCGTTACCTCCGATCCATCAGGTTATATTTATGTGGCAGGATTTTTTGATAGTGGCAATGTCATCTTTGGCTCCAGTACACTTACCAATGCATTTCCAAGTGCTGGTAATTATGATATGTTCATTGCCAAACTGGACAAATCAACAACATCAGGAATAGAAACCTTTTCAAATCAAAACAACTTTATTCTTTATCCCAATCCCACAAACGGGAATTTTACTATTCAATCCCCTGAAAGATTTTCGATTTTAGAAATTACGAACTTCCTCGGAGAAAAGGTGTATGAAACCATATCAATGAAGGGAGCAAATAACAACACACTCCAAAGCGGCAAACAAATTATCGACCTCTCTACCCAACCCGATGGGATTTATTTTTTGCAACTCGAAACAATACAAGGAAATATTTCCAAAAAAATTATTATTGCTCGGTAACATGCGAAAACAAATCAACAAAGAGTATTTAATTTCATTAAATTTTGTTCTTTTAACCGAGCATGGGAAAGAGTGTTTAAAAAAGGACTATCCAGCAGTTCAGCTGTTCAACGACAAGAGTGAAGCAGTTGATTTAGTTGACATTTCCGTTTATCTTGAAAATCAAGACAACAAATGGATAAATAGCAAATGTTTATCAAATGACAATAAGCATACAGATTTATTTAATACTCATTTCAAAAGCAATGAAATAAAAGAACTATTATATTTTGATATGGCACATAGCATCTAAAAGCTTGACAATTTTTTCTTTATGCGGTTGGGCTTTCATTAATAGACAGCAAGTCCATCGCGGACTGTTTTTACTGCCAAGATAACTACACCCTAATTGATTTAAAACATTTTTTTGAAACAAACCAATCAAAAAAAAAATATATCTTTGTAAGTAAATGGACTTAACTAAAATATCGATAGAAAACTTTAAATGTTTCCAAAACAAAATAGATATTGATTTTGGAAAGCTTACTCTGTTAACTGGCGCTAATAGTAGCGGTAAAAGTTCTATTATTTATAGCGTACTTGGGTCACTTCAATCAGGTGAATTTCCATTTCAATTCTCTACAAATGGAAAGTATGTTAACATGGGAGATTTCAAGGAAATTGTTCATGACCATAATAGAAAAGAAAAAATAAAACTTGATTTTACATTTAAAAATGGCTCGATTCATTCTATTGAGACCATTTGGGAAGAAGATATAAACAATAACCTTCCTAGATTAAATAAACTTAATGTCAGGTCAGACTACTTTTCGGTTTCAGTTTCTAAAAAAAGAAATAAATACTCTGTCGACTACATTTATGAAGCGACTAAAGACCCACAATTTAAGATAGTGTCAAGCGAATTATATAGAAAGTTATTCGATAACATCAATGTAGTATTGGAGTCTGTTAAAAAGGAAAGAATGGTAAAGGGCGGGAAAAAGACTGCAATCAAAAAAACTCTACCACTGTATCTTGAAGAAATTGATACCTCCCAGGATATTAAAGGATTAATACTAGACGAAGTTCCGCAATTTGACAAGCAAATCGATGGGAAGGGTATTTTTAAATTGCGACAACTCTTCGAAATTATTTCTAAAATATTCAGTGAATATGATGACAAAATAAACTTTATAAGTTCATTTCGACTTCACCCCGAAAGAACTTATCTTGAACAGACAAAATCAAAAATTAAAGTTAATAATTTTGGTGATGGTTATTTAGACCAAATCATAATTTGGGAAACGAAAAACAAATTAAAGTTTCAACAACTTATAAAAATTCTCAAGGAGCTAAAATTATTGGAAACAATAAAATCGAAAAGACTTGAAGGAGGACGATACGAAATTACTGTTCGAATTAAAAAAGGGGGAGTTGATACATCCTTAAGTGATGTGGGGTTTGGTATATCTCAATTCTTACCAATAATTGTTGCTGACCTTCAACTTCCTAAAAAATCTACATTATTTATTGCTCAACCCGAAATTCATTTACACCCAAGTGTTCAATCTCTTTTCGGAGACTACCTCACAAACCAAATTAAAACAAACTCTAAAAACTATGTAATTGAAACACACAGCGAGTATCTCCTAAACAGAATAAGATTGGCAATAGTAAAAGGGGAACTTAATTCAGATGATGTTAAAATTATTTTCGTAGACAATCAAACTAAAGATATGGTAATTCATAAGATTTCATTCAGTAAAAAAGGTCAAATTCTCAATGCTCCAGAGAATTTTTTCAAAACTTATATGATGGACGTTATGGATATTGCAATAAACGCTGCTAAATAAGTATGAGGAAAGACATTTTCATTGATAGTTGTATAACATGTAAATTCTCAAATCCTCAAGACAAAGAATATATTAAGCTTACTACTTGGTTAATGTACTACAACGGAAGCGATATTTCTAATAAAGATAACTATGCTCATTTAATTGTTTCAAAAAAACTACTTGTTGAATATCATCGTTCTGCATTAAATGCAAAAAGCGATACATCTATACCTTCTATTATTGATAAGTTATTAAGAGAAGACCGATTAATTGTAATAAGTAATCAAAAAATAAAAGCACTTCAAGCTGCATATTTTTCAAAATCTGTATTAAGAAAACTCAGAAGTAATAAAGAAGACAGGGAGCATATTCCATTAGTTTTACTTTCCGAAAGAAAATTTGCATTGTCATATGATGACAATTTTATTTATGACCTTGTTAATTTTTCAGGTTTTTCTGTCTTAGTTAAAAAACGACCAGAACAAATTCCATATAAATAAAACTTCATTTAAAAGAAGTAGCCATTGAATAACAATCAATTTTTTTAAAATAATTCTTAGTCTAACTTCCGTGATTTCGAATAGCTCATTATATAGCGGACCTTTCTATGGTATTGTTAGAATCTATATAACATCCCAGGCACAAAAAATATAGAAAAAGCATCCCCCCCCCTACTTGTTCACATCACATTTTTTTCGAGTTGCAAGCATGCTAGATATCCTTTTGCAAGAGAAACGGCTTTGGGCTACCAACATTTTCAGCCTCGCTTACCTGCCTACATCGCTACTCTATAGCTTCAGCACAGCAAAGCCAGCAGGTAGGACTGCCTAGTTCGCTTTTGTTGTAACTTCAGCGGAACAAAGCCGAGAAAGTAAGCCTACCTAGTCGGTAGGCGGCCATTTTGCCACCTCCAATTTAATTGGTAGCTTTAATCTCTCATATAAATAGAAATCGAAATACAGTTTCATATAAACTCAAAACCGCTACCTATAAATGCATTTCAACACCAACAATTTATCAAAAAGAGAATTAGAACTGTATATCACATTCCTTTTAAAGCAGAATGAATTAATTCGGAAAAGAATTATTAGACCTATATATCGAGGCGAATCGTTAGCCAATATGTGTGAAAAGTTAAATGTTGAGAACAAGGGTGCCGAGACGAATTATGAGCGCCTTGCAGAAATATTGTTTATGGTCGGTGATAAGAGTAAAAGATATTTTAAAGACTTAGATGGATTCACTTTAAATGATACTGACAATTCTGTTTTTGACAAAATAATGGATTACTTTAATGAATCTATTAAGAATAAGAATAGAAGTGTACAAGCCTTTTTTGAAAACAATAGTGAATTAAAAAATTTCTTTTCAACAAAAAAAAATAAAAAAATATTTTCCAACGCCCTAAAGCCTTTAAATATTATAGATAAACTGGCTGTTAGGAACTATTATTTGATATTGCTACATCAAATTTCGGCAATAAACTATAGAAACAAATCACACTTTGTCTCTGCTTCTTCTAATTATGATGTTGCAAAAAAATTTAGTGGTCTGAGCAAAAATAAAATCGACAAAATAATTTTACATTGCTGGCAACCCATCAAACGCGAACATCAAATTGTTCAAAAGTGCGGATTACCAACATGTGGCAACGCCCCATATTTCTATCAAAAAGAAATCACAATTTTTGGAGGCATATTTCCACACTTTATTTCTGGTCTTGAAATTACAAATGCTAAACGCTTCTTCCCCAACCCAAATATTTTTAATAACGAAATTACAAATGATATTTTCCTTGGTGGTCTAAATATTAACCAAAGTGACTTCAAAACCATCATTAAAAAAACTAATTATAAAAAATCAATAGTCACTGATGGAACTGAAACGTGGGAAGAAAACACCATCTGATGACAACATGATTTTGCAAAACAAATATTTTGCCACCTCCTATTTATTTGGTAAATTTAATCTTTCCAATTAAAAGAAATTAACAAACGACTACTAGCCATCGCTATGAAGCTTTACCAATTTAACCCCATGAAAAAAACCATACTAGTCTTGTTAGGATTTTCCTTCATGCTTTTAAACTCACAAGCACAATCCATAACCGATATTGACGGAAACATTTATAACACCATTACCCTCGGGACACAGATTTGGACAAAAGAAAATTTAAAAACTACCCGCTTTAGTAATGGCGATTCTATTGCGACCACTGCATTGCCCATCAATAATGATTCTACTTCCATATTTCAGTGGGCCTATAACCAAGACTCATTAAACATCTCCGTCTATGGGCGTTTATATACTTGGTATGCTGTAACCGATAACCGTAATGTTTGTCCAACAGGTTGGCATGTTCCCAGTGAAGCGGAGTGGATAAGTCTGGCCAATTTTTTAGGTGGCGATACTATTGCCGGCGATAAAATGAAAGAAACCGGAACAATTCATTGGTTAAACACTTCCAATCTAGTTACTAACTCAAGTGGATTCACAGCATTACCAGGCGGATTCCGTGGTAATCCGACTGGATATAACGGTATAACCACTAAGGGCGCTTTTTGGAGTTCAACATCTTGGGGAACTATGGCCTTTCCCCGAGCAAATATCTTCAGTTTACAATCTACTTCCAGTGCTTTACTTCAATCTGTTTCGGTTGCTAATTGTGGCTTTGCGGTTCGATGCATTAAAAATTTGACAGCTGGAACCCAAAACTTAATTCCAGAAGATGAAATCAAGATTTATCCGAATCCGACAAAAGATAAAATAAATATTTCAGTTGAAGAAATTAAGAATTCCAACGCTTTCATTTACGACCTAAGCGGAAAGCTCATTTTTCAACAGTCACTCATCCATAAAATAAACCTCATAGACATTTACTTTTTACCTGTTGGGGTATATCTTATTAAGGTTGTGGGAACGGATTTTAGTGTAGTGAGGAAGTTGGTTAAGGAATGAGAATTGGAGGGAAAAACACGGAGTATGTGATGAGGGCTTTTGCTACATTGAAATTAATGGTTAGGTTTAATCTCTCAAATAATACAATTCGTAAGAATATGTGAAAGCTTTATGCAAAAGAAGGAACATGATTATTTATCTGGCTGAACGACAAAATATCAGAACAACATGAAGTGGCAGTTGACAACTCAACTAAATAAAATCTTACTAAAGATTTAGATCAGCAACAAAAACAATCATGGGTTGAATTTTTCTTGAGTGAAAAAATTGACTTTAAGAAAATTAAAATGATTATCCGCTTACTTGAACCATACAAATTAATGACAATGAATTGCAAAAGGAATAAATTCGGCGTTTAATTCTCATTAATTTTATGTATTGATAATCATTATGTTACACTAACTTGATAAATAAATGTTCGCAAAATGCGAACTTTTTATAATTATATCGTATATTTATGAAAGTAAACATTATTAGAAAGCAATCTATAGAAGATTACGCAGTGACATCCAATTCAAGAAAGTCATTTGAAGATTGGGTTAATAAAGCTCTTTATGCGGATTGGAATTCTACAAATGACATAAAAAAGACCTTTGGTTCTGCAGATATATTAGGTGAAAATTGCCATAGAATTGTCTTTAATATAGCTGGTAATAATTACCGAATGATATGCAAGTACAAATTTGGAAAGATTGTTAAAAACAAAAAGCCAAGTGTACATCTATTTGTTTGTTGGATTGGAACTCACGCTGAATATGATGAACTCTGTGCTCGAAGATTACAATATACCATAAATTTATACAAGAAATGAGAACAAAATTAAAATATACGGTCATCAAAAATAGAGAACAATATAATGAGTATTGCTCAATTTTGGAAGATTTGGTTGATATGGACTCAGATGATGAATCAATTGTAGATGAAATTGATTTGTTAACTGCGCTTATTGAAACTTACGATAGAGAACATACTATTTTCAACGAGTTGGACCCAGTAGAATTGCTGAGTTCATTAATGGCTGTCCGAAATATGAAAGCTACTGAATTGGCGCAGCATTTAAATACAAGTAGAGGTAATTTATCTGACATTTTAAATTATAAAAGAGCTTTATCAAAAGATATGATTAGAAAATTAGCTTCTTTGTTTAAACTGTCGCAAGAAGCTTTTAATAGACAATACAAACTAATTGAAAGCGTCTCTTCTGCAAAATCAAAAAAGAAAAAAGTTCTTGCGTAATCTCATTAATTAATTTCAATAATTCTTTCGATATTGATGCAATCATAGGTCCTGATAAAAACCAGACTCTAAAAGGTGCTTTGCAACCGTTAATTATTGTGAAAGCAGTGATTTTGCCACCTCAAATTTATTTATCAGATTAAATTCTCAATTAATACATATCATCTATTCCCAAAAGCTATTCGGTGCAAAATTTCAGAACTCAATGTGAAAGCAATGGAATTCAAAAATTAAAAAATGGACTTATTTAATCCAACCCTAGACGAAACTAAAAATTGGTTACCGAAAGACGGAACGGTTAATTATTACGGGAAAATTTTAAATAGAGACCGAGCTGATTATTATTTCAATAAACTGTTGGAAACTCTTGAATGGCGAAATGATGAAGCGATCATTTTCGGGAAGAAAATTATCACCAAAAGAAAAGTAGCCTGGTATGGGGACGAGCCTTTCGAATACACCTACTCCAACACTTCGAAATACGCATTGCCCTGGACAAAAGAATTATTAGAATTATTGCAATTAACTCAACATAAAACCGGCGAGACTTTCAACTCGTGTTTGGTAAACTTATACCACGACGGAAGCGAAGGAATGGCTTGGCACAGTGATGGCGAAAAAGATTTAAAGAAAAACGGCGCAATAGGTTCTTTGAGTTTCGGAGCAGAACGTAAGTTTGCATTCAAACACAAACAATCCAAAGAAACCATTTCAATCCTTTTAGAACATGGCAGTCTATTGATGATGAAAGATACCACACAAACGAATTGGCTGCATAGACTACCACCCACAAAGCGAATAAATAAACCGCGAATAAACCTTACCTTCAGAACAATTGTCGGGTAATGGGGCTACAACAAAATAGGAAGAGCAATCACTAAGCAGGGATATGCGACACCTTGTCATTTTGCTACATCCAATTTAATGGTAGATTTTATCTTTCATATAAACAGCAATCATGTTTCGGTTATTGAGCAAATCAAAAAATAGCGATTAGGTGCCAAGACCGAAAAAATCAGCTACCTTTCGAAAAGTGGAAATTTTTAATCAACCACCAAAAATCCCATAATTCTAGTTCCATTCATCTAAAATGAGCCTTTAAAACCCCATTTTAACCGACTTAAGCAATTAAAATAATAAATTTTCATGTAATAAAAACAAAATCAGAGCACAACTGTTCTGATAAAATAATTCACATAAAATTAAAAACTATGTTTCAAAAATTTACAACTGCAGACAAGCTTCTCTTTCTTGCTGCGGTATTATCATTAATTTTTTCGGAAATACTCTACTTCCAAGGAGCCAAGGAAGATGGAACATTCATAGGTTTATGGGTACCTTCCATTTTAGCGTTTGGTATTTATTTAAAACTAATTAACAAGACCAAAAATGACTGAGCTAATCCCATATTTCGCAGGGTTGATTACCTTGCTATTCGGAGCTGGCTTCACGCTGGCATTAAGAGAAGCGCGAAAAAATTAATAGATTAAACTAATTGCTGTGTTTGTTGTTGTGATCTTAAATTTCAAACAACGATGCAGCATTATTTAGTAATTGGAGCCTCAAGCGGGATTGGGCAGGAAATAGCGAAACAACTTGCAGAGCTTGGGAATGTGGTAACAGCAACCTATTATAAAACTGAACCTGCAGTTATAATTCCAACTATCCAATATCATCAATTAAATATTTTAGACGATACTCTTTCATTAGACTTTTTACCTGCCGAACTATCGGGAGTTGTTTATTGCCCTGGCAGTATAAATCTCAAGCCTTTTGAAAGAATTAAACCTGTAGATTTTGAATTAGATTTTAAACTACAAGTAAGTGGAGCCATAAAAATTCTTCAATTAGCTTTACCGAGACTAAAAAAATCATCCAATGCTTCCATCGTTTTATTTTCTACAGTGGCAGTACAACTTGGCTTGCCGTTTCACTCTCAAGTATCAACATCCAAAGGCGCCATAGAAGGACTTACCAAAGCATTGTCGGCAGAATATGCTCCCGCCATCAGAGTGAATTGTATTGCACCTTCCTTGACCGATACTCCCCTCGCTGCATCTTTATTAAACACCGAGCCCAAAAGAGAAGCAAATGCATTACGTCATCCTCTAAAAAGAATTGGTAACCCTGAAGACATCGCAAATATGGCTTTGTTTTTACTTTCCGAAAAGTCAAGCTGGATAACTGGTCAAGTTCTGCATGTTGATGGTGGCATGTCTTCCATTAAAGGATAAACATTAATAAATAATATTATTCAACATGATCGATACATTTTTATCAGCAAGATGGGAAAATTTGATTATGGCAAATTATAAAGTGTCTCCTGAGGCCCTTAAACCCTATTTGCCCGCGGGTGTTGAATTAGATTATTACCAAAACGTTACTTATGTAAGTCTCGTAGGTTTTATGTTTAAAAAAACCTCATTATTTAATATTCCCATCCCCTTACTAGGAACATTTGAAGAAATCAATTTGCGATTCTATGTAAAAAGAATGGAAGGAAAAGTAGAGAAGCGCGGTGTCGTTTTTATCAATGAAACTGTTCCTTACAAATCTGTAGCATGGCTTGCTAACAAATTGTACAAAGAACACTATATGGCGATACCCACGAAAAACGCAATCAGCACAATCAATGACAACAAAAGAATAAAATACGACTGGAAAATAAATAAAGCCTGGAATCATATAGCAGTAAACACGGAAAAAGACAATGCGCAAATGTTACCCGGAAGAATAGAAGAATTCATCTTTGAACATTATTACGGATACACCAAAATTAATGATTGCACATCGCAGGAATACAAAGTAAATCATCCGAGGTGGATGGTAAACAAAGTTAAAGATTACTCAATTCAATGCGACTTTAATGCTATGTATGGTAAAGATTTTGCTTTTCTAAGTAATCAACAACCCGACTCTGTTATTGTAGCTGAAGGTTCAAACGTTAGCGTTAATTGGAAGCGAGTAAAGTTTTAAAAAACTAAAGATGGATCAAAAAGAAATTGATAGAATAATTGAAATGGCTTGGGAAGACAGAACCTCGTTTGAAGCGATAAAAATACAATTTAATTTTTCAGAAGCGAATGTAATTGAGTTAATGCGAAAAGAGTTAAAACGTACCAGCTTTAATTTGTGGCGCAAGAGAGTGAACAGCGGTATTAGTAAAAAGCATAAAAAAATGAGAGACCCTGAGATTACTCGTTTTAAATGTAGTCGACAAAATTCCATTTCAATGAATAAGATTAGTAAGCGGTAAATGGAACCACAATTTCCCACAGACTACAAAACAATACTACAAAAATTTTAAAAGATTGATCCCGTTTTGTACAGCAAAAATCGAAACTACGTGGTTGGACAAGTGACTTATTTGTGACCTTATATATCAAGAGAAATCGTTAAACAAATAACAATAACGCATGATCATTCAAAAAAATGAAATAGAGCAATTAGAAAAGCGCTATCGAACAACATTCATAAATTCATTGGCAGGTTTTCGACAAGCCGTTTTAGTCGGTACAAAGTCTATGGATGGCAGTACAAACTTGGCCATATTTAATTCTCTCCTTCATTTAGGAGCTAGCCCTGCATTGTTTGGTTTAATTAGCAGGCCAGACAATGTACAAAGGGATACATTACAAAATATAATCAATACAAAAGAATATACTTTAAACTTTATTAAAGCTGAACATTACAAAAAAGCACATCAAACATCTGCTCGATATGACATTGGTATTTCTGAATTTGAAAAAGCTGGATTCGAAGAACTCATTCTTTCAGGTTGTCATGCGCCTTTTGTAAAAGATGCTGTTGTAAAAATTGCAATGAAATTAAAAGAGTGCATTCCCATCACTTTAAACGATACCATCCTTATTATCGGAAGTATTATGCAAATTGAGTTAGACGATATGATGGTCAGTGCGGATGGATTTGTAAACTTAACATCGTCCGAGGTTTTAATAAGTCAAGGTTTAGACGCTTACTTTACTTCACAAGAATTAGGACGCTTGCCTTATGCAAAGCCTTAATAGCATATTAGTACCATTCAAAAGCCTAAAGTGAAAAATATAAAAAAGGAATTTTTACCTCAACGAACTTGCATCGTTTGCAACAGACCATTTACGTGGAGAAAAAAATGGGAAAAGGTTTGGGAGAATGTAAAATATTGTAGTGACCAATGCAGAATGAATAAAATAAAGAAATGAAAAAAATAGGCATCGTATTTCCGCATCAACTTTTTGAAAAGAATATACTTCTGTCCAACTGCAGTACTATTTATCTTGTTGAAGAATCACTCTTTTTTAGGCAATACCATTTTCATAAGAGGAAGATCGCTTTCCACAGAGCTAGTATGAAATTTTACGAACAGTATTTGCAATCAAAAAAAGCTGAAGTCGTATATGTTGAGGCGATGGACGATTTAGCCGACATAAGAAAGCTCCTACCCTATTTGAAAGAACAAGGCGTAAGTACAATTGAATACATAGATACAACCGATTTTTGGTTAGAGCAACGATTAAGCAACACCTCCAAAACGTTAGATATTGAGAAAATAAAAAAACCAACACCTCAATTTATAAACTCGTACGCAGAGATTGCTAACTTTTTTGCTGATAAGAAAAAAATGTTTCAAACAGATTTTTACAAACATCAACGTCAAACAAGAAACATTTTAATAGAAAAAGACAAAAAACCAATTGGAGGAAAATTGACGTTTGATGATGAGAACCGCTTGAAATATCCAAAAGGAAAAACTCCTCCAAAAGTTGATTTTCTGAAACCCAATAAATTCTATAAAGAAGCTTGCATCTATACCCAAAAACATTTTGCAAATAATTATGGCCAACTGAATCTTGATTTTATTTATCCTACAACCTTTACTGAAAGCAAAAAATGGTTACAAGAGTTTTTTATTTCAAGGTTCTCGGAATTTGGAGCATACGAAGATGCGCTAGTAGCCAATGAAAATATTTTACACCACAGTGTTTTAACGCCCATGTTAAACTCAGGTCTTCTAACACCCAACTATGTTATTGACGAGGCATTACACTTTGCAAGCAATTACGAAATTCCATTGAATTCATTAGAGGGTTTTGTTCGCCAAATTATTGGATGGAGAGAGTTTATTAGAGCGGTTTATGAACTCAAAGGCAGGGAAGAGAGAACCAAAAATTATTGGGGCTTTAAAAGAAAAATACCTGAATCATTTTGGAAGGGTACTACAGGAATAGAACCCTTAGACATTACCATTAAAAAGGTTTTAGAAACCGGCTATTGTCACCATATTGAACGGTTAATGGTACTTGGCAACTTTATGCTCCTATGTGAATTTGATCCTGATGATGTTTATCGGTGGTTTATGGAACTTTTTATAGACGCCTATGACTGGGTAATGGTGCCCAATGTTTATGGAATGAGTCAGTTTGCTGATGGAGGATTAATGGCTACCAAACCATATATAAGCGGAAGTAATTATCTCATGAAAATGAGTGATTATAAAAAAGGGGAATGGCAAAACGTTTGGGATGGATTGTTTTGGAGATTTATGCATACTCATAGAACTTTCTTTCTTCAAAACCCCAGATTAGGAATGTTAGTTCGGACATTTGACAAAATGCCAAAAGAAAAACAAAAAAATCATTTAGACATCGCTTCCAAATTTCTTAAATCTCTTTAAGAAACTTATACCAATTATAAGTTTATTTTAGTCTTATCTGTTTCCCAATAGCTATCGCATTGGCGTCAGGTTAAGAAGTAATTTATTGAAGAAAAACAACAGTCTTTTCACTCGAAAACATTATATTTTTTCTTTTTAAGATTATTTGCAAG
>JANOAX010000151.1:0-20677 GCA_031411335.1 Bacteroidota bacterium
TGCTTAAGCCTCTCCTCCCAACCTCCTCTCCATCCTCTCCTGAAGGCGAGGACAAAGATGGAGAGGAGGAGTTAGATACATGGTAAATATAAGATTTTTGAATTCTTATTGATCAAGACTCTCTTCCTCCTAGCTTCCTCAACTAAGTTTACAGAATTGTTAATTAAAAGTTTTTAGAATTCCTATTGATTAAGCCTCTCCTCCCGACCTCCTCTCCATCCTCTCCTGAAGGCGAGGACAAAGATGGAGAGGAGGAATTTGATACTTGGTTAATAGAGATTTTAGAATTTTTATTGTTTGATTCTCTCCTCTTAGCTGATACATCGGGATTACTCTTGAGTGGAGAGGAATTTGATTCAAGGTTAATAGAAATTTTAGAATTATTATTGTTCAAGCCTCTCCTCCTAGCCTCCTCTCCAGCGGAGAGGAGGAATTTGTTAAATTTATATTTTAAATCACCTTTTGATTCTTAAGTTTTTAGGTTGTAAAAACTGCTCAGTACAAAATATATCAAATAATCCACTACATTTGAATTGATAAAAACCATCATTATGAGAATCATCTGTTCATTCCTATTTATTCTTTTCAGCAGTGTTGCTGGAAATGCACAAACCTTAACTCCAGAGTTACTTTGGAAATTGGGTAGACTTTCAGATCCGCGTATTTCCCCTGATGGAAAGACGGTTATATACAACGTTAAAAATTATGATTTAGCTTCGAATAAAGGGCAAGCCGATATTTACAGTGTAGCCTATTACGGTGGCGAGCCGGTTGCTTTAGCTTCTTCTCCTGCAGAAGAAAATTCAGCAAGATGGAGACCTGATGGGAAAAAGATTGGGTTCATGGCGGCCGACAAAGACGGTGCAATGCAAATGTGGGAGATGAATCCTGATGGAAGCAACAAGACACAAATATCGAAAGTAGCTGGTGGTATTAATTGTTATGGATATGCTGGTTCTCTATCTCATATTTGGTATGCAGCCGATGTGACAATGGATAAAAAGCCGAGTGAGATTTATCCGGACTTACCGAAGACAGATGGTGCTAGAATCATTGATGGACTCATGTTCAAACATTGGAATGCATGGGAAGATTATGCATTTAGTCACATTTTTGTTTCTACGTATGCTGATGGAAGTATGGGTGCCGGTGTAGATATTATGCCAAATGAAAAATGGGATAGTCCAACAACGCCGTTTGGTGGTGATGAACAAATTTCATTTTCTCCTGATGGAAAAAAATTAGCATACACATGTAAAAAATTAAATGGCACCGATGCAGCGGTAAGCACAAACACTGATATTTATATTTATGATTTAAACAGTGGAAAAACCTCCAACCTCACAGAGGGCATGAATGGTTACGACAATGATCCATGTTGGTCGCCTGACGGAAAAAAACTATTGTGGTTAAGCATGGAAATGCCGGGATACGAGAGTGATCGCAACCGTTTATTTCAGTATGATTTTGATTCAAAGAAGAAAGGTGAAGTATTTTCGAATTTTGATTATCCCGTGAATCATATGAGCTGGACTACGGATGGCAAATCGATTGTGTTCACTGCTTCAAAAAATGCTACTAAACAAATTTTCATGTTTGATACGCAAGCAAAAGCGGGTGCTGAATTAAGACAAATCACCAACGAACAAGTTGATTACAATGATTTGTGTGTATGGGGAAGTGCTAAAACATTAATGATCATTGCAAGTCGAACGGACATGCTCAATCCTCAAGATTTATTTAATGTGGATGTGAAAGCCGGAACTGCAAAGATGATCACCAATGTAAATGAGAAATTATTAGCTCCAGTGAAAAAATGCACAGTAGCGAAACGCATGGTGAAGACGAGCGACGGAAAAGACATGTTGGTGTGGGTGATTTATCCGCCCGATTTTGACGCAAATAAAAAGTATCCAGCATTATTGTATTGTCAAGGCGGACCACAAAGTGTAGTGAGTCAGTTTTATAGTTTCAGATGGAATTTTAGTTTGATGGCATCGCAAGGCTATATCATTGTAGCACCTAACCGTCGCGGCTTACCGTCGTTTGGTGAAGAGTGGAATGATCAGATTGGTGGCGATTGGGGCGGACAAGTAATGACGGATTTATTGTCTGCAATTGATGATGTAAGCAAGGAACCTTATGTCGATAAAGACAAATTAGGAGCTGTTGGTGCAAGCTTCGGCGGGTATTCCGTGTATTGGTTAGCCGGACATCATAATAAACGCTTTAAAACATTTATATCGCATTGTGGAGTATTTAATTTAGAATCGGAATATTTGGCTACTGAAGAAATATTTTTTGCTCATAAAGACATGGGTGGAAATCCGTGGGATAGTCCAAGACCAAAAAGTTTCGATGAGTTCTCTCCGAACAAATACATCAAAAATTGGGACACCCCTATTTTAGTAATTCATAACGAAAAAGATTTTCGTGTTCCGTTGAACCAGGGAATGGAAGCTTTTACTGCTGCGCAATTGAGAAATATTCCAAGTCGATTTTTGTATTTCCCTGACGAAGGTCACCATGTATTAAAGCCGCAAAATGGTGTATTGTGGAATCGGGTGTTTTTTGAATGGTTGGCTAGGACATTGAAATAAAAGAAATAAATTAGTATGCGGATTGAATGGGAGGAGATAATAATTTTCATCCCATTTTTTATTTTCGTAGCTAATGCAACTCTAATAAAATTTAAAAACAAATAATGTTTGAATTTATGTTGAGCTAAAGCTAATCGTATAGGCTTCTTTAAAGAGACAAATCTTCTCGATATGGCGCAAAGCTTCTCGCAGAATTTCTTCTCTAAGTTTTTTCGCAACCCTCGGCAAGCTCAGGTTAAAAAAGCGCAAAGCCGCAAAGTTGTGCGTCATGCTAGCAGACCGCAGAAGAATTGAGTAAAATTGAGAAACTAATAAAAAATGGAAGAAAAAATAGACGATGAAACTTTGGACAATTCAATGGAAACTCAAACTGAAAACCATTCGGAAGAAATCATTACTACACAGGATATAGAAAATAATAAACCTATTCAAGAAGAACCTAATATGGAAGTACATCATCATGCCCACAATCCAGCAGAACCGCATCACAAAAAAAACTGGAAATCCTATTTTTGGGAATTTCTAATGTTGTTCCTTGCTGTTTTCTGTGGTTTTTTAGCAGAATATCAATTGGAGCATAAAATAGAACGAGAAAGAGGTAAACAGTATATTGTTTCTTTTTACGAAGACCTTAAAATAGATTCAACACATTTCAACTTTATTTACAATAATTTTGAGAAAAAAATTACTGTTTTACAAAGTATGTCTCAATGCTACGACTCCATTTTGAGAAATCAATCCTCAACAAATTGTTTTTGCAATATAATGTCAAATTCTAATAGTTTCATAGATATGACATATACAGATCGTACACTTGCGCAACTGAAAAATGCAGGAGGTCTACGATTATTACACAAAGAAGATGCTGATAAAATTATACTTTATGATAATCTTCTTAGGAATTACAAAACAGCAGAAACCACTGGATTTCAAAAAAGACAAGATGATTTGCGGGAAACAGCCGCCTCGCTTAGGGATTATGAAAAATGGAAAGACACTACCAATTCACCAAGAGTATTTGCCATATATGGTAATGACAAAGAATTATTAAACAAGTATTTTAACCAGTTAACTATGTACTTAAATAATTGCAATGCTAGGGTTTATGATTTACAAAAGATTAAGGAGAAAAATACTGAACTTATAGAATATTTTAAAGCTAAGTATCATTACGAATAAACATTTAAAGCACGAACGCACAACAGCCGTTTGGCAAGATTGCGAATTTTGTGGTAAATTCACGTTTGCGTTCCGCAAGAAATATTATCTTAGTGGAAAATAAACGGTTACGAAGTTCGCAACCTCGCCAAGCGGCGGGACGTTTCTCGCAGAAGTTCTTCGCTAATTTTCTCGCAACCCTCGGCAAGCTCTGGTTAAAAAGGCGCAGGGCGCTAAGTTTTCTTACTAAGGGCGCAGAGGCTGTGTTGAGTATTTTTGCAGAGGCGGAAGGTATTAGTTATAAAATAAAATTGAAATAAAATCTAATCGCTTTATTTTTTAACTGGCATTGGCTTCACAACTGAGTCCTTAAGCTGCATCGGTTTCACGACTGAATCCTTAACAGGTCTTTCGATTCGAGGAGGAGTAAGTGGCAACGTACTGTACTTGGCTTGATCTACGCTGAGGTGAGTTATTACTTCATCGTACATAGCATGAAAATAGGCAGGTTCGCTGCGGTAAAAATCGAAACTCTTTTTGAAAAGTTCTTGCGTGATATTGTGCTTTGAAAATATATAATTATAAAGTCCAAATGAAACTGCTTTGAGAGAATCTTTCACCTCCACATTTAAAACCTGAATGGATGCTTCTGCTAAATGAATTTCGGCTAAGACTACAATCATAGTATCGCGTGAAATCACATCTGTAGGAACTTCCACTTGCTTCTTTGAGCAACCAAAGAAAAGAGATAACACTAAGACGATTCCGATTTTTTTCATTTTATCCTTTTCTATTAAATTTCAAACGCATTCCTTTTTGTGATTCATCAAACACACCTTCATTGTAAACTAAATGTCCATTCACAAAAGTTTTAAGAATGCTTGCACTAAATTCATGTCCTTCGAAAGGAGACCATCCACATTTATACAAAATATTAGAAGGATTCACGGTGAATGGTCGCTTTGGATCCACCAACACTAAATCAGCAAAATATCCTTCACGTATAAATCCACGATCAGGAATCGCAAATAAAATGGCAGGAGAATGAGCCATTTTTTCAACTACTTTCTCGAGTGAAATCCATCCTTCTTGCACCGCATCCAACATCGCTAAATAAGCATGTTGTACTAAGGGTCCGCCTGAAGGACAATTAAAATAACTTTTCTCTTTCTCTTCCTTCGTATGTGGAGCATGATCGGTAGCAATGACGTCGATACGACCATCAACTACCGCTTTTCGAATTTCATCTCGATCACTTTCTTTCTTCACGGCAGGATTCCATTTTATCCAATTTCCTTTCGACAAATAATCTTTATCGGTAAACCACAAATGATGAATGCAAGCTTCGGCCGTAATCATCTTTTTCTCAAGTGGAATGTTGTTTGCAAAAAGATGCGTTTCTTTTGCAGAAGAAATATGCAGTACATGCAATCGAGTTCCATGCTTCTTTGCTAATTCAACAGCAAAAGATGACGATTTAAAACAAGCTTCATCATTTCGGATGATGGGATGCTGAGAAGGAGGAACCAAATCACCATAAGTAGCTCTTGCTGCTTCTAAATTCGCTCTAATCATTTGCTCATCTTCACAATGCGTAGCAATCAGAAGAGGAGAACGTGAAAAAACAGATTCCAAGATTCGAGCATCATCCACCAACATATCGCCCGTACTCGATCCCATGAATATTTTAACTCCGCAAACATTCTCTGCATTCGTCTTCAACACCTCTTCCAAATTACTGTTGGTTGTTCCCATAAAAAAAGAATAATTTCCTAAAGAACATTCGGAAGCGCGTTGATATTTTTCTTCCAACAATTTTTGCGTTGTTGCTTGCGGAACGGTATTGGGCATTTCCATGAAAGAAGTAATTCCACCTGCTACAGCAGCTTTTGCTTCTGTATAAATTTCCCCTTTATGTGTAAGGCCAGGTTCGCGAAAATGCACTTGATCATCGATAGCGCCAGGGACTAATAATTTTCCTTTAGCATCAATTTCTTTAACTGCACCATGCGTTGCGATCTCCCCTCCTACTCTTTCAATTCTTTGTCCTTTAATTAACACATCGCCTTCGAAAGTTTTTCCTTCGTTTACGATAAGTGCATTTCGAATGATGGTAGTTGACATAGTACAGTTAATTAATAACGACAATAACTTTATTTATTTTGGAAGCTCTCCCACCATATCCAATGGATTTACCCATTCATCAAACTGCTCGGAGGTTAGATATCCTAATTTAATAGCAGTAGCTTTTAACGTTGAACCATCGCGATGTGCAGTTTGAGCAATCTCTGCCGCTTTATAATATCCAATATGTGGATTCAATGCTGTCACCAACATCAATGAATCATTTAAGTTACGATCAATATTTTCTTTGATGGGTGCAATTCCTTTCGCACACTTTTCATTGAATGAATTACAAACATCACCAATCAATCGGGCTGAATGCAGAAAATTATAAATCATCATGGGTTTAAACACATTCAATTCAAAATGACCACTAGCACCGCCAATGTTAATGGCAACATCATTCCCCAACACTTGAGCGGCCACCATGGTCATGGCTTCGCATTGCGTTGGATTCACTTTGCCGGGCATAATAGAAGAACCTGGTTCGTTGTCGGGAATAAATAATTCACCGATTCCACAGCGTGGACCAGAAGCTAGCAAACGAATATCATTTGCAATTTTCATTAAACTAACCGCCACCGTTTTTAATGCACCGTGTGCTTCTACAATAGCATCGTGTGCTGCCAATGCTTCAAATTTATTTTCAGCGGTGATGAATGGAAGACCGGTCAGCTTCGCAATATTTTTTGCTACATTTTCTGAATATCCTTTAGGCGTATTAATTCCAGTTCCAACAGCGGTTCCACCCAAAGCCAATTCCGACAAATGAGGAAGGATGTGATTAATGGCACGTAAGCCATGATCAAGTTGAGAAACGTATCCGCTGATCTCTTGTCCGAGGGTAAGTGGAGTTGCATCCATTAAATGCGTACGACCAATCTTTACAATTTGCATGTACTCCTTGGCTTTCGCATCTAATGTATCACGCAAACTTCGTAAAGCCGGAACCGTTAGTTCCATTAAAATTTGATATGCGGAGATGTGCATCGCTGTCGGAAAAGTATCATTCGATGATTGCGATTTATTCACATCGTCATTGGGGTGGACTGCTTTCTTCTCATCGAGTAAAGCGCCTCCACTTAATACATGTGCACGGTAAGCAATCACTTCGTTCACATTCATGTTGCTTTGGGTACCGGAACCGGTTTGCCATACTACGAGTGGGAATTGGTCGGCCCATTGCCCTGCTAATATTTCATCGCAAACTTTTGAGATGAGATCGCATTTTTCGGGAGTTAAAATTCCTGCTTCCATATTGGTAATGGCTGCGGCTTTTTTTAAATATACAAATGCACGAATGATTTCTTTCGGCATTTTGTTGATGTCTTGAGCGATTTTAAAGTTCTCGATGGAGCGCTGTGTTTGTGCACCCCAATAAACGTTAGCAGGTACTTCTACCGTACCCATCGTATCTTTTTCAATTCTATAGTTTGACATAATAATCTTGATTTTTGAACCACGGAGGCACAGAGGCACGGAGGTTCACTGAGTTTAGTGTTTTGGTTTTTGAACCACGGAGGTCCACTGAGTTAATGTTTTGGAATTCTAGAGTATTCTTCTGTTACAAGTGAAATTACGGAGCTTGCAATGTTTTCGACATGAAAATTAATTAATAATCCTTTAGGCATTTTACTTAACTTCAGATAGCTTAACAATTGTGCTTTACAAACCGGATGCATAATTTCAACCGCTTTTAACTCTACTACAATTGCATTTTCAACTAACAAGTCAATCTCTAGTAAGTCGCCAAGATCTTTACCCTTATAATTTACCGGCAACTTTACTCTTGACTGCACCCATAATCCAGCATTTTCTAACTCATCAAACAAACAGGAATGGTAAACTGATTCAAGCAATCCTGGTCCTAAATGTTTGTGTACTTCAATTGCACACCCTATGATTTTGAAAGAAAGATCTCCTAATTCTTTCTGAGTAAAATTCGAATTAAATTTTATCTCCGTGGATCTCCGTGCCTCTGTGTCTCCGTGGTTCATTTTCTAAATAAAGTTTATATGGGTTCTTTTACTTCGCTACTATACTCCATCAAATAGGCTTTAATGAATTCATCAATTTCGCCATCGAGGACGGCTTGTGTGTCGGAGGTTTCGTAATCGGTGCGATTATCTTTTACCAATTTGTAAGGATGTAAAACATAAGAACGAATTTGACTTCCCCATTCTATTTTTTTCTTGGAAGATTCGGTGACGGCTTTTGCTTCATCGCGTTTACGAACTTCCAATTCATAGAGCTGCGACTTCAGCATTTTCATAGCGCGTTCTTTATTTCCACCTTGCGTACGCTCTACTTGGCATACCACAACAATTCCAGTGGGATGATGTGTAAGTTGCACTTTCGTTTCTACTTTATTTACGTTTTGTCCACCTGCACCACCTGAGCGTGATGTTTGAATACTGATATCGGCATCTTTAATTTCGATGTTGATGTCATCATCAATCATGGGGTAAGCAAAAACCGAAGCGAAAGATGTATGTCGACGAGCGTTTGAATCGAAAGGAGAGATGCGCACTAAACGATGCACACCATTTTCACTTTTCAAATAACCATATGCGTAATCGCCTTCTATTTCATAAGTAGCAGATTTGATTCCTGCACCATCGCCATCTAAATAATCAATTTCGGTAATTTTATAATTGTGACGTTCGGCCCATCTTAGGTACATGCGCAACAACATCGAGGACCAATCTTGACTTTCTGTTCCACCAGCTCCTGAGTTCACAGTAAGGACCGCACTAAAGCGATCTTCTTCACCACTGAGCATATTTTTAAACTCAAGATCTTCGACTTTCTTTCCTGTTTCTATAAACAGCGTATCCACTTCCTGTTCGGTTGCTTCACCTGCTTTTTGAAAATCAAAAAGAACAGAAAGATCCTCTACTGCACTTTGAACCTCGGTAAAGGCGTTGGTCCAGTACTTCTTTTGATTAATCTTTTTTAGAATTTGCTCGGCTCGCTTAGGGTCTTCCCAAAAATCGGGAGCGTGCGTAAGTTGCTCTTCTTGAGCGATTTGTTGTAATCGACGATCGACGTCAAAGATGCCTCCTCAGAGCATCGACACGATCGGAAAGTTCTTTTAATTGCTCTATAAACATAATGATGCAAAGATAGTAAGCAAAACGGGAATAGATTATTAATTCAAGGAAATCGATCCAAATTGGGCAAAAATCAGCTTATACCAAATACAAGTATATTTTAGTCCTATCTGCTAGTCCTTTTTCACCAATACTTCTTAAAAAAATAGTTCCGTAGGCTAAGGCTATGCAACGATTTTTTTAAATCGTCTTGGCAAAAAAATACGTCGCAGCTTTGAACTAAAATATACTTGTAGTTGGTATTAATTCCATTAAAAAACCATCAAGAAAAAAAGACATTTGATCGCTACTCAGCCTTTAAGATGTCCCAAACCAAATCCGATTCATAACCGCGAGAAATTGCATATTGAGCGAGTTTATACATTCGCTTCATCGGATTTTTTTCCTTTTCTTCTCGCGAACGTTTAGCAATTACTTTCTCCAACTTAATTATATAATCCTTTTCATTTATGGATGAAAGTCCTCTTCTCATGCAATAATCAGAAACTTTTTTTTGCTTTAGAGCAGATTTAATCTTGATTTTTCCCCAGCCTAATTGCCGAAATTTTCCACCAGCAAAAGCAACGGCAAATCGTTCTTCGTTTAAAAAATTATCGCCAATCAATCTAGAAATTAAAAGTTCAACATCCTTAGAATACAAACCGTACTCATACAACTTGTCGCGAACTTCTTGCTGACTTCTTTCCTGATAAGCGCACCAACGCGCTATTTTCAACCAAGCAATTTCAGGAGTATAATTCTTCTTTCTTTTTTCAATATCCTCCATCTTACAACGGAATTGCTTCAATCAATTTACGGGTGTATTCTGATTTAGGGTTATTATACACTTCGTTTGCGTCACCCATTTCTTCGATACGACCTTTGTTCATCACCATCATACGATCACTCATAAAACGAACAACCGATAAATCATGTGAAATAAAAATATATGTTAATCCTTTTTCTTCCTTTAGTTCATTCAACAAATTCAGCACTTGCGCTTGAACGGAAACATCCAACGCTGAAACTGATTCGTCGCAAATAATAAAATCTGGATTCAAGGAAAGAGCGCGTGCGATACAAATTCGTTGACGTTGTCCTCCTGAGAATTGATGGGGGTATCGATGATAATGTTCTTCCTTCAATCCAACCTTCGTTAACAATTGAAGTACCATCTCCTTCCGTTCTTTATCATTTGAATAAAGTTGGTGAACCGTCATGGGCTCTTGAATAGCAGTGCCGGCGGTAAGTCGGGGATTTAAGGAAGAATAAGGATCTTGAAAAATAAGCTGCATTTGCTTTCTAAACAACCTTAGTTTTGTAGCATCCAAAGAGCGGATATCCGTACCGTTATACACTAACTCTCCGCCGGTTGGTTCTACTAATCGGAGAATACTTCTACCGAGTGTTGTTTTACCACAACCCGACTCGCCTACGAGACCCAACGTTTCACCTGGATACACATCAAAGCTCACTTCGTCAACAGCTTTTACTTCACCAGTTACTTTTCCGAATAGTCCTTTCTTGATGGGAAAATAAGTTTGCAAATTGCGAATACTCAACAATGGCGTTTTAGATTTTAACTCTTGAACCCGATAGCTATCGGGTTTCGATTCACGCGTGCCATCCTCCACTTTTAACCGAGCCAACACATCATTCACGGATTCTCCTGTTTCGTGGTAGTTGCCCGTTGCATCTATTCTCATAAAATCGCCAATAACAGGAAGGCGTTTCATTGAAATATTTTTTGCAGGTCGGCATGCGAGTAATCCTTTCGTATACGGATGGGTTGGGTTATCAAAAATTTCAGCTACGCTTCCTTGTTCAACGGCCTTACCTTTATACATCACTAACACTTTATTAGCGATACGCGAGATGACGCCAAGGTCGTGAGTAATAAAAATCATTCCCATCCCTGTTTCCTGTTGCAATTCCTTTAGCAATTCCAGTATAGTGGCTTGGACCGTTACATCTAATGCTGTGGTTGGCTCATCTGCAATTAAAATTTGGGGCTCACAAGAGATGGCCATGGCAATAACCACGCGTTGTTTTTGTCCTCCGCTTAGTTGATGCGGATACGAATCATACATGGATTCGGCTCTTGGCAACTTCACTTTATTAAAAAGTTTTATCGTTTCAATGCGCGCTTCTTTGCGAGACATTTTTTTGTGCAACCGCAATGCTTCTGCCACTTGATCGCCGCAAGTAAACACGGGATTGAGGGAGGTCATGGGTTCTTGAAAAATCATGGCAATATCATTCCCTCGGTATTTACGAATTTCCTTATCAGAGAGGGATAAGAGATTAAGAATGCCATTTGACTTTGTATGCAGGGATGCAGATCCACTATCAATATTTCCGGCAGGCTTGGCTATTAATTTCATTAATGACAAAGAGGTGACCGATTTTCCGGAGCCTGACTCACCCACTATTCCTATCGTTTCTCCAGGTTGAATAGTAAATGAAATATCATCAACCGCTTTAAAAACGGTTTTTTCATTTCGAAAAGAAACAGAAAGGTTTTTTACTTCGAGCAAATATTGAGGACTACTGTTTTGCATGGGGTGAAATTAGTAATCTATTAGGACTCCATAAAACGTAATGCTTCAACATGTCATACTCAATAAATTAGAACGCATCTGCTTTAAAAGACCCCAGTAGCAGAGTAAACACGCTACTGGGGGAATAAGAGTAAACACGATTCAGGGGAATAAGAGTAAACACGATTCAGGGGAATAAGAGTAAACACGATTCAGGGGAATAAGAGTAAACACGATTCAGGGGAATCAGAGTAAACACGATTCAGGGGAATCAGAGAAAACACGCTACTGGGGGTAGCAGAGCAAACACACTACAAGGCGAAGGATGTTTATTTAAAAGACCAATGCCCCCTGAATTAGAGTAAACATGTTTCAGGAGTAATAGTGAAAACACCTATTAGACGAAGGATGTTTATAAAAGACCAATGCCCCAAAGCAGTGTAAACACGCTTTGGGGCATTGGAAAATTATTAATATCCAGTAGCAGAGTAAACTCGCCACTGGGCAATGGATGATTATTTATTCAACCACTACACGAATACTTTGAACTGAATCAGAAGTTCTGAACTGCATCGTATAGATACCTGCAGCCATTCCTTTAACAGACATTACAAATTTGTTTGCACCTTCATCAGCGTTACGATTTTCGTTGATCACAAGTCGACCAGTAGCATCCATCATAGTAACAAGTACATCTTGATTTGCATTGCTATCGAAGCTAATGTTAAGAAGATCGCTTGTTGGATTTGGATATGCAACAATATTCATTGCAGAAGCATCACCAATACGTGGGCAAATGGTTATACTAATACCATTCTTCACACGAGAAGGACCGTTTCCGCAAGCATTAGAAGCACGAACAGAAATGGTAAGACCACTTGCTGCAACAGGACCGGCTTTCACATCAATCGTTTTAGAACCTTGACCTGAATTAATAATAAATCCAGAAGGAACTGTCCAAGTGTATGTAACTGCACCTGCTATAGTAGGCACGTCATAAATATAATTTTGACCTGCGCACAACAGAGAAGCACCAACGATTGGAGCAGCTTGTGCAGGAGTACCAGTAACTGTTAAGCTACGAGCCGCTCCATTACCACAACCATTTTGAGCAACAACTGAAATAGCTCCACTTACAAATGCCCCAGAGAAGTCAACATCGATAGATGAAGTTCCTTGACCATTCATGATAGTAGCTCCTACAGGAACTGTCCATAAATAAGATGCAGCACCAACAACACTAGTAGCAGTATAATTAACAGCTAGGGATCCGCAAACACCTGACGCTTGACCTGCAATTGCAGCAGAAGCTGGGAGGATATTAAGAGACACATTTCGAGAACGAGCAGGACCAGTTCCACAAGCATTTGATGCGGTTACAGAAATAGATCCACCAACGAATGATGGTCCATAAGTAACTGAAATGATGTTAGTACCTAGACCGGAAGAAATCGTTGCTCCAGCTGGAACCACCCAATTATAAGAATCAGCTCTAAACACTGAAGCGATTGAATAAGTCACTACATCTCCAGAACAAACTTTTACAGGACCTGAAATTGAAGGAGGAGTAACAGGAACAGATAACTGAACAGAAATTCCAAGACAACTTGGATTACTACTACCACAACTATTACTATTATTTGCAGTTACACAGATATTACCCACCACACCCCAGTGAATTGCAGTGAAAGGCCATCTTACAGTAATACTAGTAGTTCCTTGTCCAGTCAACAAGATTGTTGCACCAGGAACAGACCAAGTATAAGATGTAGCGCCTGGTACAGGAGCAATGCTATAAGTAATCACTAAATTATTAGGATTACACAACGTTGCAGGACCTGAAATCGCACCTGGAGAAGGCGGATTAGAACTAATTGAAATTGTTGTATTACTTGTTGCAGGTGAACAATTAAGTGGAGCATCTGTAGTAAGCGTTAACACAACAGAACCGGCTAAGATATCAGCAGGACCTGGAGTATACATTGCATTTAACACAGTGTTACTTGGAGAGAATGTTCCATCTCCAGCTGTAGACCAAGTACCATTTGTAGCAGCACCACCAATTGTACCATTAAGGGTAGCTGTTCCATTTTGACAAATTGTTTGACCTGAACCAGCGTTTGCTGTTGGAGGATTCACACAACCGCAACCTTCATCGATATTACCATCACAGTTATCATCAATTGAGTTAGCACATATTTCAGCGGCAGCTGGATTGATAGATACATTATTATCATCACAATCGGTAGCGTCTGATACATATCCAATAGGAGCAGAACAAGCTTGGATAGATGAATTAACATTTCCATAGCTATCACCGTCTACATCTGCATAGAAAGTAAGAGTTACACCTTCGTCAACTAAACCATCACAATCATCATCGATCAAGTTACAAACTTCAGTAGCACCTGGATTAACTGCTGCATTTGCATCATTACAATCCGTAGCATTAGAAACATATCCTAAAGGTGCAGAACAAGCTTGAGTTGATGAAGAAGCATTTCCATAACCGTCGCCGTCAACATCAGCATAGAACGTTAAAAGAACACCTTCGTCGATTAAACCATCACAATCATCATCGATTGAGTTACAAACTTCAGTTGCACTTGGATTAACCGCTGCATTATTATCATTACAATCAGTACCATCAGAAACATATCCTACAGGAGCAGAACAAGCTTGTGTTGATGAAGCAGCATTTCCATAACCGTCACCGTCAACATCTGCATAGAAAGTAGATTGAACACCTTCGTCTACTAATCCGTCGCAATCATCATCAATTGAGTTACAAACTTCGGTTGCACCAGGATTAACTGCTGCGTTATTATCATTACAATCTGTTGCATCAAGAACATAACCTACAGGTTGAGAGCAAGCAGATTGAGAAACTGCAGCATTACCATAAGTATCACCATCAGCATCAGCATACCAAGTAGAGAACACTACACCATTATCAATTAAACCATCACAGTTATCATCAATACCGTTACATTGCTCTGGAGCACCTGGATTAATAAATGGAGCTGCATCATTACAATCTCCATTATTTGTAACAGATCCTACAATTGGGTTACAAGAAGAAACTCCTGCACCAGCACCAAATCCGTCACCATCAGCATCTACATAATAGGTTAAGAAGGTAAGTCCATCATCGGTAAGACCGTTACAATCATCATCGATTCCGTTACAAACTTCGATTGCATTCGGATTAACAGCAGCGTTTGCGTCATTACAATCCGTTGAATTTGTTACATATCCAACAGGAGCACCATTACAAGTTGATTGAGAAACACTAGCATTACCAAAACCGTCACCATCTGCATCGGCATAATATGTCACGAAAGTAAGTCCGTCATCAGTAAGACCGTTACAGTCATTATCGATACCGTCACATACTTCAAGTGCAGCTGGATTAATAGCAGCGTTATTATCGTTACAGTCACCATTATTTGTTACTGAACCAACAATTGGGTTACAAGAAGAAACTCCTGTAGCAGAAGCATTGCCATAACCGTCTCCGTCAGCATCTACATAATAAGTCAAGAAAGTTAAACCTTCGTCAGTTGAACCATCGCAATCATCATCGATACCATTACAAACTTCAGTAGCACCTGGGTTAATAGCAGCATTTCCGTCGTTACAATCGGTGTTGTCTACTACAAAACCAGAAGGAGCGCCGTTACAAGTTGAAACCGATTGAGAAGCGTCACCATAAGTATCGCTATCTGCATCTACATAATAAGTTGCGAAAACAAGTCCATCGTCTGCAGTTCCATCACAGTCATCATCAATACTATTACAAATTTCAGCAGCAGAAGGATTAATTGCAGCATTTGCGTCATTACAATCGTTAGCATTTCCAACATAACCTACTGGTGCTCCGTTACACGTAGAGGTTTGGGTAGAAGGATCTCCGAATCCGTCAAGATCACCATCAAAATAATAGAAAGAGAAGAACAAACCATCATCTGCTACGCCATCGCAATCATCATCGATTGCATTACATATTTCATTAGCTGCTGGATTAATGGCCGCATTGGCATCATTACAATCTGTAGAATTAACTACATAACCAACCGGAGCGCCGCTACAAGTTGTTTGTGAAACAGCAGGGTTACCAAATCCGTCACCGTCTGCATCAGCATAATAAGTTGTTGGAGTTAAACCTTCGTCGGTTAATCCATCGCAATCATCATCGATACCATTACAAACTTCGGTTGCACCTGGATTAACCGCTGCATTTGCATCATTACAATCAGTAGCATCAGTTACATAACCAACAGGAGCACCGCTACAAGTGGATTGAGAAACCAAAGCGTTACCATAAGTATCACCGTCAGCATCTGCATAATAAGTAATTACTGTTAAACCTTCGTCAGTTAATCCATCGCAATCATCATCGATACTATTACAAACTTCGGTAGCACCAGGATTAACTGCTGCATTATTGTCATTACAATCCGTAGCATCTGTTACAAAACCAACAGGGGCAGAACAAGCTTGAGTTGATGATGAAGCATTTCCATATCCGTCACCGTCAACATCTGCATAGAAAGTAAGAGTTACACCTTCGTCGATTAAACCATCACAATCATCATCAATTAAGTTACAAACTTCAGTTGCACCAGGATTAACCGCTGCGTTATTATCATTACAATCTGTTGCATCAAGAACATAACCTACAGGTTGAGAGCAAGCTGATTGAGAAACTGTAGCGTTACCATAAGTATCACCATCAGCATCTGCATACCAAGTAGAGAACACAACACCGTTATCGATTAAACCATCACAGTTATCATCAACTCCGTTACACTGTTCAGTAGCACCTGGGTTAATTAAAGGAGCAGCATCATTACAGTCACCGTTATTAGTAACAGAGCCGGCGATTGGAGAACAAGAAGAAGTTCCTGCGCCTGCGCCGTATCCGTCACCGTCACCGTCAACATAATACGTTAAGAAAGTTAAACCTTCGTCGATTGAACCATCACAATCATCATCAACACCATTACAAACTTCGGTAGCCAATGGATTTATAGCGGCATTATTATCATTACAATCGTTATTGTTAGCGACTGAACCTGCGATTGGAGAACAAGAAGAAGTTCCTGCGCCTGCGCCGTATCCGTCACCGTCACCGTCAACATAATACGTTAAGAAAGTTAAACCTTCGTCTGTACTACCATTACAATTATCATCAATACCATTACATACTTCAGTTGCATTTGGATTAATTGCTGCGTTTGCATCGTTACAGTCATTATTGTTAGCGACTGATCCTGCAATTGGAGAACAAGAAGAAGTTCCTGCACCTGCACCAAATCCGTCACCGTCACCGTCAACATAATACGTTAAGAAAGTTAAACCTTCGTCAATGTTGCCATTACAGTTATCATCGATCCCATTACAAACTTCGTTAGCACCAGGATTAATTGCAGCATTATTATCGTTACAATCCGTATTATTAATTACAAATCCAACTGGAGCGCCAGTACAAGAAACTGAAGTTACATTTATATTTCCATAAGTGTCACCATCTGCATCTGCATAATAAGTAACATTAGGAGCACCTGCAGCAACCGTATAAGAAGCGGTCGCAGAACAGCCACCCGTTTGTGTAGTTACGGTTACAGTATAAGTTCCAGCGGTTAATCCGCTAAGATCCTCAGTGGAACCACCGTTACTCCAAGCATATGTGAATGGAGTTGGTGTTCCACCTGTAGTTGTTAAATTAATTGACCCATTTGCATCCCCTGCACAAATAGCCGCTACAGTAGTTGCTGACAATGTTGGAGCAGAACAAGTAGGTGCGTTCAGTGTAGGATTTACTGTGATTATAGAGAATGTAGTCAAACCACTACATCCGGTAGTTACTGCAGGACTACACATAATAGTATTTACAGTTCCATTATAGAAGGACAAACTTGTTCTAGTATTGGTCGCATTACTCAACGTGTTTATTGAAATATTAGCTGAAGCAGCAGCAAACGGAACAGTGTTCGTCATTCTTAAGCGACCCACTCGCGTTCCAACAGGTCCTGGAGCAATAATAGATCCATTACCAGCCCCTGGAGCAGGAGGTGCAGCAATTCGCATTTGCGTAAGATTCGTTGTGGTGTTAATTACCGCCTGAAGTTGAGCTGGGTTGGTTAACGTTGTAGAGGCGGGCACCCATATAGCAGTTATAGTTCCGCCATTTTTAATAGCAGCATTATAATTTAAACCATACTGGTGGCCAGAGAGCTGAACGGTTGATGCCCCTGTACTAATCAGGTTTACATCAAATTCATACTCTGTAGGAGACACCTGCACATCGTTCGCGATTTGTAGGGTCACAGCTACCTGTGATTTACCTACGGTACTGAACAAGATGCAACATAGCATCAAGAACAGCGATTTAAGCAGAGTAATTTTTGTTTTCATTTATTTATTCGGTTTAGTTTTTCGATTTAGATCAATTAGTAGTGTATTTTCTTATTACTTTAAGATATTTCTTCGAATTTTTAATTAGAAACATGACTATTACTAATTATTATTTTGAAGCAACAAGAAAAAGAGTACTGCTTTTCAGTCGCAGATTTCATTAATTCAATATGGGTAATATTTTTGCTAATGACTGTAATTTAGTAGATGTTGGATAGATGCGTTAATACAACAATACCAGCTATAAAGTAAAGGAATGTTTTTTATTCTACAATGCTTTTCAAAAAAAATATTTATTAAGAATTTAAAGTTCCTTTTGAGAGCAAAATTTACGTAAATATCTGATATTCATATCAATGGATCTATTTGACTAAATTTTTATCTGAATACTAAAATTAAAATTGACACATATAAAGTATTAACCCTTAAACAAAATGCTCAACTAGTTAATAAATTGAAATTATTTTTACCATCGAAAGCCATCTACTCCATCATAGTTTAATAAGTTCGAAATCAAACTTATCTTTAATATTTCGTCAACAAATAAAAAATATGGTCGTAAGTATAACCAGCACACTCGACATTTTTATTTATTCATTCAAAGAGTTTTGATATTCACGAATAATTATACCTCAAAGAAAGCTGCTGTAAAAAATAAATTAAATTAAAAATTAATTGCAACACAAAATAAAAAAACTCAACACATCATTTTGATTTTCATTTTCGCAAATTTAATTCCTTTTACTTTTCATAATTTCCTCTGAAACACAACCTCTTTATTATCCTCAAACTACTCGATTACTTCTCAATACCATTGATTTTAAAAATATTTTTATGTTAAATCACAATCTAAATAAGGTCTGTTGAATTGCGAATAAGAATTTGACAAATTGCAACTTACCCCAAATACAAATAAAAGATAGTCCAATTTTGTTGCAGTGGTTTTTTTGGACTGTAAAATAAATGTATTGTATCTCAAAGACAAAAATTGTTATCATTAAAGAGTCGTTAAAAGAGCATCGATTATTACAGAAAAACGAATCTATGATTATTCTAAAAAGGCTTGATATGTTAATTTACAACTACCCATGGTCGTATTGGTTTTAAACCAAGTGTGATTTCAGACCAGGAACATAAAAAATTGAGGATATATTAAATCAACCAAAAATTTCCTTGAGAGGTTATAAAGAATTGATGCTTTGGATATAGGACGAGTTTTGAAAATGAAGTAAAATAGACGACAGTTGTAGAATATTGTAAACGACATTTTTCAAATAAAATAAAAGTCGATCGCAAATCACATGTTTTAAAGAGCTAATTAGCGGAAGATCCTTTTTAAAAAAACTTCAGTCAAATCATCCAAGAAACAGTTTTCAAAATAGATACGAAATATGATAATGTAAATTTACATTTCCAAGTTGAAAGCAGCTTTGGTTTGTTCACTAAGAATGGTAGAGCTTTAACGGCAAGGGGTGTTAAGCCAATCTACCTGTTTCAACAAATATTTAAATCAACCTCCTTTTTTGGAGCCTTTTCACCAATTAATGGTAAATGCTATCTAATGGAATTGCCTTATGTTAACAATAACACTTCCAAATTTATCTAAACGAATTTTCCAAGCAACTCCCACTTGAATTTAAAATAGTAGTTCTTGATAACGGAGCATTCCACAAATCAAAAGCATTAAAAATACCAAACAACATAGTACTGGTTTTTCTACCTCCATACAATCCAGAACTAAACACTACTGAATGAATTTGGCAAATAATTAAATCTGATTATACTGGTTGCACATTCAAAAACCTTGAGATACTCTCCGCATTTATTGATGAACAATTTAGAAAACTTGCAGAAACTAGTATTATTGCAACATGCGCCTACCCCAATATTTTTGATAACTTAATTTGGCCTATTTAATAATTGCATTTGATATTAGATATGACTTTCAATTAAACAAATGCAAACATGAGAGTCAGGAATATTATAATTCTGTGCATTATAATTTACTTTTGGAAATATTTTTTTGTGAGTATTCTATTGTATTATCATGATGAGCCTGTCGTCGCAAAAACAGAAAAATAATCAGTTTTGCAAAAGAGGGCAATGATAACAGTGTGAATTTTCTTAGAATCCAGCAGGATTCAACAAGGACTTGAAATGGGTCCTATTGAATAGGATTCACTTTTTCAGAAGACCTTATATAATAAATTATACTTTGTTACTAGTATTCGTAGTCCAACAATAGGAGTTCAATAAATTAGATTTACTAAAAAGTCACAAAGACTACTACTTTCATCTCAATTTTCTACTCCGTAATTGAAGCTAGACTCCTCCCACTGAAATAAAAGCTAACGATTCGAAACGAGGTACACTTTAATTAACAAAAAAAATGATTAGACTTTTTTGCCCTACGGGCTGACGTTTGATATAAAAGCAATAATTCAGATAATGTTGTTAAAACGAAGGTAAGAATTACTTCAAAATCAAAGTCAGGGTTAATACCGACAATTCATTGATGGATCAATGAATTCGTCGCCCTGAGGGTTTCCGATACCGACCAAAGCGTCTGGGCACAATTGTCTTTTCTAATGACAATTGTGGGATTAAGAGGAATTAAATTGTAAGGGTAATCATTAAGATAAAATTTTTGCAAAAAAAGTAGAGCTTCATTGAATCAAGTATTAAAAAAAGTTTGTCGCTCTTTAGAGACTTATAATACCAAATACAAGTATATTTTAGTCCT
>JANOAX010000152.1:0-15826 GCA_031411335.1 Bacteroidota bacterium
ACACTACTGAAATAGGTAATAGCAATATATAACATATCGCTTAAAAGAACTCCTAGGGATAAATAAACACCTCTCTTAAATCCTTTCTTTATACTGGTATCAATGAGTAAAAAAAACACAGGCCCAACCAACAATGACAAAACCAATCCCAACGTCAATCCAGAAACAATGGCTTCCAACATTTTGCTAAACTAATCAAACATCTATTATAATCTAATGCAGTAAATTATTCCTGAGAGAAATGAATCAACATCAGTAAATTGTAATTAATAACATGCTACAGTAAATCTTCCCGAATTCTTACCTGGTTATTTGAAGTGATTATGTACATTTGAGGTCTTATGCAAAAATTAATTTGGGTCTTTATTGCTCTCAACATTCTTCTTACTTCCTGCGAAAACGATCTTGATATTTTAGAAGAATACAAAGAAATACCCATCATTTATAGTCTAATTAACCCTGCCAGTACTGTTCATTATGTTCGAGTACAGAAAGCTTTTTTAGGGGCAGGAAATGCTTTGTTAATGGCACAAGAGTCTGACAGTCTGTATTATGACACTTCCAAAGTACGGGTGTTCCTTGAAAAGTTAAATTTTAACACTGTTGTTGAATCCTACCAAATGCAGCCTGATTTTACACTATTCAAAAATGAAGGATTATTTGCCGATAATGATCATTATGTATTTCGTTTAGATGGTATTCGACTTGATCCAAGCATTCAATATCAACTTCGTTTTCACAATATAGAATCAGGGTTAACAATAACTGGGAAAACAAGAATTATTGAACCCATCTACCAAAAAACATTAGCCCCAACAACACGTGTAAATATTGCCGATGATGATCCTTACAAAATCCGCTTTAACAGTTCTAAATACGGAAAAATGTATGGGCTTATCATGCGAATTCGTTACACCGAAACCAAAAAATTAACCCAAGCGATTACCTTAAAATATGAGGATTTTAAAATCCCCTATATTACAAGTCTAACATTAAACGGAGGTCAAGAATTATCTTTTTTACTGGATGGAAATACTATTTATCAATTTTTGGGATCCAAAATTAAAGTAGACACCACTGTAACTCGACGCTTAGTTGATTTTAAGAGTGATTTCATTTTCACTTCAGCTACCGACGATTTTTACAATTATATCCAAATAAATTCTCCAAACAACACAGTAAACTTCATTCCAGAGTTTACCAATCTGAGTGCTGGAAAAGGGATATTCACTTGTCGATTGGATACCATTATTCCTAATATTTCCTTTAATGATGTTAGTTACGACTCCCTTTTAAACGGAAGGTATACTAGTCATATCTTTCAATAAATACTGCCATAGTGTCATTATGTCAGCCACATTTTAGGAGTGATGACTCTATATCTGTCATTGTAACTTGAATTTTCCAATGGCATACTCATTGATTAGTGAATAATCAAATAAAAAAATCATGAAAAAAGTAATAGGAATTGACCTTGGAACTACTAACTCCTGCGTTGCAGTAATGGAAGGTAATGAGCCAGTGGTGATACCAAACAGTGAAGGACGCAGAACGACGCCTTCAATAGTTGCATTTATTAAAGACGGAGAACGTAAAGTGGGTGACCCGGCCAAGCGCCAAGCTATTACAAATCCAACACATACTATTTCTTCTATTAAGCGTTTTATGGGAGAATCTTTTGATAAGGTTTCAATGGAAACGTCAAGAGTACCCTACGAAGTTGTTAAAGGAGATAATAATACTCCACGTGTAAAAATTAACGACCGTTTATATACACCACAAGAAATTTCTGCAATGGTTCTTCAAAAAATGAAGAAGACGGCAGAAGATTATTTAGGATATGAAGTAAGTGAAGCTGTTATTACAGTTCCTGCTTATTTTAACGATGCACAACGTCAAGCGACCAAAGAAGCGGGTGAAGTTGCAGGATTAAAAGTTTTACGTATCATCAATGAACCAACTGCTGCAGCTTTAGCATATGGTCTTGACAAAAAACATACTGATAACAAAATTGCTGTATTCGATTTAGGTGGTGGAACCTTTGATATTTCTATTCTTGAATTAGGTGATGGCGTATTTGAAGTGAAGTCGACAAATGGCGATACACACTTAGGAGGAGACGATTTCGATCAAGTAATTATCGACTGGTTGGCAGACGAATTTAAAAATGATGAAGGGATTGACCTCAGAAAAGATCCTATGGCTTTGCAACGTCTTAAAGAAGCTGCTGAAAAAGCAAAGATTGAATTGTCGAGCTCTATGCAGACCGAAATTAACTTGCCTTACATTATGCCCGTTGATGGAATTCCAAAACATCTTGTAAAAACATTAACGCGTGCTAAGTTTGAACAATTAGCCGATAAATTAATTCAACGCACATTAGAGCCTTGCAAAAAAGCGCTATCAGATGCGAAACTTACATCCAATGACATCAATGAAGTTATTTTAGTAGGTGGATCTACTCGTATTCCTGCTATTCAAGAATTAGTAGAAAAGTTTTTCGGAAAGAAACCATCTAAAGGTGTAAATCCGGATGAAGTGGTTGCGGTAGGTGCTGCCATTCAAGGAGCGGTATTAACTGGAGAAGTAAAAGATGTGTTGTTGTTAGATGTTACACCTCTTTCCTTAGGAATTGAAACCATGGGTGGAGTGATGACCAAGTTAATTGAGTCGAATACTACAATTCCTACTCGTAAATCAGAAATATTTTCTACGGCTTCTGACAATCAGCCATCCGTAGAAATCCATGTATTGCAAGGAGAACGTCCGATGGCAAAAGATAATCGCACCATTGGCCGATTCCATTTGGATGGCTTTCCTCCTGCTCCACGCGGCATACCTCAAATTGAAGTAACATTTGATATTGATGCTAACGGTATTTTGCATGTCACTGCAAAAGACAAAGCAAGTGGCAAATCACAAAACATACGTATCGAAGCTTCTTCCGGATTAAACGAAGAGGATATTCAACGCATGAAACGCGAGGCTGAAGCTAATGCAGAAAGTGACCGTAAAGCAAAAGAGGAAGTAGATAAAATCAATCAAGCCGATTCTTTAATTTTCAATACTGAAAAGCAATTGAAAGAATTTGGTGAGAAAATTCCAGCTGATAAAAAAGCAACTATTGAAACTGCACTTGCAAAATTGAAAGAAGCACATCAGCAAAAAGATTGGACTGCTATCGAAACAGCAAGTACAGAGTTAAACTCCGCTTGGGAAGCTGCATCAAAAGATCTTTACAATGCTTCTCAAGAAGCAGGCACTCCCGATGGACAACAAGCGAATCAAGGGGAACCTACTGCAGCAGCAACCGACAATGTAACGGATGTTGATTTTGAAGAAGTGAAAGAAAAGTAATTTAGTTGTTAGATTTTGGATGTTGGATTTTAGATGTTTTATCTAATATCCAACATCTAACTTCGTTTCAGAGGTTTGTGACTATTGGACCTCAGGTAGCCAACCATTTTTCATTTTTGCAATTAGATCTTTAAGTTTTTCTGCATAATTGGTGGTCGTGATGTCTAAGCAAGATTAGCAATAACATCCAATCGCGAAGCCTCGCGACCAATCCCGATAGCTATCGGGACTAAAATCTAACATCTAACATCCAATCCCGATAGCTATCGGGACTAAAGTCAAACAACTAAACCCTAACCGCTCTGGCGGCGACAAAGGCATTAAAAAAAGGATCTAAGGGATCAGTCCCTCCATAATTATCTTCAAAAATATCAGTTAATACAAACCCGTTTTTTAAAAGATCACCAATTTGTGCATCCAGTGAATGTCCAAAAATTAATGGTTCATTTTGATCGGTATACACTGATCGCTCCTCATCCGTGAGCGATTCGGTATCGGAATAAGGCATTTTATATTTTAGTGTAAATACATTTGTTTTTGGATCTTTATATAGCAACATACTTTCTGCCTTTGTAAAGCCCCACATCAACACACCACCTTTCTTTAAGATCCGCGCGCAATGACTCCAAACTGGTTTTAATTCGGGAACAAAACAATTAGAACAAGGGTGGAAAATTAAATCATAATGATTCGACGGCAAGGAGGATAAATCCATCATGTCACCTTGAATGGCTTTTACTTTTAAATTAGATTTTTCAGCTGTATCTACATCCTGTTTTAATTGTTGCTCCGACAAATCAAAAACAGTTACATGGGCACCAGCAGCAGCGAGAGCAGGAACTTGTTGTCCTCCACCCGATGCTAAAGCCAATACCTGTGCGTCTTTCAATTCAGGAAACCATGAAAGCGGAACGGGTATCATAGGAGTTAAAACAATATTCAACTCTCCTCTTTTAGCTGCTTCAATTTGTTCAAGAGAAAAAGGAATCGTCCAACGATTCCCTTTCTTTACTTCGTCATTCCAAGCTTGTTGATTGTACTGAATTATATCCACGACTATAAAAAGTTGAGTCGAGCCATAAAGGTCTCTTTATAAGACTTACCAATGGGAATTGTTTTATCTCCGATTAACACGGTATTTTCATCGAGTACATTAATCTTATCAAGCGGAATAATATAACTACGATGCACACGTAAGAAGCGGCTAGTTGGTAATTTTAATTCAATATCCTTCATCGTTGAATGAATCACAAATTGATCAGAAGTAGTTTGAATGATCACATAATTATCCATGGCTTGAATCCATGAAATATTATCCAAATACACTTTCACCAACATAGACCCCTTCTTTACGAAGAAAGAATTATTGATAATTTGATTATCGAGAAATGTTGCTTGTTGTGGCAACTCTACTGATTTCTCATTGGATGCATTTTTATCAGACATCACAATAGCACAACCTAGAAATTGGTTTTTTTCATCGTGAATGGGAGAAGCAGAAACAGAAACATTCAAACTGGTATTATCACGTTTCACAATGATATGACAATCTTTATTTTCCCAAGGTTCATTTTTACGCATGGCCCCTAACAAGTCATCTTTCTTCACAGATACACCGCCTTCAATTTCCAAACTGAACATTTGAAACGCATCCATACCAACTGCGGTTGCTGTGGAATAACCAAAAATATTTTCGGCTTTATCATTTAGATAAGAAACACGTCCATCTGTATCCATTAAACAAATTGACTCCTCTACTCGAGCCAATGCATTTGCCAAGCGATGTTGGTTATCTCTAACTTCACGATCCCTAGAAAATTTAAACAATGCCATTTCCACCGTCGTTTTCAAATCCGACTCATTAAATGGTTTTACCAAATAGCCATAAGGTTCTGTAACTTTAGCACGATCAAGCGTGGCTTGATCTACATAAGAAGTTAAAAAAATCACAGGAATATTATACTTATCCTTGATATGTTCAGCGATATGAATTCCATCTTCATCCCCTTTCAATTTAATATCAAGAAATACTAAATCAGGTTGAATCTCTTCTAACTTTTCGTATGCAGACGCGGCTGAAGAAGCTGTTGCGGGAACTTCATAACCTAATTTTTCAAGTGATTTTTGGATGTCTTTGGCTACAATACTTTCGTCTTCAACGACAAGAATTCGGGTTTTGCTCATTCGTGTGTTTGGTGTTAACTAATGCGTCTAAAATTAATAATATATTTCACACCGTGATCAGGTGATGTTTCAATTTCCATTTTGCCTTCCAATTGATCGGTAAGAGCTTGAATCAATTGGATTCCTAAAGAATCTGATGTGTCAATGGAGAATCCTTCTTCCATTCCAACTCCGTTATCGCTGATTACTAGGCGAAAACGATCCGTTTCAGTTTGATTGAGTTCAATATTAATCTCTCCATGCATTGTTTTATTAAACGCATGCTTCAAAGAATTGGATACAATTTCATTAATCACTAAACCACAAGGGACAGCGGTGTCGATATCCAAAGATATTTTCTCTGCATGAATATTCAAAGAAATCTTTTCATTAGAAATCTTAAAAGAGCGCATTAAATTTTCAGAAAGCCGACGGATATAATCATCGAAATCAATTTTAGAGAGTCCGTCGGATTGATAAAAACGCTCATGTATTAACGCCATACTTTTAATACGATCTTGACCTTCTTTCAGTGCTTTGTAGGCATTTTGATCGGTGACATAACTTGTTTGAAGGTTGAATAGACTGATAATAATTTGCAAATTATTTTTTACACGATGATGAATTTCCCGCAACAACAAGCCTTTTTCTTCGAGGGCTTCGCGGATTTGCTCTTCCATGTGCTTACGCAAAGTGATATCCGTATCGATAACCACTATATTTTTCAATTGACCACGATCATTCAAGATAGGAGTTAGAGTAGAAGACGCCCAACGGTGTTGTCCGTTCTTATGAGAGATTTCTGATTCATAAATAAAAGATCGTCTTAATCGAATACAATCATCCAAATGAAAAAGCACATCTGTATTGGTTGTTAAATCCTTTAAAGTACCCCCTTTTATTCTTCTAGTATCCTCCAATAAGAATCCGGTCATTTTTGTATAACCTGTATTTACCCACTCCAACTCCATATGTTCATCAAAAATCATAACTGCATTATCGGTTTCGGAAGCCACCAAAGACAATTTTGCCAACTCCAAATTCTTTGCTTGTAACTCACGTGTACGAGATTCAACTTTACGCTTAAGTAAATCCTGACTTTTACGAAGCGAGCGTGTTCTTACACGATAAGCTAACATCACCGAGCCTGCTCCTACTACAACATACAGTAAGTAGAAGAAGGGAGTTTTCCATACAGGTGGTAGGATTGTAAAACTGTAAGTAACGGGTATACTCCATTCCTTTCCATTGGCACTTGCTTGCACTTTAAAAATATAAGAGCCAGGAGAAATATTCGAGTAACTAGAGATTACATTTTTGGTTGGTGGTGACCAGCCTTCATCACTTCCTTCCAGAAAATATCGATAGCGCACTTCTTCAGGTGCTGTCAAATAAATTCCATTACAGACAAAACTTAAATGATTACTATTATGTGGTAAAACTAATTCTTCTGGAAGTCCATTCTGAGGATTCACTTTAAACTTTTTCTTCTTCCAATTCGTGTTTTCCAAGAACAATTGAACATTACTAATCGAAACAAAAGGCATTGCTATAGGCAGATCACCTGCTTCTGGATTGTATCGGATGGCGCCATTCACAGTAGCGAACCAAATATTCCCTTCTTTATCTTCACAAGCTGCATTACTTTCGACTCCCAAGAAACCGTTACTTTTATCATAATGACTTAAGCTAAGATTTCCTTCTTCGATATATTTTTTCCAGTTTATCACATCCAACCCTTCCGATGTTCCTAACCACAATTTATTCTTACTATCAATGAAATTGAATAAAATCTTTTCACTATTCAATCCACTTTTCGTATTTAAAATCGAAATAGGATTAGACTGTTTCCCTGAATTATAACGGATCACTCCAAACTCATAGGTACTCACTACTAAATTCCCATAACTATCATTGATGATAGAAGTGATGGGTGATTTGGGCAATCTATTTGATTCATCAAAACTCTTCGCACGATTTTCATCCAAAGAAAAAAGTCCTTTTAAGGTTCCAACCCAAACAACACCGTGAAAATCTTCATACAAAACACGTACTTTGTCATTTGACAATCCTTCGTTCACACCGATTTGATACAATCTTCCATCGGGTGTGAATTTATAAATTCCTTTATCGGTTCCAAAATAATTATTTCGCTTTTTATCTTGTAAAAACGCATAAATAATAAACGATTGCAATTGAGGATACATCAAATCAATACGACCTGATGTATGATTAAATCGAGCAGGTCCATTGGTAGTCCCAAACCAAATAAATCCTTCTTTATCTCCATTTATACTCCAGATTGTATTACTCTTTAATCCATCTTTTGTTGAAAAATTTGTGAATTGATTATTCTTAAAATAATTTACACCTCCTGCTAATGTTCCAAACCAAATTCCACCACTAGAATCAGGAAAAACTGAAAGAACATTATTATTTGAAATCCCATCGGCATTCGTAAATGAAACAAATCGATCGCCATTGTATTTATACAACCCATTGAGCGTACCTAACCAATAATTTCCTTCCCAATCTTCCCACAAAGATTTTACAATATTTGAATTGATGCCTTCACTCATTTGCACCGATTCAAAATGTCCTTTTACAAATTTTGCGATACCTCCCCCATATGTTCCTACCCATGCGTTTCCATAATGATCGATCATTATACTTTCTACACGCTCGTTAGGAAGTCCTTGTTGCTTTGTATAATTCGTAAAATTTTTACCATCCCACACACTAACTCCTTCATAGGTTCCCAACCAAATATTACCAAGTTTATCTTCTTTAACACAATAAACGATATTACTTAACAATCCATTTTCGGTTGTCAAATTTGTAAACTTCCCACCCTCAAACATACTTACACCACCAATCGTTGTAACCCATACTCGACCTTTACTATCCGATAATAAATCAAAAACATTATTGTTGACAAGGCCTTTTACTTGGGTGATATTATAAAAAGATTTTCCATCGAATCGACTAATCCCTTCGGATGTTCCCACCCAAATATTTCCTTTTTCGTCTTGACATAGGGCATTAATATTATCACTTAACAATCCATCATTGGAAGAAAAATTAGAAAAAGTAGTTCCACTATACTTCACCAATCCTTTACGAATAGTTCCCAGCCAGATGTTCCCTAGCTGATCTTCCATAATGGACTTTACTGGATTATTAAACAAAACGTTTCCTTGATCAAATCGTGTGAAGGTTTTACCGTCAAAGCGACAGGCTCCACTCATTGTTCCGATCCAGAGTCGGCCAATCTTATCTTGAAAAATTGAATTCAGATGATTTCCAGGAAGCCCTTCTTGCGTCGTAAAATTTACGGTATTAAACCTTTGACAATCAGCATTCAATGCTGAAAACAGGAAGGATACAAGAAGGATAATATGCTGGATTTTGAATTTCACTGGTTTTGGTAAAGAAAATGTTATTTTTCTACGTGATTTGACGTGCAATGTTATGAAAAAGTAGAATCTCTTCTTTTACTTAGTCAAATAGTCGTAAGAATTATTAGATTTTCCTTAAAAAAAACAACACTACACCCTGTAAAAGTGTTCATTAACATCGATAAAATGTATGTTTGAAAAAAAAGTTAAATTCGATGCAATTACATTTGCAAGGAATGATAATAAGATTGTACATTTGCTCTTAACCATTCGTTAGGCCAAAACTTATTTAAAACAATTTAAATTAAAATATGACAACACAAATTACTCAAGGTGTATGGAAGTACGTATTAGGCGTGTTTCTGGCAGTGACTAGTCTTTCAGCTGATGTGAAAGCTCAAAGTGTCACCATTGTCCCTTCCGGACCGATTGTATGCGCAGGTACCAAGCTAGATGCTGTGGTTACTGGATTAAATGGACCTCTTACTTATCAATGGAATGGTGGAGCAACCACTTCTTCTATTTTCATTAATCAAACTGGATTTTACAGAGTTTCTGTATGGGGATTTGTAAACGGAGTACAAATTCGTGTTCGTAGTGCTTGGACACCCTTCTTAGTTATCCCTGGAACCAATGCTAGTATTCTACCTGCAAGTCCTGTAAATGTTTGTCCTGGACAATCAGCTACCTTATTTGGTAGTGGTGGACAATTCTTTAGTTCTTATTCTTGGAGCACAGGTGCTACAACACGTAACATCGTTGTTAATCAAACAGGAGATTACACATTAACTGTAACAAATAGTTTTGGTGCTTGCAGTACTGGAACTAGTGCTACTGTTCATGTTGAAGTATTTGATCCAGGATTTCAACCAGCTATCACTCCAGTTGGTCCTCTAACAGTATGTCAGCCTGGTTTTGTAAACCTTTCTGCTGATCCTGGTTTCAGTACTTATTCTTGGTCGACTGGTGCTACTACACAAAACGTAAGCGTTTTGATGGATGGATCTGGAGCAGGAGCTGTTTTAGATACACAAACAGTTAGCTTAACAGTTAGTATTAATAATGGACAATGTTCATTCACTAATCCTGGTGTTGTAACTCGTTCTGTTCGTCAACCTGAGTTAGGAACGAACTATTGCGGAAACTTGGGATTACATGTTTCAGATAGTATCCGAAGTGATGTAGTTTTAACTTATTTATCGGCTCCTGAATATCAGTTCGAATTCGAAGAGACTACTGCTCCTGGCATTACTTGGACACATATTTCAAACAATCGCTGGTGCCGTTTATCGGATGTTAGTCCTGCTTTAAATGTTAACAAATTCTATTTGGTGAGAATCCGTGCTATTGTTGATGGTATTCCTTATTGCTATGGTGATCCTTGCGTAATTGGAATTGTAAACACTCCAAATGCATTTGATGCTACTCGTTTAGCAGATGGAATTACCTCTTCGGTTTTCCCAAATCCTTCTGCCGAGTCCTTTAACTTAGTATTACGTGGTTTTGAAAATGACCAAACTATCGCTGTTAATGTAACAGATATGGCTGGTCGTACTGTTGATACATTTACTTATGATGCACATGCTGGCATGATGACTTTCGGTCAGGATTTGTCAAATGGCATTTACATGGTAACTGCTCAACAAGGAAACAAGACTACTCAATCAAAGATTGTTAAAACCAATTAATAGTTTAAACCTTTAAACTGCTTGCATAAGAAAGGCTCCTTCTAGGAGCCTTTCTTGTTTTTAGCAATTTTCAGTTTTATAATAAGATTATTATGCCTTCGAACATCAAAGTAGTAGCCGCTATTATTTACAATGAAGAAAATCGATTCTTAATGGCGCTAAAAAAAGCAGGTAAAAACTTAGCCGGATATTGGGAATTTCCAGGAGGCAAAGTAGAGAAAGGGGAAGATGAGCTAATCGCAATAATAAGAGAAATAAGAGAAGAATTGAATCTTGAACTAAAAAACATTCATTACTGTTTCGAATATCAATATCTGGAAAATGAACAGACTATTGATATCACTTTTTTTCGAGCTCAAATCGATCAAGGTAATATGGTATTAACAGACCATGATGAGATTGCATGGTTGAATGAAATGGAGACGAATAATTATAACATAGCTCCAGGAGATTTAGAGGCAATAAAACAAATCCCCAGCCTAAGGTTTAAACCTTAGGCTGGGGTTGGAAATTACGATTAATTAATAACCAATTTTTTTACGCTACGTCCATCATTAGCAATGATTGAAACGAAATATAAACCGGATGACATTCCCTTTGTAGAAAAGCTGAAATTTTTGTCGGATTTTATTTCTGTCATCAATACTTTACCTTGAAGATCGGTTAATTCTAATCTTACTTTGTCTGTTGGAGCTTGATTTAATGTAATATTTACTAATTGGTTTTCTGCAGATGGGTTTGGAAAAAGAGTGAACGAATTGGTATTATTAATTTCATTAATTGAAGTAAACATGGGTGTTGGATCCAATACAAACAAACCATTTTGCATGTCAGATACGATGACATTACCACTTGGAAAATAAGGATAAGCTCCCCAAGCGCCTTGATAAGCAGGTGAAGGATATGGTCCACCGAAAGCAGTTTGATTATGAGTATCAAAATATCCAATACGAACTGGGTTGGTTGGAGTACTTACATCATACACTTGCAATCCATCTTGATAATAAGCAATATAACAGGTTGTGCCCACCATAAAAGGATTGTGAGGGGTTGGACCCACGTTACTGCTGAAAGTAGATTTCATGGTTAAGTTTGAAAAATCGGTTACATCCAACACTTTTACAGGAAGACCATTCGGAACTTCATCCATAAAAACCAAGGTAGAGCCATCATCAGTTAACGCGCTACTATGATTATAACCTTGAGACGGGTAAGAAGTAAGTGATCCTAAAAGAGTAAAATTATTCACAACCGTATTATATTTAAAAAGGAATAACCCATCATATCCACAAGAGGCATAAACTGTATCATTTCGTACAAACATATCATGCACTTGATTACTATTTAATAGGCTTGGAAAATCAGTATTTAATTTTCGGAGTAAAGTAGGTTGAACTGGATTATTTAAGCTAAAAACAGCCAGTGCAGCAGTAGAAGCAAACTGACCTCCTTTCACGGTGCCTGTATACAATTTATCTCCATCCACGAAAATGGTATGTGATCTTTCGAAGATGGAAGTACCATCGTACACTACACTAACCGAATCGGGAAGGTATTGTAAATCGACAATTTGAAAACTATTGGGTGCTCCATCGTCAGAAACCAAGTAGGCAAAATGATCATAAGTTTTAATTTCTCTCCAAATACAACCACTTCTTCTTCCTGCTACAAAATCCACTTCCACGGGCAAATTAGGATTAGTAACATCGATAAAGTAAACACCAGTGGTAGAGCCAATAATAGCATATTCGTGTCCTAATCCATCATCCCAACCCCATATTCCATTATAACGAATGCTATAGGCTGGCTCAGGCGGGACGGATATATCATCCCAAACGGAAAGAAGATTAATATTTTGAGAGGTATAAGTCCCTTGTGCCTGCGATTCTTTAGAATATAAAAGTACGATGGTAAGTAGAATGATAATTTTAGTAATAAGTGGTTTCATGGTTTTTGGATAAGTGTAGGCTAAGATAAAATTAATAATGCTATTGTTCATCATTGAAGTGTACAAATCCTTTTTTCGTACCAAAAATGATTAGAATTTCAATTTTTTGAAGTGTTAGAAACGAAATTTAAGACCATCTCATCTAAACTACTTTTTGCGTTTGGTAAAAACTTCACTTCTAAATCGATGATATAGATAGGCAATTCCTTAAGATGGTATTGGATTTCCTTATTCATTAATCGCATCTGATCTTTACGGGTAGTTACTAAAACATGTGCTTGGTCAGATGTTTTTGCGAATTTCAAAAACTCATTCTTCAATTGAATCGCATCGGCCACCGAAAAATCGTGATGGTCGGGATAATATTTGGTTTTCAATTGCTCACAATTTCCTTCTACAAACAGTTTTAAGGGAGATGGGTTAGCAATGCCACAAAAAAGGAAAACGCTTTTGGATTTCAAGGATTCCATCTGCAAAGTGGATCCATCCATCCCCAACAATTCCTCACGGTAATGGATATACGAAAAATGAATACTTTGATTTGATTTCATTCTTGATTTAGCTACCATCTTCCCTTGATCGGCTTCATTCATTGACGAATCACATTTGGTAAAAATAATAACATCTGCCCTCCTACTTCCGCTCTTGGGTTCACGCAAATTTCCAGCAGGTAACATATAATCATCAAAAAAAGGCTGATTCACGTCACTCAACAAAATATTAAATCCGGAATGGATGTATCGATGTTGGAAGGCATCATCCAAAATAATAACTTCTGGAGGATTTTCACTCTTCAGCAATTCATTCACACCTTCTACTCTCTTTTCACACACTGCGACCATCAAAGGAAGACCTGAATGAATATATTGCAAAGGCTCATCACCCACCTCGCGAGCAGTACTTTGAAGAGTAACCCATCTAAAACCTTTCGAATCCCGCCCATAACCTCTACTCAAAATAGCCACCTTATAGTTTGAAGAAAGCAACTGAGCCAGATACAAAGCCATAGGTGATTTTCCAGTTCCACCGACCGACAAATTGCCAATATTGATGATGGGTACTTTGAAAGATGTCGATTTCAAAATGCCAACATCAAAAGCCCAATTACGGAGTCGAATGATCATTCCATAAATCCAACTGAGGGGAAGCAAGAGCATTCGCATGGGTCAAAATTAATCATAATCCCAACCATTGTGTAAATTTGACTCCTTACAACAAGAAAATGCTGCCACTAAAAGAGATCATTCGAGAACTAGAGCGCTTAGCCCCACTGCATTTGCAGGAATCGTACGACAATTCGGGATTGATTACGGGTGACCCATCCATGAATATCAATTCCGCATTAATCTGTTTGGATTCTACAGAGGCTGTCATTGACGAAGCCATTCGAAGAGGATGTAATCTCGTAATTGCACATCATCCCATCGTTTTTTCAGGCTTAAAAAAAATTACGGGAAGCACTTATATTGAACGTGTCATCATCAAAGCCATTCAAAATAACATTGCCATTTACGCCATCCACACTAATTTGGATAATGTTGCTCAAGGGGTAAATGCTAAAATTTGTGAGCAATTGGGCATACAAAAAACGCGCATACTTGCGCCCATGGGAAATCAGTTGAAAAAGCTGGTCACCTTTGCACCTACAACCGCATCTGCAACTGTAAAAAATGCAATTTTCAATTCAGGTGCAGGACAAATTGGGAATTACAGCGAATGCAGTTTTAGTGTTTCGGGAGATGGAAGTTTCAAAGGCAATGAATTGAGTGATCCGCATATTGGCAAAAAAGGAGAGCGACATGTGGAAAAAGAAGAACGCATTGAAGTCATTTTTCCGAGTTGGAAGGAGGGTGCAATTCTTTCTGCCTTGATGGGCGCACATCCTTACGAAGAAGTGGCGTATGACATTTACTCCTTGACCAATTTACATCCACATCTAGGAGCGGGCATGGTAGGCGAACTAGAAGAACCCATCAAAACAGAAGCATTTCTGGACCTCATCAAAGACCGAATGAAGTCTAAAGTGATTCGACATACGGCATTAATTAAAAAGGACATACAAACCGTTGCAGTTTGCGGAGGATCAGGGAGTTTCTTGCTCAACGAAGCCAAAAAAGCCAAAGCGGACATATTTATCACAGCCGACTTCAAATACCATCAGTTCTTTGATGCTGAGAACAAAATCATCATTGCTGACATCGGACACTTTGAAACTGAGCAATTTACAATAAACCTCATTGGTGATTACCTAAGGGAAAAATTCACTACCTTTGCCGTCCTATTCACGGAGACAAACACCAATCCAATTTACTACCACTAAAAATGGCTGCTAAAAAAATAAAAGAAGAAGTACCAGTTGCGGAAGCTCCAAAAAAGCCGACGCCCATTGTTCGAAGCATTGACAAAGGAGACAATACCATTGAAGACAAACTTCGTGCATTGTACCAATTACAATTAATCGACAGTCAGGTTGATCGCATTCGCATCACGCGCGGAGAGTTACCGATGGAGGTAAGTGATTTAGAAGATGAAATTGCAGGATTACAAACACGTATCAACAATTATGCGGAAGAAGTAAAAGCAATTGATGATCAAATCAAGGCAAAGAAAAATTCAATTAAAGATTCTCAGGCTTTAATTAAAAAATACCAAACGCAACAAGGCGCAGTAAAAAACAATCGCGAATTCGATTCTTTAAACAAAGAATTAGAATATCAGCAATTGGAAATTCAATTATGCGAAAAACGCATTAAAGAATTTACTGCTGATTTAGCTGCTAAGAAGCAAATTTTAGATGCTTCTGAATCTACTTTAGAAGGACGCAAAATTGATTTAACGAACAAAAAAGGTGAGTTAGATTCCATCATTGCTGAAACAGAAAAAGAAGAGTTAGAATTATCTACTGAATCAAACAAAGCATCTGATATCATTGAAGCGCGTTTATTATCGGCTTACAAGCGTATTCGCGAAAATGCAATCAATGGTTTAGGTGTAGTATCAATTACACGTGATGCTTGCGGAGGTTGTTTCAATAAAATTCCACCACAACGTCAATTGGATATTCGTCAGCGCAAAAAAGTAATTGTGTGTGAACATTGCGGAAGAATTTTAGTGGATGCTAATATTCTTGACAAAGATTAATCTCTAATATTGAAAAATTAAAAAGCCGTCTCGATAAATATCTGGACGGCTTTTTTTTGGGTAATAAATTAAAAATTTTGAAACTATTAATCATTACCGAAAACGAAACAGCACAAAATATTGCGCCGCTA
>JANOAX010000153.1:0-7172 GCA_031411335.1 Bacteroidota bacterium
GCCATGGAATCAATGGGTTCCATCACTTGACCCGACCATTGAAATGTAATGTCTTCAATACTTGGAAAGCGCGTTTTAGTCCATTCTATAAGTTTTGTGTATCGGTCTTCCTCTTTAGTATTTTCATCGTCAGCCTGACCCGTACGGTGGTCTTCGCCACCGGCAATTAGTACATCATAGATATCATCATATTCAACCAAACGAACATAATGGTAGGGTTGCGATAACCATTTAGATTCATGATTTCCGGTATCCCACCACAAAGCGTATGGTAATTTCCCTTTAGGTACTTTAGCACCTATTACATAAGTGCGGTATGGCCATTGTTTGGTATGCATGGTAACCCAATCATTTACTGGCGTATTGGTAGCTACTACAATATGATTAGCTTTTACAACATAACCATTAGCTGTTGCTCCTTCTTTTGTTATATTTTCAGCTTTTGTTTGTGTATAAATGTTACCACCGAGTTGTATGAATGCTTCTGCCAGCCCTTTTAAATAAATTAAAATATGAAACTGTGCTTGTTCAGGAAATTTGATGCACCACTTGCCATCTTCTGCCTCAACACTAGGAACAGTATTCAACATCTCCGTTATCAGCCCTGCTCTTTTGGTAGCCTCGTATTCTTTTTCTAGCGTTTCTTTTGTATCGGATGAATGTAAAAACAAATAGCCATTCACTCGTTTAAAATTGCAATCAATATGATGCATCTTAATGGTGTTTGCTATCCATTCAATCGCTTTCATATGGCTGTTAGCGGCTAATTGTGCAGTAGACTCATCATAAATTTTTTCCAATTCAAAATAGCGGTCATCAAGAGCACTAGTAAGATGAGCTGTGGTTCTACCTGATTCGCCACTTCCAATGTATCCATCTTCTACCAATACTACTTTTCGCCCTTCTTTTGCAAGGCAATAAGCCGCAGTTAATCCAGATATACCTCCACCAATAACTAAAATGTCGGTATCAATATTATTATTTAATTTCTCATAAGAGAGCGGTTGGTTAACTTCATCAAACCAAACAGACATATTTTCACCAGATGTTATGTGATGATTAAGAGGTTGAGTGGTGAATGCGTTTTCAGATATTTTCAAAATAATTTAATTTAGTGATTGATGTAAATATTTTTTTTGTCGAGTAATACTTCTTCAAGTAAACGGTTATTTATTTTCTTCCAATGTAGTAGTAAGCGTAAGTAAAAAAATGGTTTCTTCTTTAGCCTGCACACTATGTGGTATGCCCTTATGCAATGTCAACATTTGACCTTTGTTTAATTCAACCGTCTGTTCACTTGTTGTAAATTGAATTTGACCTTCCAGTATTTGTACGCTTATAATTCCGTCCGCTATATGCTTTTTCATTTCAGCATCTTTATGCAGCGCGATAAGCACTATTCGCAAACCATCCGTTTTATAAACCGTTATGGCGTTGCGGTCGCTGTCTTTCCATGCCTTTTCCTCTCTAATCTGATTAGTGAAATTGCGAAGGTTAATAGTAACTAGCGGAGCATCCAAAAGTCGTTCTCCTTGCGGACGTTGTTTGGTAGCGTCATTAAATTTCTCATCCATTTATTTTTGTTTTTAAAATTGTTCCGATGTTTTAATTAAATTATTTAGTAAGCTGTTTAATAATTCACATCGGCAGGAATTATTGACAGTTGTAAAATCTCAAAATGCATTTTAAATGAGTTTGCATCACGATACCAAAGTAAATCTCTTAACGCTAATATTTATTATAAAATTTTTCAAATGAGTTACATAATTCACATATTTGAATCATGTTTTTCTTAGAATTAATTCTAATTTAAAATTTAAAACGCGGCTTTCAATTAGACAAATATTTTATTGAATTACTGTGGGCGAGCGTTTTATCGAAATAGTGACAGGTCTGGGGATGAACATACAACATGTGCTGTTTGAAGCGTTCAGTGAAACATGAAACTCACTATGGCAGATCTATTACTATCGGTTTTTCTACCTTTCCTTAATATTGTCCATCGTGAAATTTGCGCGAATTGAAGCGACGTTCAAAATATCAACGTCTTAAAGGAGATTATTTTGATAGCTCGCTAAAGCCTGGATGTATTGACCAAATGCAAAACGAACGATATTATAGTGAAAAGATTATACTAATTTGTTTCCTTTTTCTTGCATATGCTGTTTGCATATTTTCAATAATTAAATTATTGTAGAACATAGCGGAAAAAATCTATCGTTTATAAATATAATTATCAATTGAATATTTTCCACCTCCAGCAAGAGCGATAACAAAATAGATGGTAGTATAAAGTAAAGCCAATTCTTTTTCTCCAAAACTATCGTCTGCATGAACTATAAAAGCTGCAATCAACATAGTAATAAGCAAGGGAATTGCTGAATACCGTGTAGCCAATCCCAATATCAAAAAGATGGAACATAACACTTCTGCAAAAACAACAAGTGCAATGGAAGCAGTAACACCTAGTCCTATTGGATCAGCAAACTTTATGGGATCATCTCCAAATAGTTTTAAAAACTTACCCATGCCATGTGTCAACATAAATCCTCCTGCTGCTATACGAAGTAGTAGCAATGCGAAGTCAATGTTCTTCGGATAATTGCCAGGATTGAAAATAGATTTAGTCATTTGATTTATCTTTTAAGAGATCCAATAGATGTACAATTTTCGTACGCAAATGTATATAGAAAGTAATAAAGGCTTCAATGTTCCTTTACCAAACTATAAATAGTGTACCCCAGCAATAAAAGTGTGGTCAGAATTCCCAATACACTTATAACGGGAATATTTTTTATGTTCAATGGAATGCGATAGGGTCTAGGCATTTCTTTTTGGCTGATCCGTAATACAATCACCGAAAGGTTTACCACAATAAAAGTGATGAAAATAAACACGGTCGCAATACGGGCAATGATTTCGATATTGCCGATTAAGGCAAAACCACCCATCAGCAAAAGAATTAAAACAAGCGCAGCAAGTGGTGTTTTGCTTTTAGGTGAAACATAGGAAAACATCTTTAGTGCTTTTGTTTCTTTGGATATGTTAAGTAAAACACGTGAACTTCCTACCATGTTAGAAAGAATGGTGTTACTCGTAGCAAATAATGCAATCACCGAAATGATGATAACGCCCGTTTGGCCGTAGTCTTTGCCGATTATATTTGCTAATGGACTCGAGGATTTTCCTAATTCGGGATAGGGGATTACACTAACGGCACTAATGGCTACCAAACTATAGATCACTATTACAATAGCACTTGCTGCGAATAAAGCTTTTGGAATTTATTTTTCGGGATCTTTTGTTTCTTCTGCCAGTTTTACTATTTCTTCGAAACCAATGTATGCAAAAAAAGCAAGAGCCGATGCAGCTAAAATTCCGTCGTACCCTTCGGGTGGTGCTTCCATATAATTTACTTCACCGAGGTAGGGAAAAGCCGCATAGATTACAAAGAATAATCCTCCCGCTTCAATGATCGTAAAAATGATATTGACAATTGAAGAGCTTCTAATACCAGTAGCATTTACTCCAAAAAGTAGTACAATTATTCCCATTGCACTTAACATTACATGAATGCCTGTAAGTCCGCTTAGGTATCCTGCAAAACCGATGGCTACTGTTGCTCCGCTGATGATACCATTTAAGGAAATAGTGATGCCTAAAAATACGCCTACTTTTTTACCGAATGCTTTTTTAGCATATTCATATTCCCCGCCTGCTTTTGGAAAAGCCGCACTCAATTCTGCATAAGAAAAAGCGGTGAATAAAGCCGAAACTGCAGCGATTAAAAACGAAAGCCAAATAAAATTTCCTGACAGACCCGCCACCTTGCCGATGAGGGTATAAATACCGGCACCAAGTATTGAACCTACTCCGAAAAATATGCATTCAGTAAGCCCTAACGTTCTTTTTAATTCTGCCATCTGTCGTTACTGCCGTTTAACTTTGCCAAAGTAGTCTATTTCTAAAGAAATGAATGTTACAAAATCTCATAAAAAAGTTACATTATTCACATATTGTTAATCGGATTAGTTACCTCATTAAGCACTTCAAAAATTGATTTGAATAGGAAGTGCTTTTATGGATTCGTTGTTATTGTCTGTCCACAGTGTAATTCAGTTCAGTGACTCCGCATGCAAATTGTTGAGTAGTTATTAGGTTTAGTTTTATTTTTTCTTTAATGTCTACAAACAAGGGGATACCTCTTCCAAGAATGATGGGATTAACAAATAGCCAGTAGCCATCAATTAAGTTCAGTTGGATGAGTGAATGTGTTGCTGTTGGACTACCAAAAAGTAAGATGTCTTTACCTGCCTTTTGTTTTATTTCATTTATATTTTCTGTAAGGTTGTCGCTAATAATTTTAGTGTTAGTCAGACCTTCATCCTGATTCAATGTTTTTGATAAAACAATTTTGTGAACCTTGCTATACCATTTAGAATGTTCAATATCGTGCTTGGTCGCTGTTGGCTTAGTTCCTGCAGTTGGCCAGTAACTTTCCATCATCTGATAAGTCACTCGTCCATATAATGCCGTGTCGCCTTCGATTATCCTTTTACCGACATGATCAAAAATTTCTGCATCAACTTTAATCCAATCCATTTCTCCGTTCGGTCCTGCAACAAACCCGTCAAGCGAGATGTGCATAAATGAAATTATTTTTTTCATACTTGCTAATTTTATATTATTTCCTATGCATTGTTGCATCCATTTTACGCTTATGATTTAAGGTTTAAAGCATAACGAAAGAGACGAGTTTGGTCAAGATAGAATTACTCAGCTAAAGGCGAGTAATAAATTTATTTAACAGGCAAGGCTGTAATTTTCCGAAGTGTATTTATTAGATCATTTTATTCTTTAATAAATTTTAACGTTGGCGTCGATTTTTCATCTATGCGCAAGAAAAATACTCCGCTAGAAAAATCTGATAATTCAATAGCTGTATGCTCAGTATTTATTTTACCTTTTATAATCATTTTTCCAATATTATCATAAACAATATAAATGGAACCTAGCAATTTCGAATCAGCTTTTAAATTGATTTCACTTGTGGCAGGATTTGGAAACAAACGAGCTAATAATTTGTTTTCCTCTTTAATACTGGAAACTGTTCCACAAGAAATATTGTTTTGAAAAAATGAAGCGGTAGAATTAATATTCATGGAATCATTTTTTACAATGTTGCAATAACAAGAATCATTATTTAAAGATAAATTCAACCATGCGAACACTAAATTTCCAACATTTCCATTGTTTGTAGATGGAGCTAATGGTGTGCTGTGATTTCCGCCAACAATTTCAAATAGTAATTTCTCTGTTGTATTTGGTGTATAATTATAATGAACATTAGCGTGCTGTGCTGGTGGTGCAGTTGGATCCACCTGGCCGCTTAAAATAAATAAAGGGGAGGTATGATTTAGGCTGGCTGGAGTTAAGGTACCTGGATCTAACCATGGCGCAATAGCAAAAACCGCATTTATTCTGGAATCTAGTTTTGCAGCTAATTGTGCGCCACCGCCACCCATCGACCATCCACCTACTGCAATTTTTGAAGTATCAATATTTTGATAGAGTGGTGAGGCCATTCTATTGTTTTCTTGCCGCATGGTTTCCATCCCATCTAAAAGTGCTAGGGCTCTAATATTTGGATAATCTAATATGCTATTAGTTCCAATGGTCATACAAACAAAACCTCGAGAGGCAAAAAATCGAGCCCATGGGGCTATAGAACTCTGTGTTGCTAAGAACCCAGGAACTAAAACAATGCTTTTGAAATTTCCTACGAGTGTGGATGGATAATACAGAGTGGCGCCATTATAGTCAGGCCCGTTCCGTAATCCGTTTGCTTCCGTTAAGGAGTCAATGGAGATGGGATTGAAGTTGCTAATAGAATTTACAGATACACCCGTACATTGGCTGAATGTACATTGTATTAATGTGAATGTAATAAGAAGGGTTAGAAATATTTTTTTCATATTTTTTTAAATTAAATTTTCTCCTCATTTAGCATTAAGGAATAGGTCCTATTGTAAGTACCCCCGAAATCCGGACAATTCGAAATTAGAGAAAAAACGCTAACTTTAAGTTACCATAATGAACAAAAGCAGTAAATGACCCAGAATTCGTCAAGACTAAATCTATTCTCTTTCAAACAATAGACATCAAATAAATGATTGTAACATTTATACCAGATTCTAGTGTATTATATTTTGAAGGTCTAGTTTAAATTTAAACTGCTGCAGTTATCACAATTTTCCATTTCCATAATAAAGTTTCCTTTATTTTTTATGTCAACTTCCCATTGAGGCTGAATATCTCGAACATGACAACGCCTGCATACTTTAGCAGATAATGGTTGACCATCTTGACCCTTGCTCTTTGAAAATTCTTTTCCGAAATTATGAATTACCGCAGTGTCTTTTTAATGTTTCAGGTGCTACAAAGTCGAATAGCATCACGTTACCATCTTTTTTTGTTACATAGGTGTCCCAAGCTAGTACTCTTTTAATTTAGCCACCAGATAGCCCCATTTAATAGGGTTGCAAAACTTACCCAAAGTAAGTATGGAATTTGCAGCCTTGCCGCTGCGACATTGATTTTATTAAATTCAATAATCATTGTTAAAATAGCTATCCAAATCAAAATAATTTCAATAAAGGCCAATCCTATTAGTTGAAATTTGAAAAAGATAAAGCTCCAAAAGAAATTTAATGTAAGCTGAATAAAGAAAATGATAATTGCTTTTCTTTTTGACATATTTATTGGTGATTGAAGAATAAGAAAAAAAGAAATTCCCATTAGTATATAAAGAATTGTCCAAACAGGGCCAAACAAAAAATTTGGCGGATTAAAAAAGGGCTTGTTTAATTCCATAAACCAATTGTTTATTCCTGATGAGGTGGCCACACCTGACACGGCACCTATAGAAAGAGTGAAGAGGATGCAACAAAAAAGCTTTAAATATTTATTCATATATTAAGATGTTTATATTAGTTAGCAATTGCAATTTTGTTTATCATTCCTTTAAAAATGAATCCATGAAAGGGAAGAACAGCATACCAATACAACCTTCCATATAATCCGAGCGGCCTGAAACTTGCTGTCTGTTCAAGCTCATTTTTTTCATTAATAAAAAATTCAAGCCAGGCCTCTCCCGGTAATTTCATTTCTGC
>JANOAX010000154.1:0-12055 GCA_031411335.1 Bacteroidota bacterium
CAACCGTTGATGGGCGGCATATTGCCTCCATTTATCAAGCACATTGGTAAAATCTTCTGGAAGATCTGAGTCAAAGAACATCGGTTTCCCGTCCTTCGGATGAGCAAATCCCAAGGACTTTGCATGAAGAGCATGTCGAGGGATTAATGCAAAGCAATTTTCGATGTATTGCTTATATTTTGTAAACACAGTTCCTTTCAAAATACGTTCACCACCATACGACGCATCATTAAACAACGGATGTCCGATATACTTCATGTGAACCCGGATTTGATGTGTTCTTCCTGTTTCCAATTTACATTGAATGAGGGTCACATATCCAAATCGCTCTAAGACTTTGTAATGCGTAACGGCATGTTTTCCTAGATCACCATCGGGAAAAACGTCCATTACTTTCCGATCGGCTAAATTACGTCCTACATTTCCCGTGATGGTACCTTCGTCTTCTTTAAAATCGCCCCAAACTAATGCAACATACAAGCGATTGGTAGTGCGATCAAAAAACTGTTTCGCTAAGTTCGACAAAGCTTGTTCATGCTTTGCAACGACAATTATACCCGAAGTATTTTTATCAATTCGATGTACTAATCCCGGCCGTACAGAATCAGCAGCGATGGGCTGATCCAATAAGTCAGGATACATGCGATGTACCAGTGCATTAACAAGAGTTCCTCTATAATGTCCGTAAGCAGGATGAACAACTAAGCCCGGTTGTTTATTTATGATAAACAAATCGTCATCTTCATACAAAATATCCAACGGAATATCATCGGCATACAATTCAATTTCACGAGGAGGATGTGCCAAAACCACCGAGACCACATCGCCCGGTTTTACCTTATAACTCGACTTAACAGTTTTTGTATTTACTAAAACAGAACCTGCTTCAATGGCAGACTGAACTCTGTTTCTTGAAGTATTGACAAGTCGATTAAATAAAAATTTATCGACGCGTAACATCGATTGATTTTTGTCAGAAATAAATCGGTGATGTTCAAACAACTCATCCTGATCCTGTTCATTGGTTTCTTCACCAATCCCCTCTAACTCATCCTCTACTTTCTCTGACATTTTATTTTATCTAGCAATAATTAATTTTCGCTGAGCTGAATTTCCATTTCTCATCAACACCTTAACGATATACATTCCAACAGGAAGATCACTAATATTTACTTTTGAAGTAAAGGTTTCTGACTTCACCAATTTTCCGTCGATGCTCAACATCTCAACGCGAAGAAAATCATTTTCATTCGTTGAAGAAATGTAAACAAAATCACTCGTAGGATTTGGATACAATTCAAATGTTGGATTCACAAAATTTTGTTCAGGTACACCCACAAACAAATCAACCTTTCCCACCACTGCACGAATCATATACGTTCCAGCGGCTACTGCAGTTTGAATCCATCCTGCTCCCACATTATAAAACATACGAGAGTTAGAAGTCGTATTTCTATCGAATCCAAGATGCAATCCATCTCCTAATATTTGTTGAAATCCAACATAGATCGTTCCTGAAACGGGAACTACTCCTGTTAATACATAACTAGCAAAACCATTCAACGAATCAATATAGGCGGGTGTTAATCCAGATTCCTGATAAATCAACACTTCAGGATTTAGACTACTCCAAATTTTTATGGTGAATAATTTACTACTTACATTAGCTCCTTGTTGAACAAAAAATATTCTCACTGCACGCAAGGTATCTGGTTTTAAAATTTCAAATTTCATGGCCACTTTACCATTGGGTGCATTGATTAGATCATATCCCACCTCGGCAGTACCGTCATCTAAGCTATAGAAATTAAAAAATTCTTGTGTGTAAGAAGTTGTATCATTTGTTTTTAATCCACTGAATGCATTTCCATTTGTAAAATAATTTTTCACAGTAAAATAGGTACTATCAAGTTTCCATGAAGGGGTGTTGGGGTAGATGGAATCAACACCAAAAGAATATACCAAGTTTTGTTGTTGCGGGCGGTTCGGGAATATATTTCCATTGTCGGCACCAAATCCAGCTACATAAGTTCCACCGAAATTATAAATACGATTATTAAAACCAACATCCGAAGGTGCATTTCCATTGACACGATAATCCATTTGAGAAGAATCACGAAGTAAATTCTCTTGATCGATTTGGGAAAGCGATGTGAAATGATTCCAAGGCACAGCGGAATATTCATTCATTAAACTTTTTCCAGGTTGTGTCATGGCTACATCTTGAAGCAATGTATCCATTTGTCCTGAAAACTGATTGTATGCTTTAAACAATCGAATATAATCCAAATGCCAATGATCTAACGAGCCTGTTTTAGAACCGTACGTTCGGAAACGAAATCGAAATCCATCTGTTAAAAATGCAGCATTGGAAATTCGAATTTGTACCGAAGTAAATGAAGTGTCTTGTCCACCTGCAATAATTCCCTTCAAAAACCATTGCTTCGACCATTGACCCGTTGTGAAATTATAAAAATCTAACACCAATGAATCGTTAGAATCAGGACCATCGCCCCAACCTTTTTTCTGCCAATAAAAACTTAACGTAATACTATCGGCTAATGAATATTGTCCGCCACCTTGTGATGAAGGTCGAGTAAGCAAACGAATATACTTGGATGTTAACGTATCGCAACCGCCTTGAATAGTAGAAGCAGTATTATCATAAGGATTTCCAAATTCATCCAATCCATCAAAAGTAGCAACACCAATTGTTACAGGATTTCTAGGAAATTGACCATTCACAAAAACGTCATTATCGGTCCATAAATCTGCGGTAGGATAAACACCTTCATAGGAAAAATCATCAACAAAAGGTAAATCCACAGTATCAATGAGTGCAAACATTTTATTTGCAGAAGCAGGATGTTTTAAAAGGTACTCCTTTAATTTTGGATTACCATACATAGGAGTTAAGAGTTCGTGTTGAGCCATTGTATTAGATGCAGATAAAATCAACATCGTCATCACGAATAAATTTTTAACTAAAATAGTTGTCCTTCTCATTTATTTAATTTTTCAGGGTCTTGGGTAAAGAAAAAATCAATTGACTCACCTTGTTTTATCACCGATGAATCACCGGGTTCTGGAATTTGACGATACACTTTTGCGGCAGAAGAATCGATAACACTTTCATCAAAAACAATTGCTCCTTGATTAAGAGATGAACCTTGCAACACAAACAACACTTCATCGAGCGAAAGTCCTTTGAAATCGGGCACCTCTACAGAAGTATTTCCTATGCCATCTCCTAATACTAAATCGACAGTGGAACCTTTCATAATTTCATCGCCTACTTTCAATTCTGCACCTTTAAATAATATTCCAAGAACTGCATTTTTTGCTAAGTCGGGTTTATAGATTAACTGACCCACACGCAATCCATAGGAATTAAGAATGGCTTCGGCTTGTCTTTGTGATACATCAATAAGGTTAGGGAACTTTATTTGCGGCGGCACGGTGCGTGTGATCGTTACATACACGGTCCGACCATCTTTCACTTTTTCATTGGGGGCAGGATCCTGTTCAATCACCACACCGGGAGGTTTGTCGATCATGAAGGTGGATGAATCAGCAATTTTAACTTGCATGTTTTTATCAGCTAAAAAAGCTTCCATCTCTTGAAACTTCATTCCTTTCAAATCAGGAACGGTTATCGTCTCTCCATGATTGGTATAGGAACTTAACCACAGATAAGTTACAAATAATACAGCTACAACCAATCCTGCACTTAATGAAAAGTGAAGCACAAAAATTTTAGATCGTATGATATCAAAAAACTTTTTCATAATTAACTAACAGGCATATTTTTTTTACGTTTCATTCCAAAATCCAAAATTTTATCGATGAACTCATACGGTTTGTACTGTGCTATTGCTGCTTGATGAAAGATACAAGTTGCAGGCGTCATTCCAGGCAACGAATTCACTTCAATAAAGACCACTTCCACTTTTTCCGGAGAAAAAATTCGTACAAAGGCATCAATCCTCGAGTAGCCTTCAATATTCAACAACTTTGCTGCGCGCTCAAACTCCATTTTCACTTTTGCTGAAATTACTTTATTATCTTCTTGCGTACTGCTGTAACGTGCAGGAGTTATGTTTTGCCCTTGACCAGCCAGAAACTTCTCTTCCAATGAAAGAATGTCTCCTTCCGACAACGCTTCTGAGGCTTCAAACACCTCATAATTTAACTTTCCATTTTCATCAATAAAAGTTAACATTCCACCTGTGATTTCAATAAACTTCTTGGCACCATTTGCTTTAATCAGAAATTCAAACAAGATATATTGTTTGATGGGGAATTCTTCCTTGGGTTTTACGCCGAGAATTGCAGCCTGCGTGGCATCCAATTCGGTAGCACTTCGAAAGGTCAGTCGAACATACGCTTCCAACTCTTCCTTCGATTTAATCAACTTCACAGCAGAGCTACACCCATCATCGGCTGGCTTTGCTATGAATGGGAACGTAAATTTCTCTAAAATCGTATTTAAAAATTTTGCAGGATCGGCTAACCAATCAAATTCTTGAGCTAAATAATGATCGGCCACATTTAAACCGTTAGCCGCCAATAATTCGTTAGTGGCAAACTTGTCAATGGTTATCTGTGAAGATGCAGGTCCAGAACCATTATAAGGCAATCCAATTTTCTCCAATTCCTTTTGCAAAGATCCATCTTCACCAGGTCGACCATGCAAAGCGATAAACACAACGTCCGAACGATCCTTCAACTCTTTAAAACTAATCTTCTCTGGAGCTTTTAAATTTTGAGCGCTTGCAAATCGTTTCGTGATGTACTCACAAGAAGCGATGATAGATTTGATAACAGGATGTATTTCGAAATGATTAATTTTTTCTTTGATATCATCTGCATTGTCCTTCAATAAAACATTAACAGGAACTGTAAATAATTCGTATGCTGATGAACTTCCAGTTAAAAAGACGGGTAACACTTCGTACTTTTCGCTGGAAGCAAGTTTTTCGTAAATATTTCGACCACTCTCCACAGAAATATGTCGCTCGGTAGAATAACCACCTAGTATAACGGTTGCGCGTATACGACTTACTCCTTCTTTCTTTTCACCGTCGATGAGTTTATCCAACTGCTTCAATAATAGTGGCAACTTTCCATATTGACGCGTGTCGACAATTCTATTTTTGAGCGAAGAATAAATGATGTAGGTAATAAACTGAGAAGGATTCATTCCAATCTCAGCAGCTTGATGAAAGAAAAAAGAACTCGGCATCATCCCTGAGGTTGTGTTGGGATCATTCAGAATGATTGTTCCATTGCTCTTGATAAACCCATCAATACGAGCATACACATTAAAATGAAGACTTGTAAATAAATGTTCACATGCTGCACGAATGGCTTGAATATTTTCATCGGGCAATTGAATGGGCGTAATCTTGCGAGAGAGTCCAGGAAGATATTTTGAACGATAGTCGAACAACTCTTTCCCTTTTCTAATTTCTGTTGGAGGTAATGCAACAGGATTTCCATTTTCATTTTCTAATACGATACATGAAAATTCTTTTCCTTCAATAAAAGACTCTACGATAACAGTACTTTCACCATCGCGAGCATACAGGATGAGTTCTGTTTCATTTTCAGAAAACAAATCCATCAACACCGACAACAATTCCTCTGGATGATAAAATGTACGATTTCCAATCATCAAGGGCATCCCGATTCCTTCTCTGATATCACATAACTCACGAACGTAAATCACCTTCGATTTAAAATCAAGTGCGTCCCATACTTTCTTCGTGATGGTTCGAATAAAAAATGCTTTGTCCATGCAAGCAGAAAAAATATCGTACTGATCATCTTGCATTACACTTATCCCAATTGACGACCCTTGATTAGCCGCTTTCACTACGCAAGGAAGTCTGGTGGTAGATTTTACTTTTTCAAAAAGCTCTTGACGATTTCCTGAAATCCATTCTTCACGCTGTATCGTTGCAAAATTAGGCACATCAAATCCAGCATTTTTCATCAATTGCTTTTGAATCGCCTTATTCATTCCGATGGTTGATGACAAAATACCAGAGCCTGTATAAGGGATACGTAAATATTCCAACAAACCTTGAATACGTCCATCTTCACCATCAGAACCATGCAAGCACAAAAACGCCATATCCATCATCGATGAAAGTGCGGAAGGCTCGATACGAGATCCCATTTTATTAATTAGCTTACCTTGCTCTTGACGATCTAAGTCACCCAAACTTTCGGCATACACTTGAAATTCGTGAACAGAACTGGGCAATGCATCAGCAGGAGGATAAAAATCACGAATACTTCCTTTATAAATATATTCCCATGTAAGCAGCACGAAGTTGCCAAAACTATCTACAAAAACGGGAATAGGTTCGAAGATCGATTTATTCAAATTATCATAAACGGTACGTCCGCCAGCAAATGAAACTTCCCTTTCTCTAGAATTTCCACCAAAGAAGACACCAATGCGCATTTTTTCCATGAGAGGCAAAGTTAATGCTTTCGCGGTGGTCTACCTATGAAATTCGAGTAGATTTCAGACCTCGAATGTTAATACCGACGCTAGAAAATAAATAGTCAATCAATTAAACGAAGAACTACGGTTATAACCTACGCAGTGCACAGTAAATCAATGTAGGTCGGCATTTTACCATAAATTTATTGGGCAAGAATATTTTTGTACTTGGTAAAACATGTTTAGAAAAAAACGATCTCAACTTTCTACTTTCAAATCAAAAAAATCCTTCAATTTACTGAGCGCTAGAGAGCGGTGACTCATTTCATTCTTCATATTTTCATCCATTTCTGCGAAGGTGAGAGGCTGACCATCAGGGATAAAAATAGGGTCATAACCAAAACCATTTTCCCCTCTTTTCTCCTCTGTAATTGTTCCAAAAACTCGACCTTCAAAATGGTGACAAACGCCATCTTGGATTAATGCTAAAACGGTTACAAAAGAAGCTCTTCGGTTTTCTTGCCCTTTTAGTTGAGAAAGTACTAACTCCATGTTTCGATCTGCCGAAATGGGGAACCCGCTATAATGAGCAGAATCGACTCCGGGTCGACCATCTAAGGCTACCACTTCCAATCCGCTATCATCTGCAAGGCATTCAATTCCAGTCAAATCCCAAACGAAATTCGCTTTTTGGGTAGCATTCCCCATGATAGTTCCCTTAGTTTCAGGCAATTCAGAAGTAATACCAACATCCTTTAGACTCACCAAATTGAAACATTTCGGGAGGATTTTACGTATTTCTGTCACTTTGTATTGGTTATTAGAAGCCAATACCAAACTAATCATATGCATACTCTTATCTTTGAACAAACCATTACGAAAATGAAGAATAAAAATCACATTCTGTTAAGTCTGTTATTAATTTTTCTGACTTCATTTGTCAATGCACAATGTCCTACAGCTTCCTTTCAATTAGCTGACACAATTTGTGCAGGGCAGACTATATTACCAATAAACAATTCTGCAGGAGCAAATCCATTATATTACCAATGGGACACCGACAATGGAGATTTGAATAATATCCCATCGGGTAGTTTTGCAGGTAACTTTGCAGGAGGTTTAACAGCTAGTTTAGGAATTGACTATGCTTCCATTGATGATTCCATCTTTGGAGTTTCCATCACAAATAGTGGTGTCATGACCGTTTTTACTTTCGGAACAGACATCAATAATACACCCACGTCAACAATGTATTCAAATTTAGGTGGAATTCAAGGCGGATGGGATTTAGACATTATAAAAGATGGAAACGATTGGATCGTATTCATTGCCGGGCTATTCAACAATGTAATTTATAGAGTAAACTTTGGTTCAAGCTTCAGCAATACTCCTGTTGTGAGTACACTTTCATCTCCATCTTTTAATTGGCCAGCTGGAATAAAAGCTGTTTATGACCAAGGAAACTGTTATATTTTAACTGTAAATTTAGTAGGAGCAAACTTATGTGTAATTGAATTAGGAAGTTCATTTCAAAATTCGATTTCGACGATTGGCACAATTCCAATCGGCTCTGCAGATCCTTTTGGAATAAGTGTGATTAAAGAATGTAATAATTGGTATGGCTACGTAAATTACTTTTCAAATCCAGTGGTAAGTCGTATAGAATTTGGTCCCACCATATCTTCTACACCCATTGGATATACACCCAACGCTTTTAATTTGGCCTATGGAACACGAAAAAGCTTTACGATAAAGGATGGCAACGATTGGTATTTGTTTTTATGCAGTGCCAATAAAAATGCAATCACTAAAATTAATTTAGGACCATCGGCAATGAATGCGAATCCAAGTATTACCGATTTGGGTTCCTTTGGAATTTACACCAGTAACTTTGCAACGAACATGCATAAAATCGGAAGCGAATTTTATGGAATTTCTTCTAATTTTGACACTGGAGATTTAATTCGGTTTCATTTTTCGCAACCTAATTCCGGCTTCATTTATCAAGACTCAATTCCAACACTCACATTTGAAAATCCTGGATTTTATCATGTTAGTTTAACTGCTTATGATAGTATATCAAACACTACTTCTAGTTATGTAGATTCCATTTTTGTAAAAACGATACCCACTCCATCTTTTACTTCCATTCAAGGATGTGAACAAAACGCAATTTCACTTTTTGATAACGATACGATTACATCACCATCTATCATAAGTCAATTATGGGATTTTGGTGATAGCAATTTAGGAAATGGTGACACAGTAAGTCATGCATATACTTTTTCAGGTAATTATTGGGTAACGCTTACTACCACTAATAGTTTGGGTTGTACAACGACTTATTCTGATTCCATTTCCATTTTTCCAAACCCTGTAGCTGGCTTTTCATTCACCAATTTGCAATGCTCTAATCTACCCATTACGTATACTGATACATCTTCTATTAGTCAAGGATCTATTCAATCCTGGTTGTGGGATTTTGGTAATGGAACTACTTCCATGCTACAATCACCCACTACAAATTATATCACAGATGGAAGCTTTACCATTTCACTTATGGTTACTTCTGATCAAGGATGTAAAGACAGCATTTCCAATATGAATAATTTAACGGAAAGTCCTAGAGCAAAATTTAAAATTTATAATACTTGCATTGGAGAAACCACTCAATTTATCAATGAGACAACCTTTTCGGGTGTGGGAACTATTAATTATGATTGGGATTTAGATAATGGAACAACCAGCACCCTGGTTGATCCAACACATTCATATCCTGCAATCCCTGCTAACTATTTAATTACACTGATTGCAGAATCACCAAATGGATGTACGGATACTCTAGTAAAAAATATCAGTGTGGGATCTCGGCCTACTCCTTTGTTTACAAACAGTCCTGACACTGCATGCGTAGGAAACCTAATTTCCTTTCAAAATCAATCTACTCCAGCAGCTGGTGACACTATTATCAATTGGATTTGGAATTTCGGAGATGGTTCAATTGATACACTATCTATAAATCCCACTCATCTATATTTAAATCCTGGAACCTATCAAGTAATACTTACAGCAATTTCACCAACCTATTGCGACTCCAGTTTTACAAAAACAGTAGTAGCACAAGCTAGTCCTGAAGCCAACTTTTCATTTACGAACTCTTGTTTTGGATTGACAGATTCATTAATCGATTTGAGTACTGCGCCTACCGGAAACTCGATTGACTCTTGGCTTTGGATGTTTGGTGACGATTCAATTTCCACTGCACAAAACCCTTTACACGACTATTCTCAAGCGGGAGTATATTCAATCACTTTGCAAGTAATAAGTTCGTTAGGTTGTACGGACACAATTAGCCAACAAATAATAAAATATGAAAAGCCAATTGCAAACTTCGTGAGTTCCAAAGCTTGTACTGGTTACAACATTCAATTTAATGATAGTTCAACGATAGCTTCAGGAAACATTACATCTTGGAATTGGGATTTTGGAATTGTTGGAAACACAAGTACACTTCAAAACCCAATATCAATATACAATTCTCCTTTTGTATATCCGGTAAACTTTATTTGCACCAGTGATTTTGGTTGTAAGGATACAATCATAAAATTATTAAGTATACTTCAATCTCCAGAATTCAGTGTCACATCAAATAATCCTTGTTTTGGAATTAATGCGAATTTACAATACCAACCAGTAGCAGGAAGTAGTACAAACTCTTCGTTTCTCTGGAATTTAGGAGATAGTACTTCTTCCTTTAATTCAAATGTGACTCATATTTATCAAAACCCTAACACCTATAACTATTCACTGCTTGTTACAGACTTAAATAATGGATGTAGCCATACAGAATTGGATAGTATAGTTGTACACCCTAATCCAATAGCAAATTTCAGCAATGGTAACATTTGCATAGGACAGCCTATCACATTTTCGGATTCAAGTTCCATAAGTTTAGGGGCTATCACTACATGGACTTGGCAAAGTTCACAAGGGAATGTTTCCTCTCAACAGAACCCAGTCTTTACATTTCCTTTAGCAACTCCAAGTATAATAAAACTCAACGTTATGAGCGATCAAGGATGTAAGGATTCAATCAGTCAATCTGTTATTGTACATAGTTTACCTATTGTTCAATTCACACCAAGCATCATTTATGGTGCACCACCATTGGCTGTTAACTTTCAAAATAATTCAAGTCAAGGATTCTACTTGTGGACATTTGATGACAATGGCTCTACTTCAAACTTAGCCCAACCAACATTTATTTATAGTGACACGGGTGTATACAATCCTTCACTTATGGTGGTTGATTCTTTTGGCTGTACAAATAGTAACACACAAAGTATATATGTACTCATTCCTCGTCCTGATTTAGCAATCATAGGTGCCAGTTTTATAAATATTAATCAAAAGTGGAACATCAAAGCCATCATTTCAAATACTGGAAATGAAGATGCACAAACTTTTGAATTAAAAGCACAACTAGATGGAGAATCTATATTCTTTGAAACGTTTCAATCGGATACTTTAAAAGCCGGCAATACTAGAGAATATACTTTCAACACTAAAATTGCTAAAAAGTCTACATCACCAGGTTACTTATGTATTGATGTAATTTCAATTAACAACAAGGACGATTCAAACACTAACAATAATCATTTCTGCATAACCAATACAAAAACATTTGAAATATTAAATGTTTATCCAAATCCATTTCAAGATGCTTTGTTTACTGGTATTAATATGCCAACAGACGGAGAAATATTAATTGACATCTTTGATTTACTCGGTAGAAAATGCGATGAGACGCAACTGTTTGTATTAAAAGAAGGTTATAATACGATTCAACTTAAAACTCCTAATTTAACTTCTGCCGTTTACATTCTACAAATCAGAAATGGAGAAATTGAAGAAAACATTAGACTTTTGAAAAAATAAAATTATTTTCGTTTAAAGGTTCTAATAATAATATATTTAAAAATAGCTAATGTTCTTCTTTCAAAAAAGATGATAGGATAACTTATAACTGCTTTTGCTAAATAGTGTATCCCTCTTCTTATTTCACCTGATATCACAAGGTGCAATGAATTATAAGTGTCTGAATATGCAACTATCTTATTCTTCTGCGTTCCAAACACAATTTTCACTTGAGGGTCTTGAAAAGCATAAAATAGTGTAAGTTGTTTTCTCTTCACTAATGTACTTTCTTCAACATGACTTACACTTCGATCATCATGAAGAACCAAGCATGCACAAATTTTCTTTCCAGTTTTTAAACCAAAATTGGCACCTAATCGAAGCCACAGCTCCCAATCTTCTGACCCTGACAATTCACGATCCTCATTAAAAGGAAATTTTAGTGCTTCTTCTCTACGAATAAAAATTCCAATACAACTTAAGGGGTTGCCTTTTGCTAAAAAATCAATTGTAGCATCATTAAAACTATTCGTGTATTGCACCTTTTCACCTGCAAATCTTCTCACTTCATAAGCTTGGTGATAAAAAACTGGATGATCATACCTAAGTAGTCCAAGATTAGCTTCTCCTAAATAATCAGGATAAAACTTATCATCGGAATCTAAAAAAGTAACATACTCA
>JANOAX010000155.1:0-12387 GCA_031411335.1 Bacteroidota bacterium
AAAGCGAACGCGCAGTAAGGAAAACTTGCTAAAATATTTATTCTGATTATGCAGGAGCCTAGTTAGAGTTTAATGATGTTTTGAATTGGAGAAGGGTGGTTCGAAAGAGCTGCCCTTTCTTTATTTCAATTGGTGGATTAGTGGATTGGTGAATTGGTGGATTGGTGTCGCGAGGCTTCGAGATGGTGGATTGTGTCCCGATAGCTATCGGGATGCTGCAATCTGAAGTCGCAAGTTTTTTTTCTCGGTGTCCTCTGTGAATACCTCCGTGTCCTCCGTGTTTGAAGGTAGTCTTAAATTGGGTCGAAATTTAAATAGTTGAATGAGCAATTATTCTAATGAGAAAGATAATCCCCTTCGTTTACTATTAATCTTAACCTTGCGACCCTAGCGCCTCCCCGCGCCTGCCTGCCAGCAGGCAGGTTCCTTGCGGTTAAATTTTTGCCTAACGCTGAATCATCAACTTCCCAGTTGCTTTCACCACTTTCTCATCCATCAAACTGTATTGATACATCCCATTCGGAAATTCCTTCACTGAAAATTGTTCTTGTTGTGCCGAAATCTTTTCGTTCATCACCACTTTTCCCTGTACATCCATCAATAGAAAATTCAATTCATTCTTAATTGGATCACTCAATTGAAGTTGAATAAAATCGGAACTTGGATTCGGAAAAATACTCATCTCAATTTCTTGTCCTTCATCATCAATCCCTGAGCAAACAATGAAACTAATATTGATAGTGTCACTTCCAGTACATCCAGCCTGATTGGTTACTATAACAGAATAGCTTAAGTTTGAATTAGTAGAACTAGAAGCAATGATATTAGAAGTAGTTGCATTGGTACTCCATAAATAACTTGTAATTCCTGCGGCACCAGCATTGAGTGATATAAATTGTGTGGTACAGAGTAACGTATCGTTTGGTAAATTCACCACAGGAATTGCGGAAGAAATAGCAACCACGGTATCTAGCCTTGAGGGACAACCAGAAGCCGTACCATATGGTGTGCTTGAATAAAAATAAGTTCCAGGGGTATTCAAGCCAAGAGAATAAGTACCCCAATAACCATTTGTTAGTATACTCGGTCCTGTCCAGGTTCCATTGCTTACAGGGTTGTTGTTTAATGAAGAATATAAATTAACCGAATCGAGGTTAGCACAAACTGAAAACGCTCTGGTAGAACTCACGGTTGCACATTTTTCAAATTTAAAATCATCTATGGAAAGATCATTTCCGTTGCCACCATCTACATTGGTATACATCGTAAAAGTAATATTAGGTGTTGAAGAAGTTACGGTGCCACTTATGTATTGAGTCCAGGATGGACTTAAGGGTGCTAAAACACTGTTGGTTGAATCCAGTACCAATCCGTTTCCATCTCGAATTACCATTTTCATATTGCTTTGTGGCGCATTAAAAGAAGTAGTGAGCCACATCGTAATGCGAACGGGCATGTTTGCGCAAGTCGTTAAAGTCCTTTCATAAACTTTAGCTCCTGCACAAGTTCCCGTTCCTCCAGCACAATCAATAAAATTCATATACATAGAATAAATACCTCCATGCACAGAATACGATTGAGGCGTGGATTGATAAGTAGTGCCTGCTACTAAATCTGGGATTGTTGTGGTATACTCAAAGCCGTCTGTTAAGATGGGTTGCCAGGTACATTGGGCCTGTGTATTGCTAAAAGGGAAGAGGAGCGTTAGGCTCAGACAAAGAAGAAAGATTCGTGTTTTCATGATAAGATTTATAATGTCAAAAATATTGTTTTACATCTAATTCAACCTATCCTTTTATTCGCTTAAATTAGGGATATGCCGCAACCTTAAATTTTACTATACATTGACTCAGGTATAACGCTTTTCTTTAATTTCGTAGCATCTATGAAAAGTAAACCTACACGATCTCGTTTCAACTCATTCAATCCATACATTTTTATCATTTTAGGATGGATAGGTTTGGGAATTTCTTTTTCTTCCTGTACCAACAGCAAAAAATCAGATGAAACGAATACAGCTCAACAAGACACGACACCCATCGGAAAAAGAATTGCTGATATCTCAATCAAAATAGGAAAAGATCCAAAGAATCCTCAACTTTTTAATGATCGTGCTAAGTTGCATCTTGAACGAAATGATGTTGCCAATGCATTAATGGATATGGAAAAAGTGATTTCGATGGATACCACCAATGCCAGTTTTTTCATCACTTTGGCTGATGTACATTTGGCGGCTGGCAAACCTGGAAAATCGAAAGCCGCTTTAGAGAAGTGCATGAGCATCGATCCGAAAAACAAGTTGGCTTATGAGAAATTAGCTGAATTGTATTTCATCGCTCAGCAATACAAAGAAGCCATCAAGAACCTCGACGAAGTATTAAAACTCGAAATCACAAATCCTAAAGCGTATTTTATGAAAGGGATGTGTTACCGTGATATGGGCGATACCACAAAAGCCATTTCAAGTTTTCAAACAGCAATAGAACAGAGAACCACTTTTGATGATGCGTATTTGCAGTTAGCCATGATTTTTCATAACCGAAATAATAAATTAGCACTACAATATTATGATGGCGCGATAAGAGCCAATCCAAAAAATACAGATGCATTTTATGGTCGTGGATTATTTTACCAAGAGAACGAAAGAAACTACGATATGGCTGTTCAAGATTATACCAGCGCCATTCAAATTAATCCAAAAGCATCAAAAGCGCATTATGCATTAGGTTACATCCATTATCAATACTTGAAAGTATATAGTCAAGCCATCATCCATTTCACCGATGCCATTAACGCGGATCCCAACTGGCCGGAAGCTTACTTTAATCGCGGACTCACCTACGAAACACAAGGCAACGTAGCCGCAGCACAAGCCGACTACGAAAAAGCACTTAAAATAAATCCCAATTACAAAACTGCTGAAATTGCTTTAGCGAGAGTGAAAGCAGGAGGGAAGCTTTAATGTTAGATGGTTGCTTTTAGTGGCGAAGTGATTTTGCTTCGAAAGTAAATTTCAAGCTGCAAGCTTCAAGCTTCAAGCCTCAAGGGTGCTTTTAGGAGCGAAATGATTTCGCAATAGTTTCGCATTTCGTGTTCATTCGCTCCCGATAGCTATCGGGATCGCGTATTAGTAAATTCGTTTCGATTCGTAATTCGTACATTCGTATCGATTAGTAATTCGTAACCTTCCTCTCATATTAGAACGTAAATGACTTTTCATTATTCATCTTATCTAATTTCTTATTAATAGATAAACTCCAAATCACCATCTCCATGCAAAACAGTTTGTCGAGCGGAGATAAATCAGGACAAAACTCTTTTACTAATTTTACTAAGGGAGTAATTTTATTTAAAGATGCATTGAAATCTTTATCGGTGTCAGTATAATTAAGTTCTAATGTGTTTGTATTAAACCAGGCAATGACATCCGTATAAGGTGTTTTTACATTCGGCTTTTCTAACTTAGGAATTTTAGGAAAGAGCTTTTCAAATTCGGTGACGATGGCTTGATCGATGAGTAGCTGAGCAACTTCCGCAGCGCCTTCTTGTTCGCCTTCATACACCAATTCAATTTTACCTGTGATGGCTGGAATGATGGAACTAAAATCAACTAAGCGAATGGCAGTTTTTTCGGCCCCCGTTTCTATTAATCGTAGTTTCGCAGCCGCCATTAAGTTTTCCATAGCACTGATGGTTAAACGAGCACTCACACCACTTTTAGTATTTACATATTCGCTGTCTCTCGCCGTAAATGCAACTTGTTCTAATAAATCTCTTGCGATCTCACTCATCACAATTGCGTCTTTGTCAACTGCTGAAAGTTGCGCTTCTTGTTCAGTGATTTTTCGAGCCAGCGCAATTGATTTTGGATAATGGGTGAAAATTTGCGATCCAATTCTATCTTTCAAGGGCGTAACAATGCTCCCTCTGTTGGTGTAATCCTCTGGGTTAGCTGTGAAAATAAATTGGATATCTAAAGGCATTCTCAACTGAAATCCTCTAATTTGGATGTCTCCTTCTTGCAAAATATTGAATAAAGAAACTTGTATTCTTGCTTGTAAATCGGGTAATTCATTGATCACAAAAATGCAACGATTGGCGCGTGGAATCATTCCATAATGGAGGACTCTTTCATCGGAGTAAGGTAGTTTTAGGGTAGCTGCTTTTATAGGATCAATATCTCCTATTAAATCAGAAACATTTACATCGGGTGTCGCCAATTTTTCAAAGAATCGATCACTGCGATGCACCCATGCGATGGGCGTATTTTCTCCCAGCTCAGCTAATACATCTTTCGCGTATTTAGAAATGGGCTGATAGGGATTGTCGTTGATTTCAGAACCCTTTACAATGGGCATGTATTCATCCAATAACTGAATCATGTTGCGCGCAATTTTTGTTTTTGCTTGTCCACGTAAACCCAACAAATTAATATGATGTCCAGCTAAAATGGCTTTTTTTAATTGAGGAATGACGGTGTCTTCGTATCCCCATAAGCCTTCAAATACGGGTAATTTGGCTCTTAATTTTTGTGTTAAATTGGCCTTCATTTCTTCGTTGATGCTGCGATCCACATAGCCCGATGCTTTCAGTTCTTTAAATGTTATTTCTTGCTTCATATACCCGAATGTCTTTTTTATTATATCTTTTTAATTCTATTTTTTTCGTAATCTTCAAAAATCATTTCTCCCAACCCTTTCAATCCCGTTAAAAATGCTTTACCCTTATTTTGTGCAGTGAACAATTCAATGAATCGCCTTAAGTAGGGATCTTGAGCAATTATAAATGTGGTGATGGGTATTTTTAATTTTCTGGCTTGTGCGGCTTTGTTTAAACATAGATTGACAATCATTTCATCCAATCCATTGCTGTTTTTATAAAACTCACCATTCGGCAATTGAACACAACTAGGTTTGCCATCTGTAATCATAAAAATTTGCTTGTTGGTATTTCTTTTTCTTCGTAAAATATCCATCGCCAACTCCAAACCGGCAACGGTATTGGTGTGGTACGGACCTACTCTTAAATAAGGCAAATCTTTTACTTGGATGGGCCATGCTTCATCGCCAAACACAATGATATCAATCGTGTCTTTTGGGTATTTGCGATGAATCAATTCGACCAAGGCCATGGCTACTTTTTTGGCTGGAGTAATTCGGTCTTCTCCATAAAGAATCATTGAGTGGCTGATGTCAATCATCAACACGGTACTCATCTGCGCTTTGTGTTTTGATTCCTCAACAATTAAATCATCTTCGGTTAATTGTAAATCATTTATTCCATGGTTGATTTGTGCATTTTTTAAACTTTCGGTCATATTGAGCAACGACATATCATCACCATATTGATAGCTTCTGTTTTCGCCCTCTCGTTCGTCGCCAACGCCTAGTTTAGACGTACGATGATTTCCAATGCCGCTCTTTTTTAATTTCCCAAAAATTTGGTCGAGAGCAAACTCACGAAGTGCTGATTCCATTTTAGCCGTCAGCAATTTTTTGCCATTTCCTTCCCCTGCATCGCCATCTTCTCCGGGCTCGATCTCCTCCTTGATATAACCCTTTTTCTTCAAGTCGGCTTCAAAATCTGCGAAGGTATAATCGTCCGTAAAAATGTTATATTCTTTATCTAACATCTTGAGCCAATCAAAAGCTTCCTCAATATCACCAGAAGAATGGGTGAGTAGATCTTTGAAAATATCAAATATCCGCTCAAAGGGCGATATATCTTTGGGAATATGCTTACTAAAAATAAACCCTTTCCCAAAGTCAAAATTTATTCCATCCATGTTTTAATGTTTGATTCCTGTAAGTAAACTATCGCTATAACATAGCAACGCTCATTAAGTTTTATAAAGGTAGCTATTTTCGATTAAAAAGGTGGTTTTGGCCGCTTACTTTAACGTTGCTTTAATAGGGCGGTGATTTTCCGTTGCACTTTGAACAAAATCCAATGGAATTTTCTTTCCTTTATCGTTAATCCCCATACATATTATCATCATTTGCTCTCCTAAACTTATACTGTCTATTTGTAGTCCAATAATATTATGTTCATTAAATTTTCTTTGTTGAAATTCTTCAAGTGCCTGCGTGGTTTGTTCCATGAAGCGTTTACTTAAACTAGACTAACTCATTCCAAATGCTTCTGTAGTATGATCCATTACCTTATCATAGTCACGCGTGCTCAGCCCACTCAACATCGCCAGGCGAATGCGTTTTTCTCCTGCTGTATTAGTAAGATTGCTCAATTCTCAATTACGGATATAAAATTCTTTATGGGAGCAAATAATCTTTCATTTGCTGTTGACGAGAAGTTTAGAGAAAAAATAATGAAGGCAGCTGGATGTATTTCGAATTAAGATCTGATGTTTTAGTTTGTGCATTTGTATTACTGTAATGAATTATTTCATTATTTTTTCAAATGGACATTCTATTTTATTACAATAACTTTTTCCCAAATGATGCTATTAGCCATTTCAACTTTTAGAAAGTAAAATCCATCATTGTAAATATTAAATTCAATACGATTACTTCCTGAATAATTGAATGAATTCAAGAATTTATTATCAGAATTGAATAAACTTATTTTTCGAATTGTTTCTTTTGTATTGCTTCTAATATTAAACGTCCCTTTTGAAGGATTAGGATAAACAGAAACTAATTTGTTTTCATTATTGCTTGCTTGTTCGTCTATACCAGTTATAGTAGGAGGGAACTTTAGATAATAAAATCTTGAGTGGTATGTTCCGCTGTAATACGGAAAACACGAAAGTACACTATCACCTTTTGTATAGCATATTGCATCAATTAAAATGTCTGGAATTGTGGCTGGCAACGAATCCCAAGTAGAAGTGGTTGCATCATAACTATAAACGGTTGTTTCATTGTTAGAGGGAAAATATCCACCAATAAAATAAGCCTTATTATTTTTTGAAAAAGTTTGTCCGTTAGTGCGATATGCATTTGAAGGTACCGCTGCAATAGGAGTCCATAGATCGGCTGCAGGATCATATTGGAAATAATCGTTAAAGTTAAGTGTAGCATTTCCTCCTCCGCAAATTAACTTGTTACCAGATTCACTTGCCAATGTATATGTTCTGCCTGCACCCGGAAAAGAACTGCGTTGCAACCAACTGTCGCTAGCTGGATCATATTCCCAACACTCATTGTAATAAGTAATGGCAGTTCCATTAAATGCAGATCCATTTATTATATATGCTTTATTATTAATTATGACTACTGAGCAACCTTTAGATGCAGCGCCAGGGAAAGATGCTCTTTGTAACCAGGTGTCAGTAATTGGATCGTATTGCCAAAGATCTTTCAGATAGTTGAAACTATTATCAATCCCTAATCCAATATATCCTTTTCCATTAATTGCAAAACCAATTGCACTATGTCTTGCAACAGCCGGTAATGTTGCTATTGATTGCGAGGTGAAGTCATTTAAATTATATCGTCCACCAAAGTTGGAACCTGAACTCAAGAACTCTCCCGTACATTCGTATGCATAATCTCCAATTACAAATGATGCTCTATGCTGATAAATCGAAGTGGTTGGACTATTTCTAAAAAGCCATTGCGAAGCAAATGGAACAACAGTCATAGGTTCACATTTTTCTTCGTAGCAAACTGGTGATGTGGACGCTTTTAAACAAATATTATAACTACCAATAATACTTCCATTAAATGTATATCCAGCAGCATTTGATACGGTAACTCCATTTATTCTCCAATCATATTGTGTTGCATTGGTTGATTGATTCGGAATATTAATAAAATCGGATTCAAACATATCATTCCATGTAATGGAATAATTTGCAATCACTTTGCATAATGGAAATCCATTGTTTGCATTTAATGCCATGAATTCTCCAAAGTAAATTAACTCACCATTCGGTGTTTTGGCAAGTCCGCTCATTCCTCCATTAAAATAAAAATTAAGCGGAGTAAATGTATTTCCTGAATCCGTAGAGATAGCATAATTTCCACCCAAACTAACAACTGTGTTCGGATCAATCATAAAAAATGAATTGGCAACATTAACGCTTCTAAAGGTCCAAGTAGTACCGCCATCATTAGTAGTGTATATATCACTTGTATTATGATTCCTGGCAACTCCATTTAATGAATCAACCATATCCCAATTGCGTGGGAGAACAAAGGTTGTATTCATATCAACCCATGTAACTCCACTGTTTGTGGATCTATAAAGCGTGTTTCCAACAGATACAAATCCGATTGTAGAATTTACTTTTACTAGTTTCGGGTAAAACGAATTGGAAGAACTGGTATTCCACGTTAAGCCTCCATCAATACTGAATGTAAAATAGTCTGAATTGTCGTATCCAAATAAATTATTTTGATTAAATGCTCTAATCTGATTTAAAACGATTGGATTAACTAAAGTAAACGTTGCACCAGAATCTATGGTCTTATATAATCCATTACCCGAAGCCAGATATCCAACCATAGGATCAATAAATTCAATATCATCCATGCTGTTAACAGTTGTTAAAATTCTTTGATTCCAGCTTAATCCACTGTTCAAGGTATAATTAAACGAAGGAGGAAAAGAATTAACATTTACCGCATAAATTGTTGTTGTATCAAATGCGAAAACTTTATTCATTTGAAAATCGTGATCGTATCCAGATGGAGTCCATGTATAACCTCCATCAATAGTCTTATAAATTTTATTAGTTCCACCAACATATCCAACCAACGAATCGGTGAAGTAAATACTTGTTGCGTCAAAATTTACCGGAAGTGTAGCTATGAGATTCCAGGTTGTACCCGAATCAATAGATTGATAGACCACGTTGTCCTCTACACTGATGAAACGTGCATTATTAAATTTATGAAAGTCAACAAATCCAACAGAAGTATCTACTGTCCATGATTGTCCACCATTAATGGATTTACAATATCCCGAACCAATAGCACACCATCCTTCTAATGCATTTTTCCAGTGTTGTTTTAAGCGCCATCCAATAAAAGGAGCACTTGAAATCGACCAAGATAATCCTCCATTGGTTGTCCGGTAGCTTTTCTCGCCACATAAGTAACCAATAGAGTCATTCACCCAATCAATATCATACAATCCATTAAAAGAAGGCCCAACACCTTTGACAATCCAATTAGCTCCACCATCTGTAGTTTTTAAATATTGTTCTTGCGAGCCGGTAGCATAACCTGTAATTGAATCTGTAAATTCAATATTGTAAAGATGAATTGCTGATGGAAGTACTACTTTCTTCCAAGTATAACCTGCATCTACAGTTTTATACATCAATCCACTATCTGCCACAGCAAATCCAACGGAGTCGTTCAAAGCATATAATTTATGAAGTTGTGCTTCAGAACGCTCTCTGTATAAAGATTGCCATGTAGCTCCAGCATCCGTTGATCTCATAATAAAGCAAGACGAATTCGGAAAGCCTGAAACTGGATTTAGTAAATAACCTCCAATAGCAACTATCGTATCTCGCCCGAAAGAAGTAATGTCAACAATTTGCATCGGACTTGCCAGAAGTCGCGCTTGCTGAGCATTAGCTGTTTTTATTAGTCCCAACAAAATGAATGATAAAATTGAAAGTTTTAATAATTTCATAAAATTCTTGTTAGTAGTGAATTTGAGGCCTTTAAATTTAATCAAATGTAGTAATCCTTTTTACTAATCGCAAGCTGTATGAAGAAATTTAATTTACTTGTCTGTAAAATGCTCTAAAACGGCCATGTATAGTATAAAGATGATGAGACGAGAAATGTATGACTAATATAATCTCAAACGTCTCCCTAAAGACCCTTAATGCGTTGCAGAGGGCAATATAAAAGTACAACGCTCATTTTGTTTTATAAAGGTAGCTATTTTCGATTTAAAAGGTGGTTTTTGGATTCTTACTTTAACGGAGCTTATAGTGGCGAAGTGATTTGGCTTAGGGAAGGAAACAAGCTACAAGCCCTGCAGTACTCCACTTTCCAAAAGTACTTCGTGTTGCTTCGACTACGGGGTTTCGTTCTGACTGCAGGGTAAACCTCAAGCTTCAAGAGTGATTTTAGGAGCGAAGTAATTTCACTTCAAATATTTTTTCCGCTGCTAGCGTTGCGTGAACGTTGCGCCTGCCTGCCGGCAGGAAGGCCCGCTGCGTTTAAGTGTAAATATTATGCTCCTAGATTTTCAAAACCCTCCCTTGAATTTTATCTTTTCCTGTAGTTAAGGAAATAATATAAATCCCAACTGCTATTTCATTCATCCTTATCCTTCAAATAAAATTGTTGTCGCCAAATCCACGTAATTAAAGTGAACGTTGACATGTAAGCAACCAACTTCATTTATGCATATTTCAAAACTATCGATGTAAATACATTTTCTCTGAAATTAATTTTTTACCATTTTGATGGTTTGAAAATGATTCTTTGCAGATAAATTGCAGAAATAAATTCCTGCATTTAATTCGCTTAAATCTAACTTCAGTTGGTTGTTTCCACTTTTCAGTTCATTGGAAATAAATGTTTTTACAATTCTTCCTTGTATATCTGAAACGGTGAGATTTATTTTGCAGTTAATGCTTAGGTTAAAATTTAAATTTATGGTAGAGGAAAAAGGATTAGGATAAACAACCATGTCCATTTCGTTTGTTGCATTATTTTCGTTGATTGCTGTAGTGGTTGTACACAGTTGTAAACTTTTATTCAAGCAATCGTATCCCACTACTCCTGCGGGATTAAAAATGGCAATTCCATTCCCAAATGTAGTTATCCAAATATTTCCAAGCGTATCGGCAGACAATCTTTTTACAAATTGTTCAGGTAATCCTGAGTTGGTAGTTGTGTAGTTTATCCATGATGTTCCATCAAAGGAAAGCAATCCTTGAGGCACATTGGGAAAAACTGCATCTTCAGCATGAATATAAAGAAGTCCATTGGCATCAAACACAATTGAATTTACCCAATCGCCAAACATTGGTGTATTCGTATGATCAAACAATGTCCATGTTGTGTTGTCGAATTTGTATAAACCATGCTCGGTGGCAATCCATTTATTTCCTAAACTGTCGAATGCGATGTCAAGTACATTGCCTGATTGCAAAGGTGTATTAAAAGAAGTATAAAATGTCCAGCTGGTTTGGTCGAATTTTGCAAGCCCTGAAGCTCCACAAACCCACACATTATTTGAATCATCCACGCGAATGGAATTAATTTCAAGCACGCCACCAATCTGCGAAATATTAAAGTTGTTTGTCCAAGAGTTGGTAGCATGGCTGTATCTTGCTATAGTAGTTCCAAGACTAGAACCCACCCAAACATTTCCAGATTTATCCGCACAAATGCGAGCAGCGAATCCCAACGGTATTCCAGCCGTAACATTATCCCACACTACCCAAGCTGCTGAATTTTGAACATCGCCATTAGGTATTTGTACTACACCACCTGGTGATCCATCATACAACATCCAAATATCTCCATAGCTGTCTTCGGTGACTCCCATCCCTGTTCCTGTATAATTGATCGGCTGTGGAAAGTGATTGCGATTATTAGGTCCATAACTTTCCCACTGTGGACAATCGAACATGCTGATACCACCATTGAGGGCGCTTCCAACCCAGGCACGATTTCTACTGTCAATAAATACATCGAAGTTTTGCATGGCAGGTAAACCTGTATTGAATTTATCGTAAGTTGTCCAAGTAGTACCATCGTATTTTTCGAGAAAACCAATGCCACATATCCAATATTTGCCATTGTCACCAATGCGAACATCATATACATGGTAGGGTGCAAGGTGGGTTATCCATGATGTCCCATCATAAATAAATGCAGCTGATGTGCTTCCCAACGAACCAATGATGATGGTGTCACCATGCGCATCAACTTCTGCTAATTGAGCATTTCCTACAGGAGAATTTGTGTTGTTGATGTGTGTCCATGTTCCGTTATTATAAACATCAACAGAAAAAACCGTTACTGCATATACCTTGTTTGTTACTTCATCCACTTCCACATCTTTAACACCATTGTTTACGGATAGTCCTGAATTAGCGGAAGTAAAAAGAGTCCAAGTAGTACCATCAAATTTTATCAATCCTAAGTTGCAACCAATCCAAATATTATTTTGTGCATCCACATCAATGTCTTTTAATTCTTCTGTAGGTAGGTTTGAATTTGAAGTGGTGTAAACAGTCCATGTTGTTCCATCGTATTTCGCAACACCTCCATCACCCGTTTGATTATTGTAAAAAGTAATCCACACATGGTCGTTGTGATCAACCACAATGCCGTCAACATAATCATTCGATAGCGGAGAGTTGGTCGAGTCCCAACTTTGCCAGGTGGTGCCATCATAATGGGCTACTCCTCCATGTAATCCAAAATTTTGGTTTTCATCGCA
>JANOAX010000156.1:0-15200 GCA_031411335.1 Bacteroidota bacterium
TAAAATATTTTCAGTATATATTTGAGCATTCAAATTAAAATTTAAAAACAACAAATAAAATAAACAAATCAATTTATTAAAATAATAATTTTTTGCAAGATTCATGATGCTAATTCAATCGGCTTTTAAACTCATCCTGCACATCTTTCATAGCGGGGAATAAGTACTTGGTAACATGAAGTACAGGTTGGTATAAATAAGATTCGGTTTTTGTTTTTGCTGAGAGGAGTCCAAGGTGGGCATCGATGGGTCGGAAAACAGCAAATACAACACTAACCACCAGTGCAAATTTTAACAGTCCGAAAATGGCTCCAGCCACCTTATTGAACACATTTAAATTTCCAATTTTAAGTAATCCTTCGAGTAGTTTTGCTAAGAAAACCATGATGAGAATTACAGAAATAAAAACAATGAAGAATGTTAAATAATGTAAAGTGGTTCCTGATGCGTCCACCATTTTTGATACCAATCCTTCGAAGAGACTACTCATTTTGAATGCTAAATACAATCCCAGCACCAAGCCAATGATCATTGCAATTTCAAAAATGAATCCACGTTGAAATCCTTTGTAAGCACCCCAGACTAAGGGAATGGCAATGATGAAATCGAGATAGTTCATTTGTTCGATTTAGTTTTTCGGGTAAATTTAAATTATGCTTCGAAAAATTTAAGCTGCTAGCTGCTGGCTTCTAGCTGCTGGTCGTGAGGCTTCGCTACTTGCTGCTAGATTTTATACTTTGCTCTACTTACTTTTCTTGATTTAATGTTGGTGCGAGAAATAATTGGAAGAGCTTTTACATCTTAGCGATATTCGTTTACCATGGCAACGCCGGGCAATACTTTTCCTTCGATGTGTTCGAGGAGTGCACCGCCGCCGGTTGATACATAAGAAACTTTATCGGCCATATTGAATTGATTGATAGCGGCTGCTGAATCACCTCCACCAATGAGAGAAAACGCTCCCTTTGCAGTAGCCGCTACAATGGCTTCGGCTACTGTTTTAGTGCCGTTCTCAAATTTTTTCATTTCGAATACGCCCATCGGGCCATTCCACAAAATTGTTTTACTTTTCTGAATCACATCTGAAAAAAGTGCTGCGGACTTTGGACCAATATCCAATCCCATCCATCCTTCTTCAATACTTCGGATATCCGTAACGTTAGTATTTGCATCCTTATCAAATTTATTGCCGTTAACAGTGTCTATTGGCAAATGAATTTGGACTCCTTTCGATGCGGCCGATGAAAGAATTTGAAGTGCTAAGTCTAACTTATCTTCTTCACAGAGTGAATTTCCAATGTTGCCACCTTGTGCTTTTATGAATGTATATGCCATTCCTCCTCCTATCAAAAGATGATCTACTTTTTCCATCAGTTGTTCGATGATCAAAATTTTATCGCTCACTTTTGCGCCACCCATGATGGCCGTAAAAGGTTTTTCAGGTGCATTCAACACTTTTTCTGCATTCAATAACTCACCAGCCATCACATAACCAAACATACAATTGCCTTTAAAAAATTGTGCAATCACGGCTGTACTAGCATGAGCTCTGTGCGCCGTACCGAATGCATCATTCACATAGACGTCACCGTAAGTGGATAGTTTCTTTGCAAATTCTACATCTCCTTTTTCTTCCTGTTTATAAAAGCGAAGATTCTCTAGCAACAATACTTCGCCGGACTTTAAGTTCGCAGCCAACCCATCGGCAGAAACGCCTATGCAATCATCCGCAAACTTCACATCCGTTTGAAGTAACTCACTTAAAGTAGAAACGATATGACGCAAAGAATACTTATCGACTGGACCTTCCTTTGGTCGACCTAAATGAGACATTAAAATTACACTACCACCGTCTTTCAGTATTTTTTGAATGGTTGGAATTGCCGCTTTGATACGAGTGGGATCAGTTACCTGAAGTTCGGCATTGAGTGGCACATTAAAATCAACTCGAATAAGTGCTTTTTTTCCAGAGAATTTATAATTATCTACAGTTTTGATTGACATACATGAAGAATTTCATGCAAAAATAGTCAATGAGTGACAACCAAGCCATTTGTGTGGCTCATGAATCCATCTAAAGAAGAAAGGTGAAAGGGAAGAAAAAGTATACTATTTAACAGTCACCGTTTTACGAACGGTTTCGCTTTGCTCTAAGCGGATATAATCCTTCGCTGAAGTCGTTAAAGAGGTGACTTCAACATTTAAAACTGCCTCCCACTTAAATGAAAAAATCGCCTCGCCACTACTCGTAGTAAATTGTTCACCAAAGATATCCGCTCGAACGCCAGTCTGAGGATTAACAACACTATCCTGTCGCAAAACTACTTTTGCACCGGAAACGGCTCGACCCATAGTATCAACCACAGTAATAATGGCTTCACAGTCTTTTGTCTTCTTACAAGAAGAAGAAGTAACCAATCCAACAAGGGCAAGGCAGAATAAGAGGAGATATCGATTCATTTTTCTAAATTACTTTTTGTTATACGTAGATAACCAATGATTGTTCAAATTTAGTTAAACTTGCAACAAGAACAATTATAATATTTAATGGATTCTTACAAACAAAAGTAATTAATTATCAATACTATGAAAAAAATATTCCTCATTTGCCTAGGCCTCATGCTTGCAATTGGAACGAATACATTCGCTCAAAAGAAGAAAAAATCAATGGAAAAAGCAGTTACAGACACATTAATTGAGATTATCACCGATTATGGTACTATGAAATTGAAACTTTATAAAGAGACTCCTTTACACAGGGCGAACTTTATAAAATTGGTTAGTGAAGGGTTTTATGATAGCCTTCTCTTCCACCGTGTTATTAAAGGATTTATGATACAAGGCGGCGACCCACAATCAAAAGATGCTGCTCCAGGAAAAATGTTAGGATCAGGTGATGTAGGATATAAAATTCCTGCTGAATTAATAGATACACTCTATCACAAGAAAGGTGTTTTGGCTGCTGCCAGAGATGGCAATCCAGAAAAAGCTAGTTCGGGTTGTCAGTTTTATATAGTACAAGGCAAGCCGATGACAGAAACTGAAATTGCACAAGCTGAACAGCGTGTAGGTTTCACGATGAACGAAAAACAAAAGTCAGATTACATGACCATTGGAGGTTCTCCATGGTTAGATCGCAACTACACGGTGTTTGGTGAAATTGTAGAAGGATTGGATGTGATTGATAAAATTGCAGCCGTAAAAACCTTGCCTGGTGATCGTCCGGAGACGGATGTAAGGATGACGATGAAGCTAATTAAGAATTAAGAATGCAGAATTAAGAATTTTAGAGATTTAATTTCGCTTACGCGAATCCTTTTCTAACTTGAAATATATTCTTATTCATCTTTCGAAATATTCATACTCAAACGAACCGCCTATCAAATTCTGAATTCTACATTCTGAATTCTTAATTGAAAAAAACATGTTAGACATAAATTCATTAATTGAAGAGACGAAAAGTTTTACTCCTGCTAATAAAGAGGAGTTGGAGACTTTTCGTGTTCGCTTTTTAGGGAAGAAAGGAGTGCTGACGGAATTGTTTGCGAAGATGAAAGAGGTGGCTCCTGAAGAGCGAAAATCTTTCGGATTGCAAGTGAATTCATTGAAGGTAGCTGCAGAAGATCGGTTGAATCAATTTAAAGATGCATTTGAAGATGCAGAAACTGGTTCAAATCAAAATATTGATTTGAGTTTACCTTCGGATCCAAATCCATTGGGGTCGTTTCATCCGTTGAGTTTGGTGCGCAGAAAAATCATTAGTATCTTTTCGCGGATAGGCTTCAACGTTAGTGATGGTCCCGAGATTGAAGACGACTGGCATAATTTCTCGGCATTGAATTTTCCTCCTGAGCATCCAGCGCGTGATATGCAGGATACTTTTTTCATCGATGTAAATCCCGATCAAGAAAAGTACAAAGGTTCTTTAGCATTGCGCACACATACTTCATCTATTCAGGTGAGAGTGATGGAAAATCAAGCACCTCCCATTCGAACTATTTGTCCGGGCAGAGTGTATCGAAATGAAGCTATATCAGCTCGCGCACATTGTTTCTTTCATCAAGTAGAAGGATTTTATATTGATGAAAACGTTTCGTTTGCCGACTTAAAACAAACTTTATTGTATTTCTCTCAAGAGATGTTTGGAGCTGACACAAAAATCAGACTTCGTCCCTCCTATTTCCCTTTCACTGAGCCTAGCGCGGAGATGGACATCAGTTGTACCATTTGCAAAGGCAAGGGTTGCAATATTTGTAAATACACGGGATGGGTTGAGATTTTAGGTTGTGGAATGATTGATCCCGCTGTGTTGGAAAACAATAAAATTGACTCCAAAAAATACAGTGGCTTTGCATTCGGAATGGGCATTGAAAGAATCACGATGCTTAAGTACAGCATCAAAGATCTTCGTATTTTTTCAGAGAATGATGTCCGCTTTCTAGATCAGTTCAAAGGAGTGCGTTAAAGACGCTAATATTTCTCGCAACGGTCGCTAAGCCATTCGGTCGATTTTCTCTAAGCTAAATTTTCTCGCAGGCGCTAAGGCGCTAAGGAGTGAGAATTTTAAAACTTAGTAGTTTGTTATAATCAGCTTTTAACATAGAACTTTTTGTGAAGAAATTTGGCGAAGCGCAGCCTTAGCGACTTTGCGCCTTTGCGAGCAATTTTCTGAACTTTAATTTAGCAATACAAATTAATAAATCGAAAATGTTGAATGATTTTTTCCATAAAAAAGAAGCGTGAAAATGAACGCAAGAAATTTTCTCACCGAGTTCGGTGGTGCTTAGACATTCGGTTGATTTTTTTACGCTAATATTTCTCGCAAAGACGCAAAGGCGCAAAGTCTTCTAATGAAGGCGCAAACTTCGCCAAGCTCAGTATGAAAATTTTCTCTCAAAGACAAAGATGAAATAAGATTATTACTTCTTCGGCTTTCCAATTACTTTATACTCTCCTTCTCCTTTTAAAATGGAATTGTAAAGTGTATTATTTCCCAAAACTGCTAATGCTTCTTTGATGGTATCGTCGTGCTTGAACATGTATTTATACTTTCCTGTTTGGAAATAATAGCGAGTAATCAATTCTTTCTCAATAAAACTTTTTATCTCCGATTTAAATAATCTTAAATCGGCAGCTTTATCGTGATTCAACTCTTTTCCTAATTTATCAATTTCATTGCTATTGCTGGCATAATACTTTTCACGAATAGCGGCTTCTTTCAAAAGTTTAAAAGTATTTTCTGTTTGTGTAGAATAAGTATAACTTTCAGTGTTCACATAATTTTCAAAATCTTTGAAGTCAGCATCTGTGAATGAAAACACATCGACAGAATCAATATTACCATGTTGTTGACGGTATCTGCTTGCATAATCGAAGATGATAAAATTTCCAATTAAGCTTTTTGTGATGTTGCTGGTATCTGATAAAGCCAAGAATCGATCTGGGTAAATAGCAGAACCATCAAACACTGTTCTTCCGTTCTTCGTCTTAAAAGCTTTCATCAATGAATCGGGAACTTCGGTTACTGCATTTCCTTCATCGTGATTATAAATGCGTGTTTGAACACATCTACCACTAGCCGTGTAATACTTTGCCACCGTCAACTTCATTTGCGCATTGTAAGTAAGTGGTCGAGTTTGTTGAACCAACCCTTTTCCATAACTTCTTTGTCCAATGATTACACCACGGTCTAGATCTTGAAAATTCCCTGCTGTAATTTCACTCGCTGATGCAGAATTTTTATCAATCAAAACAGCTACTTTTAAATCGGGCGCAATCGGATCTACTTTTGCAATGTATGTATTATTTGATCCTTCCGTTTTTCCTTTTTGAGTTACTAGCAACTCTCCTTTCTTCACAAATAAATTCAACATTTGCACCGACTCTTCCAACAGTCCGCCCCCATTACCTCGCAAATCAAAAACGAGCGATGTGAGGCCTTTGTTCTTTTGCAAATCGACTAAGGCATCGTGCACTTCACTGAAACAATTTTGCAAAAACTTATCGAGTTTAATATAACCCACACTGTCGTTGATCATTCCGTAGTAAGGAACATTCTTTACTTTTATTTCTCCGCGGGTAATTGACTTTTCGATGAGCGCTGATTCACCATAACGCGACAATCCTACTTTCACAACAGTACCCGCCTGCCCTTTGATCATATCATCAATTTCAGATGGAGTCAATCCTTTAATCGCTCTTCCATTCACAGAAATTAAAAGATCACCAGCGCGCACATCGGCCAATTGAGCGGGGTAGCCTTCGTACACATCATAAATCACAATACTATCCCCATAACGAAAAGAAGAAGCCCCAATACCACCGTACTCCGTGCTGACATGCTTCATTCTATAATCTTCAATTTCCGATTCAGGATAAAAATTAGTGTAAGGGTCGATGGTCTTTAACATGCCATCAATTCCTACTTTTAATAATTCACCTGGCTTCACATCATCCACATAAAACTGATCGACTTCACGATACACTGCAGAGAAAATATCGAGCTGTTTGCTAATCATAAAATAATCGTCTACAAAGCTGATACTTAAAAAGGTTGATGGAATCAACATCAAAAGAATCAGTTTACGACGATGGTTGGCGAATAGGGACATAATTATTTTTTAATGTTTCAAAGATAATAGATCGTAATGTACCAAAATGATTATTTTTATTCCATGAATAACAACCGAAATCAAGTTGTGAGCTTGCTGGTCATCATCTTATTGGGCATCTTTTTATTTTGGTCTTTAATTGGATTTTTAACTTCCTTCCTCTCTGCCACAATACTTTATGTATTGGCAAGGCCATTCTTAAAATATTTAACCATCAAGAAGAATTGGAATAAAACGCTTTCTATTGTCTTGATATTGTTCATTTCCTTCATAACCATCCTCCTTCCTTTTTGGTCGTTATATGGGCTGTTGGCTTCTAAAATAAATTATGCAATCATCCATAGCAATGATTTGATAAATGGATTAAAGCAAATGGATGTATTCATCTATTCTCAAACAGGTTTTAGTGTGTTGATTCCTGATATGATTGAGAAGTTTCAGAGTTTAGCAAGTAATATTATTCCACAAATTTTAGGTGCTACTGCGGATGCATTAGCGACCATAGGAATGATGTATTTCATTCTTTATTACCTCTTACAAAATCAAGGTGACTTAGAAAAAATATTAATTGATTATTTACCTTTTGAGTCCGATCACTCGCAACAATTTTCATCTGAACTGGAGATGGCAGTTTTCAGCAATGTGTTGGGTGCACCCGTACTTGCCATTTTACAGGGACTGACCGCAGGTACTATTTTTTGGTTTTGCGATTTGGATCAACCTTGGTTTTGGGGTACCATCACTGGATTCATGTCCTTTATTCCGCTGGTGGGAACTGCGTTGGTATGGATTCCAGCAGGGATTTACCAATATGCAAACGGCAATCATTGGCAAGGTATAGCCATCTTAATTTGTGGCACCTTAATCATCACCAATATTGATAATGTATTTCGTTTTACGCTGCAGAAAAAATTCGCGAATGTACATCCCATGGTTACCGTGCTTGGGGTGATTTTTGGAATGCAGTGGTTTGGACTTCCTGGAATTGTATTCGGTCCGTTGCTGATTTCTTATTTCGTACTCATGGTGAAAATGTATAAAGAAGAGTATAGGTAATTGGCAAGTTGGCAAATTGGTGAGTTGGTGAGTTGGTGAGTTGGTGAATAGATGAATAAGCGATTTATAATCACATAAACTATCGAGAGGTAAATTTCAATACGTGAATTCAGACAGCACTCAATCGCCAAAGGGGATTAAGATACTAAAAATAAGTTGACATCTCATGATAGTGGCAACGCTTCACGATGATATGACATGATGTGTCTATTGTACCCAAAAGTCGAAACAGAGAGAAGTATTGATTGGAACTAACTCTCCAACAAGGGTGAAATGAATGTGTGCATTTGAATTCATTACTTAAATTAGAAACAAGTATTAATTTAAACTCAAACCATAATCCTGGCCATATTCCATTAAAGATTCTTTTAATTTTTGACGGGCTACATGAATTCTAATTTTTACAGTACCTAATGGCACGTGCAGTTCATCAGCAATTTCAGAATATTTATACCCTTCAAATGATTTCATAAATGGAATGCGCAAATTATCTGGCAACGCATTAATCGCTTGACTAATTTCTTTCATCGCCACTCGTCCTAAGCCATCATTGGTTTCTGAATATTTTACATTCTCTAAATAATATTGGTTTTCGGTATCATCATGAATCACTTTGCGGTTCACTTTTTTCCTGTACTCATTGATAAAGAGATTTTTTAAGATGGTATAAAGCCATCCCTTCAAGTTCGTTCCTGGCACAAATTTGTCCTTGTTTTTAAACGCCTTGAGCATGGTTTCCTGTACTAAATCCTCGGCATCTTCAATGGCGCGAGTTAATTTGTAAGCATAGCCACGTAGGGGACCGTATTGCTCTTTTACATGATAATTGAATTCAAGTTGTGTCATTTTGTTTAAGTTTTTATATTAATAGTTCAACAAAAGTATAACACTATAACTCCGAATGCAAGTTTTTGTTTAACTTATATGGTAAAATACTTAAACAAAATATAAAGAATTGGAAATCAAGCTAAAAATTTTCATAATTTCCAATTATGAACTCTTCTTTTAGATTTCCTCCAGAAATCCGCTCACCTTTTATAGATGATTAAAAGTTCAAACAGAAACCGATTTTTAAATTAATATATTGATCTTAATCCATTTGAAAAAATATTCAAGGTCATTCACCCTTCTTCAGAAGCAAAAAGAGTTTAAAAAGAAGATGGCCTCAAAAGCTAGTCAAAGCTTTAGGATTTCAATTGTTCTAGTAAAGCGGTAAAATCATCAAAAGAAAATAAAAGCTTAACGTTTGGAGGATAATGGACGTGCGCCTGTGCTACTTGACTTCCGGCCAATAAAATTGAAGTGTTTGGAAAATCGCTATGCAATTTATTTGCAATTTGCAATGGAGTTAGATTTGAAAAAGCCGAAGTTAAAACTGTCAAAATAAAATCTGCTCTGTACAATTTCATTACTGAAGATAAATCATTTATCGGCAAATTGGGGCCCAAATAATTTGTGTGATGACCTGCAGATCGAATCAGATAATTTGCAAAAAGAAGGGTAATATCATGCGGTTCATTTGATGGCAGAAACAGAATAAAGCGCTTCGAACTCTCTGGATCTGCTTTGGGTAACGACGCAATGGCAACATATAATTTTTGACGAATCAAGTGTGATATAAAATGTTCATACGCCGGATTGATTGAACCTGTTTGCCACATGATTCCAATTTTTGCCATTAAAGGAAAAACTAAAGCTTTAAAGACTTCTTCAAGACCATTTTTATCGATGCTTGATTGCAAAACTTGATTAAAACCAATTTCATCTAAAGAAAACATTGCTTTAATTAATAACTCAACTCTCACATCTTGATCATTGTTTGAGATAGTGAGGTCAACAACAAGCTTGTCTAACTCCTCCTTACTCATTTTTGTTATTTTGGAAATTTTATACCCTTGGCGATTCAACATTGCCACATTCAACAAAAGTTTCACGTCATCACCTGTGTAGTAACGTATGTTTGTGGCAGTCCGCTTAGGCAATGGGATTCCATAACGTTGTTCCCAAATTCGAAGCGTGTGCGGCTTAATTCCTGTCAAAACTTCAATATCTTTAATGGAGAAGTTATTCATATAACATTTATAATGTACTTAATTTTAAGAAGAGAGAGCAATACAGTGTGGACAACAAATTTCTATGAATAAAGTTTTCGCATCACCACTTTAATCAACTCCCGTTGTAAAATCAATTCGGAGAGACGACCAACATCTCTGCAACCATAGCGGGCAGGTAAAAGGTGTTCGGGTAAATCAATATGGTAAAGTAAACCTGGAATCCGAGTTCCATCATGTTTACACCACTCTTTGAGCTGCTCTTTTAACTGAATAAGATAGGTATTAAATTGAATGGGTAAATTATCGTTAAAAACGACCGTATAATTAAAACGATCAAAGTCTTTTACGGTTTGATCTGCCATTGCCTTCAAAAAGGCAAGATCATGGCGATATTTTTCAAGTAGTACTTCGTTCATGTAGTATCTTTGAAAGCTATGAAAAGGCAATCAGACAGGATGCAAATATTAAAATTATTTCCAAACAAGAGTTTATTATTAGTCGGCTGCTTTTTATGTTTTCAACTTTTCGTTAACGCTCAAGGCGGCTACAAACCACATGCATTACTTTCTCCCATGTGGCAAGTTGATGAAGAATATTTAGAACCGAGCGAGGTTAAAGACACGACCATGGAGAATGGACACGCTGCTACAGGATTCAGCTTTCGGTTTCCGCTTTATCTAGGAAAAGATTGGCTCTCTGCCGATGGGGGAAAACCTTTCTTTGCTGTACTTCTACACGGTGGAGCTACAGGAAAAATTTCGCAACTCGATTTCCTTGAACCCGACCGAATACTTACTATGGGTCGGCTAGGTATAACAGCGCTCATGGCAAAAGGTTTAAGAAATTTATATTTAGTGCAGTTTTCTACTTCCCTACCTTCTGAATCATTTAATTTCAAACTAAATTATTTGCGCTATCATGGAGCATTTGTTTGGAGAAAGCTTTATCATAATAATACTTGGTGGCATACGCTTGGCGTGATGTACACTCCAGTAATGGGCAGGGATCTTCCCTTACCACTAATAGGATTTGGAATTAAATTAGGGAACGATGATCAAATTCAAATGACGTTTCCTTTTAATGCGATGTACACTCATGTTTTCTCAAAAAAAATTAGTTTGAGTGCTAAAATTCAAAATACAGGAGGATATCATTACTTAAAACCAGATAGTATCTATCAAGACGAACCACTGTTGTATCGTTTTCAATATTATCGAGTAGGTGTGCTAGCTCGTTATTACACCACTCGACATGTAGTCCTTACACCGGAAGTTGGAATGACTACATCAGGCAGCTTGCAGATTGATGATTACAAAGCAAAGCAAGTGGCAACACCTTATCTTCGGATTAGTTTACAAGTTCGATTTGGAAAACGTCCACCCGTTGCTCCTATCTTGAATTTTGATCCAGGAGATAGTGGATTTGATCCTGCTTATTTGGTGGAGTAAATTATAGTTTACTGCGTTCGTGGTGAAAGAAGTATTGATTACAAATTATTTCATCGATCTATAAACAATTCATTTGTTCCCTTGTTCTAAATTTATGAAAAAAGTACTCATTGGTGGTGGCTCAGGATTAATCGGCAGACGATTAACGACACTTCTATTAGAGAAAGGTTATGATGTGGCATGGCTGAGTCGTTCTGCTACTCCCGAGGCAGGAATTACTTCTTACTTGTGGGATCCGGAGTTAGGGAAGATGGATGCACATGCACTAGAAAATTGCGATGCCATAATTAATTTGTCGGGAGCAAGTATTTCTAATCATGCATGGACAAAAAGTTATCGAAAAAAAGTAATTGAAAGTAGAACGCAATCGGCAGTCTGCATATTAAACGCATTAAAAGAAAATAAAAACCAAGTTCGTGTACTTATCTCCGCTTCAGCTATTGGATATTATGGTGACCGAAACGAGGAAATGTTGACAGAAGAATCAGCAATGGGCAATGGCTTTCTAGCGGAATCCACAGTTGAATGGGAAAAGGCATATCAAGACACATCCATTCGAACCATTCTATTTAGAATTGGAGTGGTACTATCAAAAAATGGAGGAGCATTAAAAGAAATGAGTGCTTCGATTCCCTTTGGAATTTGTCCTGTACTAGGAAATGGAAAGCAATACATTAGTTGGATTCACATCGATGATATTTGCTTACAGATGATTCATGGAATTGAAAGTAAGAATATGCGTGGTGTATTTAACGCTGTTAGCCCAGAACCTTCAAGAATGATTGATTTCATGCGAGCATTACGAGCTCCCATCTTAAAATGGAGTTTTCTGATACCAGTTCCAGCAATTTTGCTCCGCTTCATCATGGGTGAACGAAGCAGCATTATTCTAAATAGTTCAAGAGTAAGCGCTGAAAAAATTAAACAAAGTGGATATAAATTTAAATTCCCAACACTAATCCGATCGTTCCAACAACTATATGGAAAATAAAGTAGTTATTCATTGGTTTCGTCGCGATCTTCGACTAGAAGACAATGCTGCCTTATATCATAGTTTGAAAAGCGGATACAAAGTACAATGTGTTTTTATCTTCGATAAAGATATTTTAGATCACTTGCAAGATAAGAAAGATCGTCGACTTCAATTTATTCATGATCAAATTACACTTTTAAACCAACAGCTTCTACCGTATGGTGCCTGTATGGATGTGCGATATGGCACTCCAATAAAAGTCTGGAAAGAACTACTTAAGGACTATAATATTGCTGCAGTTTACACGAATCACGATTACGAGCCTTATGCTAAAGTTCGAGACAAGGAAATAGAAAGTCAATTGGCAAAAAATAAAATTGAATTTCATTCATACAAGGACCAAGTGCTTTTTGAAAAAGATGAGATTCTAAAGAAAGATGGACTACCGTACACCGTCTATACTCCCTTCAGCAAAAAATGGATGGAGAAGTTGAAAGAAGAAGGTATTCCTAATTACGACACTAAAAATCTTTTGAGTAAACTAAATCAGAATATTTCTTCAATTATACCAACGTTGAAATCGATGGGATTTGAAAAAAACGATAGTTCTTTTCCCAGCAAAGAAATAAACAAATCGATTATACAGCATTATCAAGATACTCGTGATCTTCCAAGTGTAGCAGGAACTTCTCGTCTTAGTTTACACCTTCGATTTGGAACCGTTAGTATTCGAAAATTAATTAAGGAAGCACAAAAATTGAGTTCATCATGGCTGAATGAACTCTGTTGGCGAGAATTCTATATGATGATCCTTTGGCATTTTCCACATGTTGTACAAAGCGCTTTTAAACCTGCCTACGATTTCATTGAATGGAGAAATAACGAAGACGAATTTAAAGCTTGGTGTGAAGGGCGAACGGGCTATCCCATTGTTGATGCGGGAATGCGCGAACTCAATGTAACTGGATTTATGCATAATCGAGTGCGCATGATCACCGCGAGCTTTCTCACCAAACATTTATTGATTGATTGGCGGTGGGGAGAAGCATACTTCGCTTCCAAATTGCTCGACTTCGACTTGAGTGCCAACAACGGTGGGTGGCAATGGGCTGCAGGAAGCGGATGTGATGCTGCTCCCTATTTTAGAATTTTCAATCCATACCTTCAAACACAACGATTTGATCCCGATTTTAAATACATTCGAAAATGGGTACCTGAGTTTGAAGACTTCGGCTATCCACCACCGATAGTTGAACATGCCTTTGCAAGAGATCGATGTTTACAAGTTTACAAAAAAGGGCTCGCGAAAAAATAGGTTTCTCGCGGAAAGTTTCTCGCAAAGGCGCAGAGCCGCAAAGGCTGCGCTACGATAAATTTTCTCGCAAAGGCGCAGAGTCGCAAAGGCTGCGCTACGATAAATTTTCTCGCAAAGGCGCAGAGTCGCAAAGTCTGCGCTACGATAAATTTTCTCGCAAAGGCGCAGAGTCGCAAAGGCTGCGCTTCGACAAGTTTCTCATGAAGGTTACTAATGCGCTAAGGTTCTCTCAGAAAAGTTTCTTGCCAAACATATAATACTTTTAAGCTAGTTTTTACCATAAAAGACTTTGACCATAGTAATAATTATATACTTTTATATTTAAATTCAAAGTATCTACATCATGTTCACAGGAATTATTGAAGCACTTGGCAAAGTGTTAGTTGTAGTGGAAGAAGGGGGAAACAAAACATTTACAGTTGAGTGCTCCTTTATTGAAGAATTAAAAGTTGACCAAAGCTTGGCGCATAATGGTGTTTGCTTAACTGTGACCGGATTTCGACCAGAAGGCTATATTGTGACCGCTATTGCTGAAACATTACGCAAAAGCAATTTAGGAAATATTCATAGAGGCGATTTAATAAACCTTGAGCGTTGCATGTTGATGAATGGAAGAATTGATGGACATATTGTGCAAGGTCATGTTGATTTAACAGGAGTTTGTTCCTCAATTAAAGATGAAAATGGAAGTTGGTTGATGGAATTTACCTATGATAAAAACGCAGGTCACGTTACTGTTCCACAAGGTTCAATCACCATGAATGGAGTGAGTTTAACTGTTGCAGCATCTCAGCCAGGAAAATTCAGCGTCGCCATCATTCCTTACACCTTTGAGCATACTAATTTTAAAACCATGAAAGTGAGTGATGTGGTAAATTTAGAATTTGATATTATTGGAAAATATGTAAAAGCATATATGCAATAGTTTTTCAGACAACATGATTTATAATTTTTGATGCATTCCATCGCAGCATAAAAAATGCGATCATAGCAACAAATGCAGTAATTGAAAAAACCAGTTGGGGACCGCCCATCGCCCACAATCCTCCTGTCCACGCTCCTGCGAAAAGCACACCCAAACTATTTACACTCGAATAAAAACCGATGGCTTGTCCACGTTCATGCGATGGTACTATGGTAGAAATAACTGCCTTTGCAACCGATTCTAAGCAGGAGATGGATAGAGCATAAACAGCAAACAAAACTGTAAATGCTGCTAAGGAATTCATCCATGCCATTCCTGTATAACAAACAGCAAATAGAAAAACACCAAATAACATTACCTTAATTTTTCCAAATCGATCTGCCAAAACACCAATGGGCAATGCCAATAATGCATACAGTAAATTGTATAAGATGTAAACTGCAATCATGGCGGTGTCGGAAAATCCAGCTTCTTTTAATGCCATCAACAAAAACACATCGGGACTATTTACCAATGCAAACAACATCAATGGAAATAAAAATTTCCTGAAGCTCTGATGACTCGTTTTCCAATAGTTGAAATAAGAAAAAAATCCAACATGCGTTTTAGATTTCACTTCCGCACTTACTTTTTTCTCTTTCAAACGCAAAGTCAATAGCAAGCTAATTACGGCTGGAATAAATGCTATGGTGAACAAAGTTGAATAATCGCCAGGAATCCACCAAAGCCACAATAACGCTATGGTTGGTCCAATTGCAGCACCGTGTGTATCGAGTCCGCTATTAAAACCAAACACGGCTGCTCTCGTATCTGGGCTT
>JANOAX010000157.1:0-9902 GCA_031411335.1 Bacteroidota bacterium
GAAATAACTCGACCACGAAATAGCTACAACAATATTTCCGATAGCATATTCCATGATTAATGCCCAACCAATGATCCATGCAAACAACTCCCCGAAGGCCACGTAAGAATAGGTATAAGCAGAACCACTAACAGGAACTAAACTCGCAAACTCAGCATAGCAAAAAGCCGCAAATCCGCAGGCGATGGCTGTGAAAACAAAAAGAAACACGACACCAGGTCCACCAGCAGCAGACGCATTTCCGATGGTGCTAAAAATTCCAGCTCCAATAATAGCAGCAATTCCGAGGGCAGTAAGATCAACAACACGAAGATGCTTTTTAAGTCCTCCGTGGCTTTCTGACTCGCCAGCTTCGATTTGCTTTAAGATTTGACTTATGCTTTTTCGTCGAAAAAGTTTCATAGGCTGTAATTTCTTTTATGCAAAGTAAATAGAAAAAATCAAATGGAAGGGTTGGAGGATGAATTTACATTCTTTGAATAGAAATAAGTCAATGCTGATAACACCATCAACAACAATCCGGGCATCCGATATCGAATCAAGCTCCCAATTACTGGAGTCGTGAAAGCACTAATAATCACGATTGCGATTCCGGCGATAAGGGCTATTATTATTTCAGGAGGAATAGTATTTCCATTCCTTTTAAATTTATAAATGCTGGTTGCGACCATCGCAGGAAAAATAAAATTTTCAAGTGAGAGTGGAAAATAAAACCAATTGGCTAATTGCCATGGCCAAGGTTGGAACATACCATAACAAAAGGCTTCAGGTATATGCAACAGAAAACTCAACGGATTTGGAGCAAATGAAAGAGGATGAATGAGGCTACCGGAGTGCATATAAACAGCAAACCGCCACATATTTCTTTGTTGACCAAAAAGGAGATCGGGTAAATTAAATGACAACACAATTTCACCAATAAGTAAGACGATCATCAACGATAACGCATAAGAAAATGTAATCATCACCACCGATTTTTTCATCTGCGGAATAAATGCCCATATCAACATTCCTGGAAGAAATGCTAGTAACCAAAATGATTTAACAAGTAAAAAACAGAAAACGAAAATTAAAAACTTAAAGAAATTAGAAATTGTTCTTTCATAGTTCCACAATTGAAAACTTCTTAATGTCATTCCCATGGCAAAAATCAACAAGGGTTCCTTCATAATAGCCGAAGACCAAATAAAAACATTGGGTAGAAATAAAAGGAGCAATGCAAATTGATTAAAAGCAGTCGATTGAATTCTTTGATGAGCGATGAACTTTATTAATGCAATCATTCCCATCACACAAAATACATTCGACCACAGTAAATGAATCCAAGCATTTCCATCCGAAAACAATCGGACCAATGCGTGAAATCGAATGACAGAACGAGCGTCATTATATTGATTTGAATATCCACTGGTAAACCACGAAGTCAAATGAGAATAAAATTCACGAAGGTCTTCGGCTTGCACATCCAAACCCATTATGATTTTTAAAAAATACAGAGGATTTTGCGTAAACAAAATATAAAATTGATTTGCATCTGCTAAATATCCCAGCATATCACCACCTTGATACGTTGCTAAATAATAGCGAGCTATAAAATATCCGCCAATTACTTTTAGCAAAAGTACAGAGGGTACTAATCCCTTTGAAATTCCATCTAACCGCAACCATTGAGTGCGTGAAAAAATAAAATACACCAAAATAATATGCAGGATGAGAAGAAACATGCTTATCCTTTATTTGAATAAAACCATTTGAACTGCGTACCGCTCATCCATTTGTGATACGAAAAGAAAGTGAGTGGAAAGAGGAAGAATGGAAGTCCGGGTACTTTATAACGAACTAAAGCACCAATGATCGGTGTTACCCATCCTGACAAAACAAAGATGGTACATCCAAAAACAAAAAATGCGGAAACCAACATTAAATTGGCTGACCCATTCTGCTTTTTCAAATTAAATAATAGAAATAATATAATAAATAGTATGAGGAAATTTTCCAACACCGAAAACCACATCAAAATATTATGAGCATGCTGTGGCATTGGCAAAAACAAGGTTCGAAGAAATGCACTTGGTGCTTCCACAATTAAACTTGTCCAGGTAGGTTCTAATCGTGTAACCTCGATAACACTCTGTGCATTTTCACGATCAGCAACGAAATAAAATTCTGCTTGTTTTTTTGCTATCATAGAGGGCACTTCCTTCCCAATTAACACGGGAGCCATTCCACCTAAGAGTAAAAAATAACCACTAAAAAAGAAAATCATAAACAAGAAAGAAATCCTTTTTCGATAATGACTAATCACCCAAATTAACAAAACAGGAAAAATCAGAAATAAAACGTAAGCCTTTACCGTCAATAATATCATCATTGTAATAATCATAAATGAAATTCGCTTTCCAGAAAAATCATTCATCTTTAACGCTTGCGAAATTTGATACATCAAAACTCCTAATGCAAAAATTAAGAAAGCTTCCTTTATCATTCCAGATGTCCATAGCAAAGTGGAAGGCAATAAAAAAATAATGACCATTAACAAAAGTGATTTTCCTTTTATCAATTCGTTTGCTATTCTAAATATTCCGGTTAATCCAAGCATCGCTAAAAAACACATCACCACGGCATGGGGAAAATAAGTGCCCATGGAAAAAAGTCGCAAAAAGGCATTAATCCTAATCATGGTGCGGCTATCATTAAAGATCAAATCGGTGTTGTACCAATTTTTCATGACATCATAATAAGGCACAATTTCGGGGGCCCGACCATCAATTCCAGTGAGCATTCGGAAGAAATCCCAGGGTTTTGAAAACAAGGTGTTATAAATTACTTCAGAATCGTCATAATATCGAAAAATATCGGCATACGCTCGATCCTTATAATATTGAGTATAAATTACATATAATGCCAATGCGGCTATAATTTTAATTATAAACAATCCTTTAAAAACCGAAATGGAAATTCCTTCAATTTGGAATATCTTCCATTTGCCAATCAAGTATATAGCGAAGAAAATGGTGGCTAGCGTTAAAGCGAGTTCAAGCATATCGTCAAAGATAAAATAATACGAGCATAGAAGTAAACATCCTATTTTTGCAAAAGAAAATTAAGAATGAAAAAAGGTCCTCGACTTTACTCTTTCATTCTTAATTACATCCATAAAAAAACAAACTATGTCGCTTGCTACTGAAGAATTAACAACCGTTGAAACCGCGAAGAAACTAGGTCTATTGCCTGATGAATTTGCTAAAATCAAAGAAATTTTAGGGCGTCTTCCCAATTTTACTGAGCTCAGTATTTTTTCGGTGATGTGGTCGGAGCACTGCTCATATAAAAATTCGATCACTTGGTTAAAAACGCTTCCGAAAGAAGGTCCGCATATGTTGGCAAAGGCTGGTGAAGAGAACGCCGGTTTGGTTGCTATTGGAGATGGATTAGCTTGTGCATTTAAAATTGAATCGCATAATCATCCTTCCGCCATTGAGCCTTATCAAGGTGCAGCCACAGGTGTTGGTGGAATCAATCGTGATATTTTTACGATGGGTGCTCGTCCAATCGCTCAATTAAATTCGTTGCGTTTTGGCAATCCAAATTTAGCAAAGACACAATGGTTGATGCGCGGCGTTGTTAAAGGAATTGGTGATTACGGAAATGCATTTGGTGTACCTACTGTGGGCGGCGAAGTATTTTTTGATGATTCGTTCAATGTAAATATTTTGGTGAATGCGATGTCGGTTGGAATTGTGAAAGAAGGCGAAACGGTTTCTGCCATTTCTTATGGAGCTGGAAATCCCGTTTACATCGTTGGATCTTCTACTGGTAAAGATGGTATTCACGGTGCTACTTTTGCATCGGGTGACTTGCACGCTGATTCCCAAGATGACCTACCTTCTGTTCAAGTAGGTGATCCGTTTATGGAGAAACTTTTATTAGAAGCCACGTTAGAAATTATTAAGACGGGTGCTGTGATTGGAATGCAAGACATGGGTGCTGCGGGAATTATTTGTTCTACGAGTGAGATGTCGGCAAAAGGTAAGCATGGAATGAATATTTGGTTGGATAAAGTTCCTACTCGACAAGCAAACATGAAAGGATGGGAAATTTTGTTGAGTGAATCTCAAGAACGCATGCTAGTGGTGGTGAAGAAAGGAGAAGAGAAAGCAGTTGAAGAAATTTTCAAAAAGTGGGATTTGAATTGTACGCAGATTGGTGAAGTAATAGAAGGAGAAAGATTGCATTTCTTTATGGGCGATGAGCAGTTGGCCGATGTTCCTGCTGATGCATTAGTATTAGGAGGCGGAGCACCCATCTACCAAAGAGAATACACGGAACCTACTTACATCAAGAAGAACAAGGCTTTTGATATTAATTCGGTAAAGGATGTTTCGGATATGCCTGCCGTTATGATGCACCTTGCATCGCATCCTAACATTGCTTCTAAACGTTGGGTGTATACGCAATACGATTCGATGGTGGGAACAATAAACATGACGACCAATCGTCCGAGTGATGCCGCTATCATCGATGTGCGTGGAACGAAGAAAGGATTAGCCTTAACCGTAGACTGTAACTCACGTTATGTGTACAGTGATCCCGAACAAGGTTGTGCGATTGCAGTTGCCGAAGCGGCTCGTAATATTGTTTGCTCAGGTGGAATTCCATCGGCAGTGACCAACTGTTTGAATTTTGGAAATCCCTATAATCCGGAAGTATACTGGCAGTTTGTACATGCCATTAAAGGAATGTCGAAAGCGTGTTTGAAATTTGAAACACCAGTGACGGGTGGAAATGTAAGTTTTTACAATCAATCGAAAAACGAACAAGGCGAAGTTCCTGTTTTCCCTACTCCTACTATTGGAATGGTGGGTATTGTTCCCGACAAGAATAAATCCATGGGTTTGAATTTTAAAAATGAAGGCGATGTTTTGTTTATGCTTGGCGCTTCACAGGACGATATTAATGCATCTGAATATTTATATTCTTATTGCGGAGTAAAAAATAGTCCAGCACCTTATTTTGATTTAGATGTAGAATACCAAGTGCAAGATCTCGTAAAGAAATTAATCGCATCGAAATTGATCGAAAGTGCACACGATATTTCTGATGGTGGATTATTTATTTGCTTACTAGAATCGGCGATGGCTGGAAATTTAGGATTCAAAATTGATACCGATGAAGATTTTAGAAAAGATGCATTTCTTTTCGGTGAAGCACAAAGTCGCATCATTGTAAGTGTACATCCTGATCAGTTGGATGCCTTTGTAGAAATGATTGCCGAGACTGAAGTTGACTTTACCAACTTAGGAGAAGTGAGTGGAAATGAAGTGGTGATTGATGAAAAATCATATGGTACAGTAGATTCGTATCGTGTAAAATACGATTCGGCTATTGGTGATTTGATGGCGAATTAATCTAATTTTTTTTGGCGGGGTTGGATGTACAGATAAAAAATTGCGACCAACAAAATTCCCAAACTAAAAAATACGATTGAAATGGGTCGAAGTGTATCATTAAAAAAGAACTCACCAATCATCCAAATTGAATTGGCGCTTATCCAACAGACAATGGCGAGGTTATGATAAAGCTCGGCCATCGCTTTTCTATGGAGCCAACTAATATGGATGGCTACGAGAATGGTAGGAAAGATCATGATAAGACCTGGTATTTTAAAATCCATCACCCAACAAGCATCTTTCACGAGCCAAAAGACAATATGTAGGTTTTCGTATGCGCGTATGTTTTTTAATGCCATGATGCGACAAATCTAAAGAAATAATTGGCAAATTTTTCTCGAGAAGGCTGCGCTGCGATATATTTTCTCGCAGAGGCGCAGAGGCGCTAAGGCTGCGCTGCGATAAATTTTCTTTCTAAGGCGCTAAGGCTGCTCTATACTAAGCTTTCGTACAAGAAACTTTGCAGCTCTGCGCCTCTGCGAGAAATTTTCCGTACTAGGCGCTAAAGCTACTCTATACTAAGTTTTCGTACAAGAAACTTTGCGGCTCTGCGCCTCTGCGAGAAATTTTCCGTCCTAAAGTACACTTCTAGAAACTTTAACTACTTTCGCTGCATGCTTAAAAAGGGATTGAAAATACTTTTAAAAGTGCTGTTGGGATTCTTGGTGATCAGTTTTGTGAGCACCTTGATCTTTCGATTTGTTCCGATTCCAATTACTCCCTTAATGATCATCCGCTATTTTGAAATGGAAGATGGAAAAATTGACAAAGACTGGAAATCGCTGGATGAAATTGGAAAGAACATGCCCTTAGCTGTTGTTACTGCCGAAGATCAAAAATTTGCTGAGCATTTTGGATTTGATATGGAGGCCATCGAAAAAGCGATGAAGTACAACGAAAAGCACAAAGGAAAAAAAGTGAAAGGTGCGAGTACCATCAGTCAGCAAACAGCCAAAAATGTTTTTCTGTGGCCGGGAAGATCCTGGATACGCAAAGGCTTGGAAGTTTATTTCACTTTCGTGATTGAGATTTGTTGGAGTAAGGAAAGAATTATTGAAGTGTATTTGAATGTGATTGAGATGGGTCCGGGAGTATATGGTTCGGAGGCCGCGGCACAATATTATTTTAATAAATCTGCAAGTGATCTTACCAAAAAAGAAGCGGCTACCATTGCAGCCATCTTACCCAATCCTATTCGTTGGTCGGCGAGTCACCCTACTCCGTATATCATTAAAAAGCGAAATTGGATTGTGAGGCATATGAAGTATGTTGATTTGAAAGAGTTGTGATCTAGTTCTAAAGGTGAAAATATTTTTGAATTGATAGAATTCACAGTAAATCATAAAGATTTCCTTTTACCACAGAGGCCACAAAGATTTTCACAGAGGTCACAAAATATAATTATCGATTTACATCCTTGAAGCTTGAAGCTTGTAGCTTGAAGCTATATTTAAGCTATTCACTAACTTTACCCGATGGAAGATCAAGATCCCCAAAAACGTCAACGTAGAGTTCGTTATAAGGGCACACATCCAAAAGCATTTAAAGAAAAGTATAAGGAGTTGGATCCCGCTCTTTATGGGGATGATATTGCTAAAGTAATGGAGCAAGGTCGAACACCGGCCGGTATGCATCGCTCCATTTGTGTAAATGAGATTTTAGATTTTTTACAAATTTCTCCCGGACAAAAAGGATTAGATGCCACATTAGGCTACGGCGGACACAGTGCCGAAATGTTAAAAAAATTGATACCTAATGGACATCTATTCGCCATCGATGTGGATCCATTTGAGTTGCCTAAAACAAAAGAACGTTTAGCCGTCATGGGTTTTGGGGAAGATGTGCTCACTGTGAAAAAGATGAATTTTTCGTCAGTTGATTTGTTGTCCCAAGAAGTTGGATTATTCGATTTCGTATTGGCGGATTTAGGAGTATCATCCATGCAAATTGATAATCCGGAAAGGGGATTTTCTTTTAAAGTTGAAGGACCACTCGATTTAAGATTAAATCCTACCAGTGGAAAATCCGCAGCAGATTATTTGAAAAGTATTTCAAAATTACAATTGGAAGAATTGCTCATTGAAAATTCCGATGAGCCACACGCGTCTGCCATTTCGCAAACCATCGCCTTTCATCTTTCCAAAGGAAAAAAAATTAATACCACTACTGATTTACAAATAATCATTCAGGATGCATTAAAATATTTACCGGAAGCACAACGCAAAGAAGAAATTAAAAAATCGTGTCAGCGTTGTTTTCAAGCATTGCGTATTGCAGTGAATGATGAGTTTGGTGTGCTGGATAAATTCCTTGAAAAACTTCCGTACATACTCGCGCCTGGTGGTCGGGTCGCTATTCTTTCTTTTCATTCAGGCGAAGATAGAAGAGTAAAAAAATCATTTCAAAATTTATTTAGAGGAGGAGTATACCAGGAGATTTCGAGTGATGTGATTCGTCCATCGTTGCAAGAAATAAATAGTAATCCTAGAGCGAAATCCGCGAAATTGAGATGGGCGGTGGCGAGAGGTTAGATGGGAGATCGGAGTTCGGAGTCCCTATAGGTATTGGAAGGAGATGCTTGTTTCATAAAATAAAACGTCGCTTCGGATCCATTTTGCTACAAGCTTCAAGCTGCAAGAAATAAATTGAGCCTTTTAATGATTGCGACTTTAGATCGAATTACGCGGGGCAGACGATAGCCCCACCCCGAAGTAAAGATCGAAAATAAAAATTTGACAGTCGGTAAATAAACAATTATAGTCGAATACAAGTGTTTGTAAACGCCTTAAGAATGGGAGAATGGAGTTAGAAGAGCTAGAGCGAGAGCGGAGAGGGAAGAGTGGAAAGAGTGGGAAGATCAGAGATCGGAGATGGGAGTCCCGATAGCTATCGGAGGAAACTTGTAGCTTGTAGCCAGAAGCTAGCAGCTACATTTCACATTCCAAAATTAAACCCAAGTCGAAGTATTGGATTTTCATAAATCTTATAGTCGCTTTCCATCACGTTATACAAAATCATAAGGGTTATGGCGGAATTACTTCCCATGCGTTGCGTATACCCGCCACCAACAAAAAGACTGGGAACATTGGTACGAATTAATTTTGTAAAGAGTAAGTCGGGCACTTCAATATTCACCACTTCAAATTCTGAATACAGTAAGATGCTTTCATGGGCTTGATACTGTGCAAAAGTTCGACCTCCATAAATATGAGTTTCGTATCGATAATTCACAAAACGGCGATCATTATAATACGTGTAAGTAGGTCCTAATCCCATTCCGAACTTTTCGGTGATTTTATATCCTATCGTTGGTGCCACATTGATGTACGTGAGCGATCCGAAACTAAGACCCACATTTCCACCAAAAAAGAGTCGATCTTTTAGGGAGGGCTTATCCCTCACCAGCGGACTTTGTCGAGTGGGTTGCTCTTCCCTTTCTTGTCCATTAGAAACGGTGACTACCAGACTTAAAACTACCAGTAATAAATATTTTCTCATAATAATTACAAATCAAAGGTACAACTTTCATTGATTTTTATTCCTTTGCAGGAAGGAATTTACAACATGGAATATCAACATTACTATTTAGTGACAGGAGCCTCCTCAGGAATTGGTTTCGCTACAGCTTTGGTTCTTGCCCAAAACAAACGCAATAAAGTAATTGCTATTGCCAGAAACGCTACAAAACTTGAATCATTACGTACAGCTTCAGAAAATAAAATTGAGATCCTTCCCTTCGACCTTGAAAAAGGAAATTTAACCGGTTTAGTGGATGAATTAAAGAAAATGGGCGTGAATCATATTACTGGAGTTATACATAACGCGGGCTATTTAGTAAGCAAGAAATTTGAAGAAATCAGTGCGCATGATTTGCAAAAAATTTATGAAGTGAATGTCTTTGCTCCTTTTCGCTTGACCCAACAATTACTTCCCCTTTTAAAACAAGCTAAGGGTGCACATGTCGTAAATATTTCGTCGGTGGGTGGTGTACAAGGAAGCGTGAAGTTTGATGGATTGAGTGCTTATTCGAGTAGCAAAGGAGCGTTATGTGTCTTGACCGAATGTTTAGCCAATGAATTAAAAGATGAAAAAATTAAAGTCAATTGTTTGGCATTAGGCGCGGTTCAGACTGAGATGTTACATCAAGCTTTTCCGGGATACGAAGCTCCTTTAAAAGCAAGTGAAATGGGTGAATTTGTAGCTTGGTTTACAGAGAATGGAAGCAAGTTTTTTAATGGGAAAATACTTCCGGTTGCATTAAGTACACCTTAGTTTATACCATTCCCTAATATAAAATTGTACAAAGATTACATTCTGATCGAGAGGTTAAACACTACTTTTATTGTACAAATTACTTCGGCGTTTGTTTTCGGGTGTTGGTGTGACCCCTCTGGGGTCAGGCTAAAAAATAAGGGTTGTCGTTTTCTATAAAGATTTGACCCCTCTGGGGTC
>JANOAX010000158.1:0-12866 GCA_031411335.1 Bacteroidota bacterium
CCTGAAAGTCCCGCAAGATTGCGGGACTTTCAGGTTTCTAATTATGTTTAAAAAATATTGGTAACGAATCATTTTCAGCCGGATAGAAGCTAGAATTATCTAGTGATTATGATTTCTTACTTTTGCAACATTAATAAAAAAGTAACATGAACGAGAAAGCAGCCTTCGGTACTAAAGCCATTCACGCCGGACAAGAACCTGATCCAACTACAGGAGCAATAATGACTCCTATTTATCAAACGAGTACTTACGTACAAGAATCTCCGGGAAAACATAAAGGCTATGCGTACGCTCGAGGGAAAAATCCCACTCGCTCAGCGCTTGAAAATTGTATTGCTGCATTGGAAAATGCAACGTATGGTTTGTGTTTTAGCAGTGGCCAAGGTGCGAGTGATGCAATCATAAAAATGTTGCGCCCCGGTGATGAGGTAATCGCGACGAATGATTTGTACGGTGGCAGTTATCGCATGTTCACTAAAGTATTTGAACCTTTTGGTATCAAGTTTCATTTTGTAAGCATGTATGATGCGAATAACATCAAGAACTATATCAATGCAAATACTAAATTGCTTTGGGTGGAAACACCAACCAATCCTACCATGCAGATTATAGATATTAAAGCATGTGCTGCGATAGCGAAAGCAAATAATTTAATATTGGTAGTTGATAATACTTTCGCCTCTCCTTATTTGCAAAATCCATTGGCGTTGGGTGCAGATATCGTTATGCATTCTGTTACAAAATATCTCGGCGGACACAGTGATGTAATCATGGGTGCGCTTTGTATGAACAACAAAGAATACTATGATCAGCTTGCCTTTATACATAACAGCTGCGGCGCTACGCCAGGCCCCATGGATAGCTTCTTGGTCTTGCGCGGAATTAAAACATTGCACGTACGTATGGATCGTCACTGCAGTAATGGAAAAGTCATCGCTACGTATTTGAAAGCTCATCCTAAAGTGGATAAAGTTTATTGGCCAGGATTTCCTGATCATCCCAATCATGATATTGCTAAAGCACAGATGAAAGATTTTGGTGGAATGATTTCTTTCACACTGAAAAACGCATCAGTAGAAGAAACATTTGACATGGCCTCTAAAGTAAAAGTGTTTTCTTTAGCAGAATCATTAGGTGGCGTAGAATCACTTTTGAATCATCCAGCCACTATGACGCATGCATCAATTCCAAAAGAAGAAAGAGAAAAAGTGGGAGTGACTGATACGTTGATTCGATTGAGTGTTGGGATCGAAGACATCAATGATTTGATTGCAGATTTAGAGCAAGCGATTGGTTAATTCCGCAGTACTGCGGGACAGGTTTGAAGATTTGAAAATGGGGGGGCTCCACTTTTCGACTGAGAGTTGAAGGTAGAGTAGATTGATTTAATAACGATGCTTCGCTCTAGTTGATTTGTTCTTATCCTTTATGCGTTTCAAAAGAGCGAACGCGAATAAAATGAAAAAAATATCTCATCGTAAAAAAAGCCCTGTAGCGAGTTTACTCTGCTACAGGGCTTAATTCTTAATTCTTATCCCGATAGCTATCGGGACTTAATTCTTAATTCTTAATTAAGATCCACACATCACACATCCTTCCGGATCATCCAATGAACACGATAACTGATCGGATGCGGAAGGTTGCTCATCTACAAAGTGTGTAGAAACATCATTGTTGGTAGATCCTGTTGTTGCACTTGCAGAAACAGTAGTGCTCGTTGCCATTACCGTTTCATTAATTTGCGGCATAGGCATCATCTCATATTGTTTGTCGACAGTGAACTTAATTGCTGAAGCAGCAGGCTTAGTACGTAAGTAATACATTCCAGTTTTTAATCCGCGCTCCCATCCGTAGAAATGCATGGAAGTAAGTTTTGCGAAATTAGGTTCTGCAATAAATAAATTCAACGACTGACTCTGACAAATAAAAGCACCACGATCAGCAGCCATATCAATAATAGTACGTTGCTTAATCTCCCAAACTGTTTTGTAAAGATCCTTTATTTCTTGAGGAATCTCAGCAATGGTTTGCACGGATCCGTTGGCAGCGATGATTTTATTTTTCATGTCGTTGTTCCATAAGTTCAATCGAACAAGGTCGATCAACAAATGTTTGTTCACGACAATAAATTCTCCACTCAATACACGGCGACTATAGATATTCGTTGTATATGGCTCGAAGCATTCGTTGTTTCCTAGAATTTGAGAAGTAGAAGCGGTTGGCATCGGAGCAAGCAACAGTGAATTGCGTACGCCATGCTTTTTAATTTCCTCTCTCAAAACATCCCACTCCCAACGATCGGTTGGTTTTACTTTCCACATATCGAATTGGAAAATTCCTTGTGAAATAGGAGAGCCTTCATACGTAGAATAAGGACCTTCTTTCTTTGCTAAATCTTTAGATGCAGTCATAGCGGCATAGTAAAGCGTCTCAAATATTTCACGATTGAGGCGATGCGCTTCTTCGCTTTCGAAAGGATAACGCATCAAGATAAATGCATCCGCCAATCCTTGTACACCAATTCCAATCGGACGATGACGCATATTGCTGTTCTTCGCTTCTTCAATTGGGTAATAGTTAACATCGATAATCTTGTTTAGATTCTTCGTAGCCGCATACGTAATTTCAAAAAGTTTTTGATGATCAAATTTTCCATTGATCACAAAACGTGGTAAAGCGATAGAAGCTAAGTTACATACTGCAACTTCATCTTTCGCAGTGTATTCAACAATCTCGGTACAAAGATTAGAACTCTTGATGGTACCTAAATTTTTCTGGTTGCTCTTTTCGTTACATGCATCTTTATATAAGATATACGGCGTACCCGTTTCAATTTGTGATTCTAAAACAGCAGTCCAAAGTTCACGAGCCGGAATAGAACGACGCGCACGACCTTCTTGCTCATACTTGGTATAAAGCAATTCGAACTCCATGCCGTAGCAATCATCTAAGCCTGGAGCTTCGTTCGGACAAAATAAACTCCATTGCCCTTCTTCCTTCACACGTTTCATGAATAAATCTGGAATCCAAAGTGCAAAGAATAAATCACGAGCACGCATTTCTTCTTTACCATGATTCTTTTTCAATTCCAAGAATTCAAAAATATCAGCATGCCAAGGCTCTAAGTAAACCGCAAAACTTCCTTTCCGCTTACCACCACCTTGATCTACATAGCGAGCAGTATCATTAAACACTCTCAACATCGGAACAATACCGTTACTCGTTCCGTTTGTTCCACGAATATAAGAACCCGTAGAGCGCACATTATGAATGCTGAGACCAATTCCACCTGCACTTTGTGAAATCTGAGCACATTGCTTCAATGTATTGTAGATGCCATCGATACTGTCGTCTTGCATCTGAAGAAGAAAACAAGAACTCAATTGAGGCTTAGGCGTTCCGGCATTGAATAGAGTAGGCGTCGCATGTGTAAACCAGCGCTCACTCATCAAGTTATAAGTTTCGATGACTGAATCGATATCTGTTTTGTGAATTCCCACCGCCACGCGCATAATCATATGCTGCGGACGTTCTACTACTTTCCCATGAAGGCGAAGTAGGTAGGACTTCTCTAAAGTCTTGAAACCAAAATAATCGTAACCAAAGTCACGGTCATATATAATAGTAGAATCGAGGAGATCAGAATGCTCGTTAATCACCGCCATTACGTCATCGGCAATCAAAGAAGCGTTCTTTCCCGTTTTGGGATCCACAAAGGTGTAAAGGTCATGCATCGTTTCGGTAAACGACTTTTTGGTGTTCTTATGCAGATTAGAAATCGCAATCCTGGAGGCAAGCTGTGCAAAGTCAGGATGACGCGTAGTAAGTGAGGCCGCCATTTCAGCGGCTAGGTTGTCTAATTCGATGGTAGTCACACCATCGTAAACACCTTCAATCACTTTTTGGGCTACCAAAATGGGTTGGACATGTTCTGTCGAAAGACCATAACATAGCTTTTGTACGCGAGCAGTGATTTTGTCAAATTTCACTGTTTCTTGTTTTCCGTCTCTCTTTATTACGTACATATCAATTAGTTTTAATGGGTTAAAAATTTATTGTAGACTTTACTTTCACTTTACTTAAACAACATATCACAATAACAGCGACAAATTGCCCAGCCAGGAGATCCCTTGCTTTCTTTACTATCCGGTAGATTCAGATGAGTTTGAAAATCAGCGCTATTCTAATTCGGGAGAACACGCGCTTAACCGGTCACAAAACAAGTTAAAGATATCGTGTAACCCAAGTAGTATTTTTTCACAATCGGCATCACTTTTCAACAAAAGGTAAGTGTGAAAATAAAGGTAGATTAAAATTTTGTTTCCTAGAAAATTGCATTATATAGAGAGGCAAATGAAACTGTCAAGTCCTTTTTTCGCAATTTGAAAAAAAACAATTCTTTTTTTTCATAACGACTACCCCCTCCGTAATTCACGAGTGAACGAAATGTTTTTTCGTTTTTTTGATGAATGATATTCTTGTTGTTGTAACAACTAATCAATAAACGAAAATGTTAATAGCATAGTATTTGTATCGCAAAATATTTTTAGAGAAGTGATGTATTAAATTTATGCAATTACATATTTACCGACCTACTAATTTGCCAATTTACCAACTTTCAATTTGCAATCCACCAATCCACCAATTCACCATCGCGAAGCCTCGCGACACCAATCCACCAATTCTAGTACTCGGATAAAACTGGTTTATTCTGCATCACAGCATCAACTTGTTGCATGATTTCATCCGTGAGCTTTTCAACTACGTCTAACGCTTTTAAATTTTCTTCGAGCTGCGATACTTTACTCGCTCCTAAAATAGCAGTACTCACGTTTGGATTTTTTAGACACCATGCTAATGAAAATAAAGATAAGCTTACATCAATACTATCTGAAATATTTTTTAGTGCTTTCACTTTTTCTATGCGTGCAGGAGTGATGTTTCTTTCTTGCAACCATTCCATACCTTGCATAGACAATCGAGTTGAACCCGCTTCACCCAAATATTTTCCAGTTAAGAGTCCTGAAGAAAGTGGCGACCAAATCGTAGTTCCCATTCCTTCATACTTGAAGAGATGGATATAATCATCTTCCATTTTTTTTCTTTCGAATAGATTGTATTGGGGTTGCTCCATTACAGGTCCGATGAGTTGATATCGTGCTGCCTCAATATGGGCCTGCAGAATTTCTTGCGCACTCCACTCCGAGGTTCCCCAATACAAAATTTTACCTTGTTGTATTAAAGTATTCATCGCTTGTACGGTTTCGAGTATGGGAGTATTCTTATCCGGACGATGACAGAAAAATAAATCTATGTAGTCAACTTGTAATCGTTTTAAGGCTGCTTCACAGCCTTCCATAATATGTTTACGACTTAAACCACGTTGATTGGGTTTGTCAGTTTCATATCCAAAAAAAACTTTGCTGGAAACCATATAAGAACTCCTTGCCCAATTCAACTTCTTTAAGGCTTTCCCCATCACAATTTCACTTTGCCCACGTGCATAAATTTCTGCGTTGTCGAAAAAATTAATGCCCGCATCATAAGCTACACTCATCAGTTTTTCGCTGATGTTATCTTCTATTTGTTTTCCAAAAGTGATCCAACTTCCCAATGAAAGCGCACTGATTTGAATTCCTGTATTTCCTAGTTTTCTGTATTGCATGATTTAATTCTTGACAAATTGTGAATGAAATTTTCGCTCGTTAAAGGCAATGACTCCTTCATTTTTAGTATAATAGATTTCCCATACCGGCAACAATGCAGATGAAGCATTGGTAGTGTCACTCGAAAAAAAGTAAACATTGTAAAATGTTTTTCCTTGTAATTGTAAAATAGGAGAAAACAAAGGCGTAGGGTTTATTTTCATCGTGTCTAATAAATTGAATGTGGCGCGGAAGTTTAAAAATAGAATTTGATGAATTGAGCTAAGGGTGGTCTTTCCTTCCTGATTGGTTTCGTTTATGCTGATGCTGTAACCATTGTTAGAAGCATAAGTGGTGTCGCATTTGGCGTTGAAGCTGATAGTGGCTTCGCATTCTCTGCAGTAACAACCAGCGGGTTCTCCTCTCCCACAAGATCGAGTGTAAGCCGGACTCTTATACTCATGGACTACTGCAAACGTAAGTGTGTCACCGACACCATTCACATACTCAAGGGTGTCGCCAACCTCGTTGCAGATTAAGTAAGTATATTTTCCCCGAACTTCCGGACAAGTGTACGTGGTGTCACAATCACACCCAACGAGTAAAAGGCATGTCAGTAAAATGCCATATTTTCCCAATTGTTTCATTTCTCAAAGATAATGGAATAAAAATAAATCGATGGAATCTACTTGCAAACGCTTCAATGCAGCCTAATGTCCTTACATATTATGCTTACGACTTAACCAGATTGGTTAGGTTTATCCGTTTCATATCCGAAAAACACTTTGCTGGAAACGCGCTAAGAACTCCGCGGCCAATTTAAATTCGTTAATGCTTTTCCCGTCACGATCTCACTTTGTCCGTGCACATAAATTTCTGCATCGTTGAAAAAATTAGTGCCTGCATCGTAGGCAACACACATTAGTTTTTCGCTGATGTTATCTTCTATTTGTTTTCCGAAAGTGATCCAGCTTCCCAATGAAAGTGCGCTGATTCGAATTCCAGTAATTCCTAATTTTCTGCATTGCAGGCTGATTATTCAAGAATATATGTCTTTTGATTTTGTCTAGCACTAAATCCAATTACCCCTTCATTTTCGGTATAAAATAATTCCCAAATAGGTAATTGTGCAATAGAAATATTGGTGGTGTCTTGTTTAAAGTAAAATACATTGGTAAAAGTTTTTCCATTGAGTTGTAACAACGGTGAAAAGATCGGTATCGGTTGAATGATATTCGCATCCATCAGATTGAAGTATACTTTGAAATTTAAAAAGTCGATGGAAAGTCCAGAGGATACCATGATGTTTGCATCCGTGCTAGTCTCATCAATGCGAAGCAGATAATGATTTTTCTTGGTGAACGAGGTGTCGCAATTTGCTAAAAAGAATCCATAAGCCTGGCAGTCTATGCACTCACATCCAGAAGATCTTCTTTTGCGACATTTTTCTTCATACCGGGGACTATAATTTCTATCTGTCACATAAAATTGTAATGAGTCATTCGATAATGTGGTGTAAAGTAGGGAGTCGTCAGGAGCAACGTTTATCAAATATTCGAATTGAGGTTGGATGGGTGGACATGTATACGTTTCATCACAACTGCAATTGGACATGAATAAACAGGTGATGAACAGAAGGACACAGTTTAGGATTTTCATTTCAAAGTTTAGATGAATGCAGTGTTTTATTTTCATGGTAAAGCTAAATATTTTATATCTTTATTTCCATGAAAAAGTTCATTATTACGATGCTTCTCGGAATCACTTCAATGCAAGCCAATTCACAGGTCACACAAGTACTTTTTATCGGAAATAGCTATACAGGGGTTAATAACCTTCCGCAACTTTTTAGCGATCTTTCATTGAGTTTAGGGGATTCTGTATTCGTGGATACTTATAATCCGGGTGGATATACTTTTGAAATGCATGCTGTCGATGCAAACACCATAGCGAAAATTAATAGTAGATCTTGGGATTTTGTGGTGTTGCAGGAACAAAGTCAACGACCCTCATTCCCTCCTGCACAAGTCGCTCAAGATGTTTACCCTTACGCTCGACAGCTCGATAGCCTCATCTTGTTAAACAACCCCTGTACGGAAACAGTTTTTTATATGACCTGGGGTCGTAAATATGGTGATCAAGGTAACTGCGCTTTTTGGCCTCCTGTCTGTACTTTTTTAGGGATGCAAGAAGAGTTGCGAAATTCGTATGTGCAAATGGCAAACGATAATGCTGCACTCGTTGCTCCTGTGGGTAGAGCTTGGCAAAGCAGTTGGACACAAGATTCATCCATTAACTTATGGTCGTCAGATAATAGTCATCCTTCTATCGAAGGATCCTATTTAGCAGCCTGTGTTTTTTATGAAACGATTTTTAGAAATTCATGTGTGAATGCTCCGTTTATTTCAACAGTAACGAATTCTACCGCATCATTTCTTCAGCAAGTCGCACATTTAATAGTAGTGGACAGTCTAGCTACTTGGAAAATTGGTTCCTATGATGTCAATTCTGATTTTTCTTTTGTAGCGAATGGATTGCAAGTTCAGTTTTCAGATCAAAGTGTGAATGCTAATATTGTCACTTGGGATTTTGGAGATGGATCTACATCGGTATTGCCTCAACCCACTCATACCTATTTGCAGGCAGGTACTTATTCGGTAAATTTGATTGCAATGGATAATTGTAATGCAGATACTGCACAACAATTTGTTTCAGTAGTTGCCAGTGCCATATCAGAAATCAATTCTCAGGAAAACTGCATAAAAATTAATGGGCAATCGGAAATAGAAATTAGCTGCGGTCAATGGGAAACAATGTCAATTTATGATGTTTCTGGAAGGAAGATGGGCGCCACCGAATTGAGTAGAAATAGCTTGCAGTTTTTTAAGGATCAAATCGATTCTGGAATTTATGTCTTGATTTTCAGTTCATCAGAAGGAAATCATCAAGTGGTAAAATGGAGAAATTATTGATTTTTGCTATGTATACTTTTTTACTTTTCAATTAGGATCGTATTTCTAGTATTCTTACATTTACGACAACCAAAACAATTAGTAAATACAATGGAATTTCACCTAATTCATTGTACACCTAAACCAAACCATCTTATATGAAAAAATTGATTTTGGGATGCATCCTAATATTAGGAATGAATCCCACATGGGCACAAGTGCTCATTGGAGCTGGTGCTCAAGCAGTGCATCCATCGGCTTCTGAAGTTCGCTTCGATTATCGTTCAGCAGCTCCTCTATTTATTAAGTTCGAAAAGTCTTCCTTCGTTTCAACGAATGGGGGAATGGATGTTCTTCGTACCGCTCTAAATGCAAAGCCCAGTGATCATTGGACCTTGATTCGATCTGATCGCGATGACTTAGGAATGATGCACAAACGTTATCAGCAATATTTCAATAATATTAAAGTGATGACGGGTGAATATATCTTGCATGAGATACAGGGTAGATTAATTTCAGCGAATGGAATGTTTTTTAATGATATTAATATGAGTACTTCTCCCGTATTAGATGAATCGCAAGCCCTTCAGTTTGCTTTGAATACTATTGGAGCTACTAAATATTTGTGGCAGTCTTCGGCGATGGAACAAGAAATTCTTTCAGGACATTCTCACGTTGACGCCTATCCGCACGGTGAGTTGGTGATTCTTCCTTCTCAAGGAATCGGAAAATCGAGTGGAACTAGTCTTTGCTGGAAGTTTGATGTTTATGCAGTAGAGCCTCATGAGCGTTGGTCGGTGTTTGTAGATGCAAATACAGGAGCGGTTATTTTTAAAGAAAATAAAATTTGTACTATTAATGTAAATGGAACCGCGGCAACTCGTTACAGCGGAACTCAAATTATGCAAGTGGATAGTCTAAGCGCTAACAGTTTTCGTCTCCGAGATAATTCTCGCGGTAATGGTGTTGAGACTTACGATTTAAATAATGGTACTAGCTACGCAGCGGCAGTTGATTTTACAGATACGGATAATATTTGGAATACCACTACTAATATGGATAATGCTGCTTACGATGCCCATTGGGGTACGCAAAAAACATACGATTATTTTTTTGGAACGCATAACCGCAGCAGTTACGATAATGCAGGTGCAGTTTTAAGATCGTATATCCATTATAGTACTGCTTATAATAATGCTTTTTGGAACGGATCGGTAATGACTTATGGAGATGGTGATGGATCTACGTTTTCACCTTTAACTGAATTGGATATTATTGGTCACGAATTAACACATGGTGTTACGAGCAATACATCCAATTTAGTTTACTCTTATCAATCGGGAGCATTGAATGAATCGTTCTCTGATATTTTCGGAGTCACTATCGATTTTTATGCTAATGGTGCGGCTGCTAATTTTTTAATTGGTGATAAAACCTATACACCAGGAACTCCAGGTGATGCTTTGCGTTATATGAACAATCCGAGCATAGCAGGAGATCCTGATACCTATTTAGGACCGAACTGGTACACAGGTGCAGGTGACAATGGCGGAGTTCACATCAATAGCGGTGTTCAGAATTTTTGGTACTATTTATTATGTCAAGGTGGAACAGGAACTAATGATCTTGGTTTTGTTTATAATGTTTCAGGTATAACTATGAATAAGGCGAGAATGATTGCCTATCGTAATAATACTTTTTATCTAACTTCTGGTTCGCAATATGCAGATGCTGCTTTTTATTCATTGCAATCAGCGAATGATTTATATGGTAACTGTTCACCAGAAGCAGTGTCTGTAAAGAATGCTTGGGATGCTGTAGGTGTTTATGGGTTAACAATTAATACCGCTGCAACGGCTGCAATATCCGGTAGTGCATGTGAAGGAAATACAATTAATTTAGCAGCTACTGGCGGAGTGACTTTTTCTTGGTCTGGACCTGGTGGATTTAATTCTACATCTGCAAATCCAACCATTCCAAATAGTAGTACTGCAAACAATGGAGTGTATACTTGCATCGTAACGGATGCGAATGGCTGTGTTGGAAATCCATCGGTAAGTGTTTCTGTATTGCCCGTTCCTTCGTTGAGTGTTACTGGAGCAGGAAGCATTTGTAGCGGAGGTAATTTGCAGTTGAATGCAAATGCATCATTACCCGGAGCAGGAAATAATAATGGATCAAACACTACTGCATTTGCTATTCCTGATAATAATGCAACAGGTATTCAGTCTTTAATTTCTGTTGGAGGAAGTACAAGTGCGAATGCTTTACTTGCAGTTACCATTGATTCTTTAACGCATACTTGGGACGCTGATTTGAAAATAGAATTATTAGCACCCAATGGATCGGTTATAACATTAGCTGCAGGTGTTGGAGGATCTGGAGATAATTTCATTCGTACACGTTTCATGAATGCGGGAACAGCGATTGGATCAGGCGTTGCGCCCTTCACTGGTAATTTCATTCCTCAACAAGCATTTAGTGGATTAACTGGATCTGCAAATGGTACCTGGAGATTGCGTGTTTCTGATTTGGCGGGTCAAGATGTTGGAACGTTATGGAAATGGTCGATTGAATTACCTGGAAATGTGATCTCTTCCTATTCTTGGAGTCCTACTACTGGATTAAATAATGCAAGTATCTCGAATCCGTTAGCATCACCTGCTATTACTACAAATTATACCGTTACCGTTTCTACAAATAACGGATGTACGGCTACTGGTTCTGCTTTAGTTTCGATTGGCACTTTGTCAACTACTATTAATTCTACTAACATAACTTGTTTCGGAAGCAATAATGGAACGGCTACTCTATTAGTGAATGGTGGATCAGGAACTCCTACTTATAATTGGTCAAATGGAGCGACTACAGGTACCATAAATAATTTGGCTGCCGGAACCTATACATGTACGGTTACAGATGGATCAGGATGTTCAGCAGTAAAATCGGTGACGGTTAATTCTCCTGCGCAAATAGAAGGATTTGCATCTGCGCAAAATGCAAATTGTGGATTGAATGATGGGTCAGTTTATCTATCTATTAATGGAGGTACTGCACCATATACAATTTTATGGAGTAATGGAACTACTACCGCTAATGTTTCTGGTCTTGCTCCAGGAAATTACTCTGTTACAGTGACGGATGCAAATGGATGTACTTTTTCTACATCAACTAGTGTGGGTACGAATGGAGGAAATGCACCGGCCACACCTACCTCCATAACTGGAACTAAGAATAGTGTATGCCCAGGACTTTCGAAAGCATATAGTTGCCCTGCAGTAAGTGGAGCAACGAATTATATTTGGACTGCACCGGCAAATACTACCATTACTAACGGTCAAGGCACTACGAATATTACCATTAGTTTTTTAGCTGGATTTACGAGCGGCAATATTACCGTTCAAGCACAAAGTAGTTGTGGAACCAGTTTAGTGAAAAGTGTTGCTGTGAAAAGTGTTCCTGCATTGCCAAAAACGATTACAGGTGGCATTAAGAATTTGTGTAATTCTGTTGTTACTTATTCTGTTCCTGCATCTACAACAGGAGGGACATCTCATACATGGTATGTACCTGCATCAGCTACTATTCTGAGTGGACAAGGCACTACTTCTATTAGTGTTCAATGGCCAACTCTTAATATATCCGGAGCAAGTATTTGTGTAGAAGCAAATAATGTTTGTGGCGCAAGTCCGTTAAGATGTTTGAATAATTTGACAACGAAGCCAACTCGTCCGGCTTTGATTAGTGGTCCTACCAGTGTGTGTGCAAATCAAACAAACATTACGTATTCTGTGGTTTCAGAGCCAGGTGTAAATTATAATTGGACAGTTCCTGTTGGAGCAAGTGTAGTAAGTGGACAAGGAACAGGAGTTGCCATAATTAACTGGGGCTCTGCTACTGGATTGCTTGAGGTAGGAATATCGAATGCTTGCGGAAGTGTACAAAAACGCACAATGACTGTTTCTGTAGTTTGTCGTTTATCTGATGGACAAGCGAGTAGTGTACAATTATTACCGAATCCAAGTGCAGGTATGGCTGTCCTAAATCTTGGAGTTGATCCTGGAAATTATCAAGTAACTATTTCAGATGTATTAGGTCGTGAAATTTTACAAAAGAATGGTTCGGATGATCAGTTTGAAATTGATTTACAAAACCAAGCTAAAGGTTTATACTTAGTGGCAGTTCGTTTTGATGATGGAACACAAAAGGTATTACGAATGATTGTCGAATAAAAGATTGATATTTATAAAAATTCAAAAGCCTAGGGTTT
>JANOAX010000159.1:0-1570 GCA_031411335.1 Bacteroidota bacterium
TTTTACCCCCCCCGGGCTCTGGGTAAAGGGAGTGTATCTGTAACCTCGCCATGAATGGCGAGGTTACCTTATGTGTGAGGATGATCTATTATTTTATCGAACGCGGGCTCTAGGTACAGGGAGTGTATCTGTAACCTCGCCATGAATGGCGAGGTTACCTTATGTGTGAGGATGATCTATTATTTCTGCGAATGCTTGTTGTATCGGTAATCTAACCTGACACGATAGCGATAGGGATTAGGCTTTAACATAGCAGCTAGAAGCTAGCAGCTTAAAATAATATAACGAATGGGAATTTTATTTCTCCTAATTCGAGATGAACGCCACATTAAAGTTTTAGCCTTTCCCCAGCCCTCTCCAGAGGAGAGGGAGTTATAAAATTAAATTAATCTCTAGTGCTAAAAAATAAATATCCGAAGCTATAAATACTATTTAAAAAAATTCTGAATTCTGAATTCTTAATTCTGAATTAATACGAGCCCGCTCGTTTGCGAATAAACCATTCCATCGAAATCAACACAATCAACAAAAAGAAAAACCACGGTTCCTTCAAGAGGTCTTCGAGTTTTTTGTGCATGAATGTAATGCTTTTCAAATTTTCATTCGATTTGAGTTTTTTGATTAACTCATCTACCTGACCCGGATAAAATACCGATCCACCGGTTTGTGCTGAAAGTGCATGTAACAAGGAATGATCAGCTACCGTCATTGCGGTTTCGATTTGCAATGCGCTCACACTAAATTCTCCTTGTTGGGAAAGAATTTTATCACCAAGTTTTACTTCTGCTTTGTAACGATAATTTCCGACTGGAAAAACTCCGGCATTGAGCGTGTAAGCCTTTTCGGTTTTCGACATCGTAAAAAGAAACTCCTTTCCCGCTTTATTGTAAATGCGAACGGAAACATCGGGTTGATTGACGAGTTGCTCGGATTGATTGTAAAGTTGCGCATCGAAAATTAGACTTTCATTCTCTTTGTAATTCGATTTAGCAATGAACTTAAACGGACTTCGACTTTCCTTCACCGATAAATATTGAACAATATTCAAAACAAATTCCTGACTCAATGTATGATTTCCGTGATCATTGAAATCCGTTAATCTCCATCTCCAAAAGCCTTCACCCGCGAGTACCGCTTGCTTTCTTCCATTTTGTTCGCTGAAGAGTAGGAGGGGCTGGGTAGTATTTACAATTCCAATTTTCTGATTGAGTAAAGTATAAATATTGGTATTAGACTGATATACTCCAAAAGGTGACTTTAAAGGAGGCCATGTTTTAATAGCATCCAACAACTCTTCTGAAACAGTAAATAAACTAAAATTTTCTACCGGCGAAGCCTGCACGTCGTTGAGTTGTCCGTTTGCTTGAGAGATGGAAATTCCAAAATTGCCCTCGTTAAATTCTTCAATATTCGTTGATGCTCCTAAAATCGACCAAGTACTTATTCCACTTTCGTTGATCTTGCTCAGTAAAGCAGTTTCGTTTCCAGTGCTGGATGGAATATTGTGGAGCACTAATAAATTGTAATCTCCCAATCGACCTGTAAATTCATCGGCCTTTAAAATTGAAAT
>JANOAX010000160.1:0-23450 GCA_031411335.1 Bacteroidota bacterium
CTTAAATTAACGTAATTTTTTAACGATTGAATAATTCATTTTCAAATTTTCAAATTGAATTATTTTCAAATTATTTTATCAACTCTTCAATAATCTTCTCTACACTAATTCCTTCTGCTTCTGCTTTGAAATTTTTAACAATACGATGGCGTAAAATAGCAGGAGCAATGGCTTTTACATCTTCAATGTCGGGTGAGTATTTTCCATTCAATACGGCATTGCATTTGGCGCCTACCACCAAGAATTGTGATGCACGTGGACCTGCTCCCCAATTTAAGTATTCATTCGCTATAGGTGCCGCGTGGGCAGTGTTCGGACGCGTTTTTGCAGAAAGGGAGACTGCATACTGCATAACATTATCTGGAACCGGTATGCGACGGATCAATTGTTGGAAATAACTAATTTCTTCTCCAGTTAAAATTTTACTAAGCGTAGGACTATAATTGCTCGTTGTGTTTTTTACAACTAATAATTCTTCTTCTAAACTGGGATAGTCTAACATCACATTAAACATGAATCGGTCTAATTGTGCTTCTGGTAATGGATACGTTCCTTCTTGTTCAATTGGATTTTGTGTAGCCAGTACAAAGAACGGTTTTGGTAATTCGTAACGATTACCTGCTGCAGTTACTGCACGTTCTTGCATCGCTTCTAGTAGAGCTGCTTGTGTTTTTGGTGGAGTTCTATTAATCTCATCCGCTAGAATGATATTGGCAAACAATGGACCTTTCACAAAGCGAAAGTGTCTATTCTCATCTAAAATTTCGGTTCCAATAATATCACTGGGCATTAAATCAGGAGTGAATTGAATACGGTTGTAACTCAATCCCAACACCTGTGCAATAGTATTTACCAATAATGTTTTTGCTAATCCTGGTACTCCAACCAATAAACAGTGACCATTACTAAAAATGGAAATGAGTGAATCCTTTACCACCTGATCTTGTCCGATGATTACTTTACCAATTTCATTTCTTAACTGTTGATAAGCATCACGTAAACCATCTACGGCTTCGACGTCTGAATTATATTTTTGATTCATATTTATTTTATAAAAATATTTATTGGGCTACCCAGTCTTTAACACTAGGGCACGTTTTGTAATCATCACCAATACGTATATACGTAATTAATTTCTTTTTGTTTCTCCATTGCTCCAACACCGTGTTTTGTTTGTCGGTGAGTGCTAATTCTTGCAAGCGTTGGTAGTCGTCTTTCAAATTTAAGCGATGCGGTTCTGATCTTGATTTAAGGAACAAAATTCTAAATCCTTGACCTCCTTCTCGGCTCGTAGTAGAGATGGGATTTGAGTATTCACCTACTTGCATTTTGTCTAGCTGAAATAATATTACTGGATCCACCATGTCGGCTTCAAAGTGCGATGATCCTGTGGCTGGATTCACTACTAATCCTCCGTTAAGTTTGGTGTCTTTATCATCCGAATACTTTTCGGCAGCTTCAGAGAATTTTATTTCACCGCTTTTAAGTTTACTCACCAAAGTGTCCATCTCTGCTTGAGAACGGATGATGTCGTCATTGGTGACTTTTACAGGAATTAGAATATGACGCACATTAATTTTTTCGCCTCTTCTTTCGATCAATTGAACGATATGAAATCCAAATTGAGTTTCAATTACGGGAGAAATATCCACTACATTTTTTAACCTAAAAGCAGCCGCTTCAAATTCAGGAACTAAGTCTCCACGATTTACAAATCCTAATTCCCCATTTTGTTTCGCGCTTTCTTTATCTTGCGAATAGAGTAGGGCTAATGTTCCAAAATCTTCACCGGCTAATATTCGGTTTCTTAATATGGTGATTTGCTCTTTCGCTTTTGCTTTTTCTTCTTCACCGACTGGAACATTTCTTAATATTTGAGCATATTCTACCTCAGCATTGATGAGAGGCAAACTGTCTTTCGGAATATTATCAAAAAAAGCTTTTACATCCGACGGATTCGCATTTACATTGCTGGTTACTTTACTCTGCATTTGTTGAATCAACAGTTGATCCTTGATCATAGGTCGAAACTCTTCTTTTAATTGTCCTATCGACTTTCCATAATACTTCTCCAACTTCTCTGCAGAACCAATTTGAGAAATATAATAGGCCATGTTTTGATTGATCTTTTGTTCTACCTGATCATCGGTTACCACAATACTATCAATCGCTGATTGATGTAATAGAAGTTTGTTGAGTAAAAGTTGGTCAATGATCCGGCATTTTAGCTCCGCTTCACCTAATGTGGTTTGGGTAAGGTATTGTTGATATTGCGTTTCTATGTCTGATAGCAAGATGATATGATTTCCAACCACAGCCGCTACTTTATCAACTACAATTTCATTTTGTGGTTGAGCAACAAGAGTCATGCTGCAAAGCAGTAAGCAAAAACTACTTAATCCAATTTTCAATTTCTTTCTTTTGTAGTGCATCTTGATAGGCGTCTTTTTCCATTTCACGAATTAATTCCAACTTTCGGTTGTTGATGATGAGATTCCAGATATTTTCTCTCTCAAAGTCCAACGGTGATAAGCTTTCTTTTATTTTAAATCCTTTGATATTTACAAAGAAAATATGTGTTGAATCGGGTATTTCAATGTACCTGTTGTTTTTGAGGTATTGTTCCTGATCGTATGTTTTAATGGGTATTTTCTTGAGTAAATCATCAAAAAGAAGCCATTCTTCATCATTAAAATAATAATCGGTTGCGAATTGAAAACAATATTCTTCTAATTGCTTTCGGTCTTTCGCATTGGTACTTCTAAACCATCCTTTAACTTTGGGTAGCTTTGGTGCTGTTTTGGGTAGTTTGAAATAGAGAACTTGAAGGATGTTGTTTTTTAATTGAAAGTTATTCTGATTTTCATTGTAATATTTTTCAATGTCTTCAGTGCTGATGGAGGTGTCTAATTTCTGTTTGATTAACTCACTCTCGTAAATATAGGTAATTAATGAATTTCTATATTCTTCTAGTTTCTTATCAACATTTTTTCGCTCATCATCTAAATTGTCTTCAGCTCTTTTTAGTACCGACTGTTGTTGAATCCAGTTTTGTACATATGAGCGAATAATGGTTAGACTATCATTCTTGCTAACCCCTTTTGGAACTAAATTTCGAATGTCGGCAGCATAAAGGTATTTGTCATATACACGAGCAATTACTCTTTCACTAGCATCTGAAGTATTACTTTTTTTCTGACAAGCACTAAATGTCAAAAAGAGCAAGCAGCTGCAAATGATGATCAGCGTGGCTTGCTCTTTTTGAATGAATCTTGCTTTAGTCAACAACGATTATTTTAATACTATTTCCACATGGATTCTAAAACTTCGTTATTCACTTTTACACTGTATTTGTCGTGTAAACTTTGCAACCATGTTTTTTCCAAGTGTGATTGGTAGTCTGCTGTCACCACGCCTTTCGCTTCTTCTAATGTTTTTGGAGTAGGAGGTAAGATGGATTTTACATCTACAATATGAACCATATTATTTTTAACAACATCTGCACTCAAGCCCGTTTTCCAGCCTGCAGCTTCCACGATTTCATTTTCTCCGTGACCAAATTTCCCGTCACGTGTGGTTACGGCACTTGAATTGGTTTTGTTTAAGTCAGCAATAATTTCAGCAGCCGTTTTTTTATTATTGGTAAGCCCATTTCGAAGTTAAGCAGCTACTTTTGCATCGGCACAAGTATAGATGGTTACATCGCATCTTTCTGCCCATTTGTAATTGTTTTTATTCGCTTCATGGTATACTTCAAGACCAGCAGTATCTTTTACGGCTTTACTCCAAACCATTTTATCTGTTAAGTCAAAAAGCAAAATACCATCTCTGTATTCACGCATTAAATTTCGGAAGTCAGGATAAATCTTTTCAAGTCTTTCTTCTAAATAGCTAAGCACAGCATCACCTACCCACTGATCGTACATAGAATAACCAATCGCTTGAGGGTTGTTTCCTGTTCTTTTGGTTTGATGTGTACTAACGTATTTTGCAAAATCTTGCTGAGTATAATTTGTCACCACACCACTTGAATCCGTCAAAGAGAAAATATTTTTTGTGAACTTATCGGCTGACGCTAAATCCCATTCTCCTTCTGAAACGCTACTGTCGAGGCTCGCGATGAATTCATCTTTTACCTTTGGAGTTTCTTTGTACTTATATGCTTTTTTAATTTTAGTCACCATGCTCATTCGACTTGCTTCATTTCTGCTATCACGAGCGATCAATTGTTTTAGCTCCGCTTTCTTCTCAGCAAATGGAGGTATTCCACGCTTGTCGAGTAATTGAATGACATGAAAACCATACGTTGTTTTGATAATTCCACTGCGGTCACCTTTATTTTTAAGTGCAAAGGCTGCTTTCTCAAATTCTGGTACCATCTTCCCTGTACCAAACCAAGGAAGCTCACCGCCTTTTTTTACAGATCCTTTGTCTTCGCTGTACATGGCAACTGCAGAATCCCAAGGCATTCCATTTTTCAAAGCTTGAACCACTTCGTTCATTCTGAGTTCCGATGCTTTCACTAAACTATCGTTCGCGTCCTTTGGAATACGAATCATGATATGAGCCGTTTGAATTTCTCCTTGTGCTGGACGAATATCTAATACTTTTATGATGTGATAACCAAATCGAGTGCGAACTGGCATGGAAACCGTTCCTGGCTTTGTATTGAATGCAACAGTTTCAAAAGGATATACCATCTGCATTCCAGTAAAATATCCTAATTCTCCATTGTTCTCTTTTGCAGATGGATCTTCACTTGAATCGCGTGCTACTTTGCCAAAATCAGCTCCTTTCATAATCATATCACGAATTTTTAGGATGCGATTGTACGCAAGAACGGTGTCTTTTGGAAGAGCGTCAGGATTAACTTTTAATAAAACATGACTTGCCTTTACGTCTTTACCCAGCCGTTCATAAGCTTCTTGAATTAGGTTTTCGCTCACATCTTTATCCGTGAGATAAGGTTGGGCTAATTGCTTGTTATAGCCTGAAAGTTCATTTTTGAAGGTTTCGCTTGTGTCCATTTTCATAGATTCCGCTTCTTTCACCTTCAATTTGTAGTTGATGTATAAGTCGAGATATTCTCTTACAGAAGCTTCAGTAAATACCGAATCCTTGTTGTTTTTTCGGAAAACGCGATCAAACTCCGATTTTGGTACATTTTCTCCCGCCACTACCATGAGGATAGGGTCGGTCGTCACTTGCGTGGTGCTTGTTGGTTTAGAAGCTTTTACAGGAGAAGAAACTGCCTTTGTAGGTGCCGATTTCTTGGTTTGTGCTGGTACCTGTGAAACAACAGCCACAGAGAGAAGAAGAGAGTAAAGAATTGCTTTTGTCATAATTCACCTAATTTATAGGGAGGCAAATGTAATAATTCTCTCCTCTTTTCGGGCTTTGAAAGCTGGTTTTTGTATGAAAATAGTGTGAAAATGCACCTGAAAGTTGACTTTGTTTGTATCTTTTTAAAATTACCATTTATAATCAACAGGTCATACATTGCAAAAAATACAAAATTGGTCATTCACTTAATAATGATAAATTAAGGCTAAATGTTGAAGTATAGCATCTTGCAACTGATATTGATACAGAGACAACCAGCTTCTATGAGCATGCCTTGCCATATGGTGTCGCAAGCGGAAAGTGGAAAACTCAAGTTACTTCTCATTTCAATATAACTAACTTTCTCCCCACTCTTTCATACCCACTCCTAATTACACAAGTATAAACACCATTACTAAGTTCAGCTAATTGAACAAATTGCAGCGTACTCCATGGTGGTAAATTCATTTTGTAAACGAGTTGTCCGGTTATGTTATACACTTCAAACACTCCATTCTTATTTTGTGGTAATAGATAAACCAACTTAATGTACCCATCACTTGTAGGGTTGGGCGAAAGGCTGAATTTGAAATCGTGGTGCTGCTCTTCAATTCCAATTATAGTTAAGGAGTCGCATACACTCCCCACAACTGGGCCTAAGTTGTAATTGGGATGGTTAGGCACAGACCTAAAATGCCATACTCCTAAATTAATGGCATGTTGCTGTACATCACAAACTAAGCCCACACTATCGGGATAATTTATTTCATGTAAGTGTTGAACGCCGTTACCACTAGTTAAATATATTTTACCATTAGCAGCGAGATATTCGAATGCAAACGATGTTTGACAACAATTAGGCGGAGCTCCCGAAATAAACCCATCAAATGTCGCTACAGTATCAATTAACATACTATCGATGTTTAACTGGAAAATTCTGGCAGAAGTATTCGCATAAGCAAGTTTGGAGTTTGGTGAAAATGCAAAGCCCCAAAATGGACCAGAGGGAAAAAAATTAAATATTCGTGTATTTGAAAATTGTCCGGAGCACCGGTCGAAATCTGCAATAAAAGTAAAACAGCTATCTACACCAATAGTTGGAGTGTATGAAGTGTACCCAAACTTGGTACCATCTTGAGAAAATGTAAGTTGAGCTACATTTCCCCAAGAAGGGACTACACCGAGATGCTGACTTCCATAGTCGAATACAATGTTCGGAGTTAACAGCAGTACATGTATTTCATCTGTTAAATCCTTTTGAACTACAATCCACCAGTCTCTACCGTTAGCATGCTTACATGCTCCTATTCCCCAATTTAAAGTATCTGTTAAAATAGAACTATTTTTTTGAACAACTGCACCTAAGCCATTATCAAAATTTAAGTCAACTAAACTGTAAAACAATTCTTTTGTTGGTTCATATTGACCATTAAATTCGGCAGAATGATGTATCAATGCATATTTAGTAGTATCCCCAGGAAAGGGTAAAAAAACATTTGCATATGGCAATGGCAAAGCATTAGGCCATTGATTAACAAATGCCCCTGGATTAAGTCCCGTACCATTGAGCATCGTGTCATTATTGGCATTTGCAACCCAAACTCCATTGCTGCTCATTAAAAAATTACCTTTTGCGTCGCTTATGCTTCCATCGGTTCCCATGAAAGCCATGTCTCTTAATTCAGTTTGAAATGAAAAATTTGTTGAATCAATAAACACTCTTCCTTTAGGCACTGTATTTACCCATTGACTTCCTATCAACCAATGATGGTTGAATCCTTGCGAAAGTACTAACTCACTTAACGATATTAATATTAAGAAAATAATTCTTTCCATTTTTAATGAATAATTATTAATTTTTCTTGCAACTGAATATTTTCCCCAACTTTCACTTTTACAATGTAAACTCCCGGAGAAAAAGTTGAAGTATTTACTTTAAAACTTGTGAAATTTATTTTATGGTAATTTAGCAATGCTCTTCCGTCCAAATCTATAATTTGCATATCCCAATTGTCAGATTTTATGCCAAAAATTTTTATTTCTACTAAATCTCGTGATGGATTTGGTTTAATCTCCAATTGAAGGGTATTTTCTTTAGCATTTCCCTCTCCATTCATTCTAAAAATTCCTTGACCTAAACAAATGCTTTGGTCATCATAAGTAATACTATCATTAAACAATGAGACAAAAAATCTGGCTTCATAAACGGCTTTGCCACCCTGATATGGACATTGTTGTGCTATGGAATTTAAATTTTTATTTCTCATCTCATTACCACCAACTTCCTCCCCACTCGCTCATATCCACTCTTAACAACACAAGTATACACGCCATTACTTAACTCGGGCACCTGAACAAACTGAAGAGTACTCCATGGAGGTAAATTCATTTTGTAAACGAGTTGTCCAGTTATGTTATAAACTTCAAATAGGCCAGGGCTATTTTGTGGTAGAAGATAAACTAACTTAATATATCCATCGTTTGTAGGGTTGGGCGATATGTTGAATTTGAAATCATGTTTTATTTCTGCTATGCTTGTTATACTATCACAAACACTACCCACAACAGGACCTAGGTTGTAATTAGGATGATTTGGCACCGACCTAAAATGCCATACGCCAAGCGGAATGGCATGTTGTTGTACGTCACAAGCAAGGCCAACGCTATCTGGATAGTTGATTTCATGAATATGTTGAGAACTCCCACCCGTGGTTAAATAAATTTTGCCGTTTGCTGCAAGATATTCACTATCAAAAGTAGTGGCAGCGGCTGGTATAGGAAAAGAGAATCCATCATAAACTGCAACTGTATCAATAGTATTCGTATTCAAATTTATTTGATATAAATTTAATGTTGAATTTGTGTATAAAAGTGAGCCATTGGGAGAAAAAGATAAACCCCACAAATATTCGCTATTGGTTACAGGGATTATTTGTGTGTTGGAAAATTGACCGGTACATCTGTCAAAATCTAAAATTACAACCGAGCTGTTTCTATCAACAGAATTGTCATAAATTTCAAAAGCAAATTTATTCCCACTCATTGAGAATATGCAATTTGAAATGTTATTATCACTTAGAGAGAAATTTCCGATAGATTGAGTTGTATTAATTATTATACCATTTGGAGAAAATAAAATTACATGAATAGTTGGAACTCCATCTTTAATACAAACTATCCACCAATCTCTTCCATTGGCATGTTTACATGCTGTTAAGCCCCAACTAATGCTATCTTGAAAAATAGAAATATTCTTATTGATAGAATCTATTCCACCTAGTCCATTGTCCAAATTCATATTAATTAGAGTATAGAATAATTCCATTGAAGGAACGGATACACCATTATTTGGACCAGTTTGAAGTAGTAAAATGTATTTTGTAGAATCATTTGGATATGGAAGAAAAAAATTACCTTTATCTATTAGCAAGCCATTAGGCCATGAATTCACTTCATCACCCGGATTCAACCCACTTCCGTTGAGCATTGTATCGTTATTTGCATTAGCAACCCATACCCCGTTACTGCTCATTAAAAAATTGCCTTGGGCATCACAAATATTGCCTTGAGTACCATCGAAAGGCATCTTTCTATACTCGGTTTGATAACTATAGCTTGAGCTATTAAATATCATTCTACCTTTTGGTATAGTTTGTAGCCACGCATTTCCCATTAACCATTGATGATTATATCCCTGCCCAATCGTACAATTAGGAAAGAAAATAAATAGCAGGAAGACTAATATTATACTTCTCATCGTACAATAATTAATTTTGAATGTATCAAATTTCCGTTTTCTTCTTTCACCTTAAGCAAATATATGCCACTACTGAATATAGAGGTATTCAATAATTTTATTTCTCTACATTGAATTTTGTTTTCAGAATAGAGCAATTGATCATTAACATCTCTAATTTCTATTGTGTAAAAATCACTCTTCGCATTAATTAAAGTAATTTCTACAAAATCCTTTGCTGGGTTCGGTTTTATGGTAAGCATAGCATCTTTTGATATAGAATTCGTAGGGCTATTTGTTGTTCTATAATATCCTTGCGCTAAACAAGTAGCCAAATCATCGTAAACAATACTATCATTAAACAAGGCCACAAACATTCGAGCTTTGTCTACAGACTCTCCTCCTTGATATGGGCATTGATGAGCAATAATTAATAAATTATCAATATAGGAACTTATGCTATCCTTACCATATCTGTCAAAAATGATTTGAACTTCATTAAGTAAAACTTCGTTTTCGATGGGTAAATCTGTTGAAGTTATTTGATTGTTATAAAAACCAGCATCCATTAACAAGCTATTTTCGCGTAAACGTAATTGATGCACTAAATCAGAATATACAATTTTTAGTAAATGAAGATCAGTGGTCACTTTATTCAAATTTTGTAACGCTGTGCTATCGGAATAAAGAGTATACTCCTGTTGATAATAGCCTAGCGAGTCGGCTAATATCTTCAAAGCACTATCTAAACTTAATAGTTGAATAGCTAATGTATCTTCTCTTGAATGAATTTCCTGCAGTCTGATACGCGCTTGATACAAATAATCAAATACAGGATGATTTAAAACAAAGTCATGTAAAATTAAATTGGTGTCACGCAATGTAGTATTTTCCATGAGGTGAGTGTATAATACATTTTGAGCAATCGATTGAGATTCGTTAATGTAATCCATACTTAAAATACTATCCAATGCAATGAGCTCTAACAAATTTAAATTATCGTCGTTAACAATCTCAACAGAAGAACATGGGTTCACATTCGGGCAAGAATAATTTGGAATTCCTGGTTGACTATTAAACCACTGTGTATTATTAGGATTTAACTGTGAGAGTCTTGGAAAATAGGTGGAATCAAGTGGGTTGACTACGAAAAGAGATTTCCTTAAAACAATTATGTTTGCGGCATTCAAATTCACCGCTCCAAACCAAGGCAAGTAATTTCCGAACCAACGGTTGCCGGCAAAATCTTGTGTGTCAATTATGGCCGTATTAGTTAGATGCAAACCTTCAAAGTGAGTGTTCATATAATTTCCTCTAAAATTGGTGAATAGATTTTGCCCGCCAAAGTGAATGCCTATACCCGTACTGTCAACAGAATTACAACTTATAAGTGAACTGGTACTCAGTCGCTGGTCGATACCAATCCGTGTAGTATTTAAAGGAGTATTTCCCTTGACTACATTATTAATTACCTGTGCATTTTTACAGCTATTAATTGAAATGCCCGTCATAACAGGAGAATTTCCGCTTTGGTGCTTTTGCTTTACGTAATTGCAATTGATTATTGGTTTATTTAAAAAACTTGCTAGAATTCCTGTATTGGCATCCAATATTTCAATTGGCGAATTGTACTGAACACGGTAATTTGAATTAGTAGCATATTTAGATTCCAAGATGGAAATTCCCACTCCGGAGGAAGAGCCTGAGATGTAAAGTTGATTGAAACTAATTGTATTTAAGTTTGACCCCACATTATCATAAAACCGTATTCCATATTTTGAAGCGAGTATTGTATTTTCCGTGATAACCGCACTTTGCATATGGTTGTTTTGGGTGCATTCAACTCCGGTACTCACACTTACTATTTTGCAATTAGACACAATTAAATCACTAAAGGATGCATACACACCTCGCTCGCATTTATTTATGGTGTTGGAATTACTGTTTACTGGAAATACACTTAAACTTCCGGGCACTCCAAGTGTTACATCACCTACACTTACAATAGCAGTCCCCATTAATTTGGAAGCATAACCTGTGACAGAATAAATATTTTGAAAATCGGAATTAGCTACTTCAATGATACCTCTAAAACTTTTTATTCCAAAATTCATATTTAGAAAATGATTGGAACTAGTACTCGGGTCACCTATGTTAACCGTCACATCTGATAAATCTATGCCCGCAAAGGGTGCTGCCCCGTGCGTTGGTTGGCCCAAATAATCAGGTAAGAAACTTCCACCAAAAGTGAACGTAGTACCCGTAACTGAGAAACCTTGGATAGCATACATGTTTGCTAATGAATCGGGAGCCGTGTAGATTCCTGTAATATTATTATTAAATCTAGAATTTTTAATAAATACAGAACAGTTATTATCTACCTGTATTGCTCGATGGGCGTCATGGATACTACTTCCATTATTGAGTTCAATCACGGTTTCGGGCTCCATGAGTATGCCTTGCCACATGGAGTCGCAACCTGCTATTTGTGTACTATCGTTAATGGTTAGATGAGCACCGTTCGTAATGATTATTTGTGATCCAGCATTCACTCTTACTTGACAATTTAACAAAGTTAAATCTTGGTCTACGTAAAATAGTCCTTCCACATAAATGGAAGCATTGCTATAGGTATTCAAATAATTATGCGAAAAATCGTTGTTGAGAAAGATAATGGTGTTCGGATCAATACACGCATTGGTCACCGTTACACAAGCACTATCAAGGAGACTGTCGGGGCCAAAATAAACATTGAGACTGTCGAACCCAGCATAGTTTATTTGTACAAAATTTTCATTGACGTTGCATTCGCCGGACTGCGTGAAATATCCATTTACAACTAAGGTAGTACATCCTATGGCAGGTGTTATTATGTACCATGGTAGAGTGTCTATATTCACAAAATTGGGTGGAAGGTATTCATGTATATAAACAAAACCGGAATCTTGGTTATTGGCACATATTTCAATGTTGAAACTCATGGTGTCTAAGGCAGCAATCACGGAATCGTTTGCGGTTTTCTTTAGCGCAAAACAATCATGGCAAGCACTTATTGTAGTGTCTCGCGTCAATGTATTATTAAAATCATAGGTGCTACTCAAGGGTTCGTTGCAATAGCTGTTGGCATTAAGTACTACTGACGGAAGAGTATCTTCAAAAAGGCAATCGGGCATGTAGGCGATGCGCACGCTGATACCTTCGTTTACTTTTAAAACCGAATCTTTATAACCGATGGTGTCCATGTCAGAAGCCGTAATGGGCCAATTAGCTTGGAGCGTATCATATGTTATAGAAAACCAGGTCTGGGCAGTACTACTGTCACAATATCCTTTGCGAATACTCAGATCAAGTACTCCCAAATTTGCAGGGAAATTGGGTAACTCAATATTGTTAAGAGTAACTTGGCCAACCTGTGTCGATTTGAAGCAACATTCATAAAATAAGGTGTCACACAGCGTATAGCTAACTTCGCTTAATGGCCGGTTGCGAGCGCCTCCATCTGAAAGTCCGATGTTTGCGCTTTCTAATTCTATAATATAAGTAATTGTATCAAATTGACAAAGTGCTGTTGTATCAAATGGCTGCATGAGTGAGTCGGAACAACTCCAGCCCGTATAAAATTTTATCTTCTGGGATGCCGAGTCAGGACAATATGAGAAACTTGCACAGATACTATCGCCGATATGCGTCTCGTTAATGCCTAACAGCGTATCAGAGAGGAAGAATTGATTATTGGTAGGATAGGAAATAGTATTACTTGAGTGGTAGGTCCAATTGCTTAGCCAGTTTAGGGTAGTTGTATCTGGAATCACTACAAAATAATTAGGTGCAAAGGTGCTAAAGGTACTGTCATCTGGAAATGTATCCAAAGGATTTTGGATCGAAAAAGAAAAACAAATTCGGTTGCTTTGTGCGTCGATACTTTGGTTAAAACTAATTTGATCGTTAGGTCGTATGTTATAGAGAATGGTTCCTTGTAAGGACTTTAGGGAATCTACAAAGCCTAGGGATACATTGTTTACATCTAAGCAGTGCTCCACATCCCCTTCAAAACTGACAACGGCGGTTGTTGAATCAATGCGAAAACCTGTAGTGTCACAATTATCTGATTCTACCAAAATTTCAAGAGATCTGAAAGTTTGTATATCGCCATAGTATAATTTAGTTCCCGTAGTGGTATCACCTTCTACTAAGCAATTTTCATTTTGAAATAAACTATCATAATAGGTAAAAGTTTGGGTGGTGTCTACCGTTAAAGATGTAGTTTGATTTCTAAAAGATATTCCTCCACCAATAATTTCATTTGTCAAAAATGCACCTGCAGCATGATATCCTGTAGGTATTGTAAAAGTATATGACCTTGGTTGTATGTTGGATGGGTGGTATTCGAAAGGATAAGGATCTATAATGCGGGCTGCAACATTAGTATGTACGGAAGTTTGAATCTTAAAAATACAATCATCTACATAGCCCGCTTCCGATTTAACATCATAAATATGGGCATAGAAATAATGTAGTCCATCCAGGTTTTCGCAGTTAAACATATATCGGTTTGCAAAATTCTGATTTACTATCGTGTCACCATTAGTCGTGTCAGGAGGAAAATACCAGCCAGCTGTATCAAGTTCAATAAGATTAGCAGGATTTTTATAGAATTGGTTCCAAGCAAAAGAAGGCAAACTATCACCCGAAAGCCACATTCTATTTTCAATATCGCTTTGCTTGCGAATAGCATCAAGCGCTACAGCTCCACTCCAATTTCGTGGCAAATTGAAATTTCCTGTTACATTATAATCTACACTAAGTCGATATTGCTGCCCCTCAAAAAATCCTTGGTAGGGATGAGTAGGACTGTTATATACTGTATCATTTCCATGCAATACCCCTGCATGCCCGCTTGAATCAATAGAGGAAAACGAAAAGAAATAGCGATTATTGGTTGCATCCAAGAATAGAATTTTAGAGAGCGAACTGCCAAAGAATTTTAATACGCGTTGTGTCACAAACTTTGTGCTATCCACATTAAACAAACCGCAGTCGATGCAAATATTCGTATCGATATTGGGAGCATCAATATAAAACATAACCGTGTCAGGGATGACTCCCATTGTATCGAGTCCAGCACCAATGATCCTGTCCAGTTGTAAATGATTAAGGTAGGAATGCTGCAATTGCATCATGGGATAAGTCTAACCACCATTTGTGGAATCACCCGGACCAAATTCAGCTACTAAGTAATCGGTAAGTTGATCGCCTATTCCTGAATTATGCCATCCGTAATCGTTTCTGTTAGTTAAAAATGATGGAGAATTATATTCTATAGGTGTAAGTGGATTATCAGCAAAACCATTATCATTCGAATCTTTATTTCCATAATTTGTCCTTTCCATTTTATATGAACGAACAACAATTCCAGGTGTAACACAGCCAGGACAATGTACCACAATATCATCTTCCACAAATGAAAGCGGAAGCCATTTGCAATTCGTACCTGTACAAATGGCAGGATCAACATTATTAGTAGGGAAAGTTAAGGTATTGCAACTACCACTCGGATTCAGGAGCCAATCGTAAATTACTTTGTATTTTACCGCCCCATTTTGTCCACCACAACATGACCTTAATCTGAATTGAAGGTGGCCTCCATTTATCATACGAAGCGCATTACTATCATTTAAATTAAAATAATACACATAGGTGCCAGCAGCGCATTGCCCTAAAATGGAAGTGTCTTGATAAAAATACTCGGGCTCGTAATAATTAATAAAACCTAAAGAATCCTTGTATTTTATGCGTGTATAATTTTGAGCATTGGGAACTACAAGGCCCTTATCACACTCAATTGTTACTTTAAAATAACCAGTAGGCAAGCAATTTGTATAAATAGGATTGCAACCCAGCAATTGTTGCATACTTGAATAATCAACAATATAAAGCCCATTCATTTTGATTTCAAAATCTGCTGAGTCCCCAAAATTGTTGGGAGGTGAGGATAAATCAGAAACTGTTGGAGTATAAATAAGTGATAAATCGGTTACAGCTGCAACTTGGCTTACAATTCCATTCTCTTGATAGGTCGGAATTAAAAAGTCATCATTATTTTTAGCGCCGCACTTACTTACAGAATAAGTGTTTCTAAAAGTCCAGTTTGTATAACTTTTAGGTACATTATAAAGTAAGGTATCTTCTTCGACACAGCGAAACGACTGAAATCTGAATTTAATAGTATCACCATCTCCAAAATTGGTAATCACCATTCTCAAATTATGAATAGGATTGCTAACAGAGTCGGAACATAAAGCAAAAGCACGTTGTCCATACGCCATTTGAAAATTGCAGTTTGAACAAAGAGTATCTATTTGCAAAGTGCTTTCCGGAATCAATCCCAAACTAGCAATACTATCAGCATGAAAATTAGTAAAATGAATTACTGCTGAATCTAACTTCCCTTCTTTTTCAGTGGTAATAAAATACTCCCATTGACGCATACTCGTGAGTGAGTTGGGGCAACTTACATCAAAATTGGTAACTTGATCCGTAACAGGAATAGCTCGAACCACTTTTAAGTTGGGCATCTCTCTATTGTGAATGACATAATTGATCGTTTCAGAGCCAAAGCAGGAAGGACAAAAAGCATTGCCTAAACTATCCCGATCAGCGCATTGCCAAGTGAAAATTGCGTTGTGGCTGCATCCACCACTAAGGCAATCTTTAGCTTGAATCCGGCGGTAAATAAACAGGGTGTCATTTACAGGCAATTGTATAAAAGCCAGAGAGTCGCTTTTATAATTAATGGATGTTCCATTCTCCTTTATCTTATAAAATAACGAATCAACATTATTAAATGCACCACAATAATTTGTTGCGTCTTCCAAAAACCGAAAGGAAATATTTGCGGCTGTAAATCCTGTGTTTAAAAAAGTAAATTGAATATTTTCTATTTCTTGGTAACCGATAGTATCTATTATTGTAGGAATATACACCATTTTTGGATAAAGAATAGCTAATCCATCATAGAAATTATTAGGTGTACTATTTAAATTGTAACTTATTCCTGAAGAATCAATCCATGTTTGAGTAACATAGATATCATTTATATTTGCTCCCGTTGGAATAGCGGAGCAGTCGATGTAAATTCTGTAAGTTAATATTACGGTATCTGAAGTATTAAAACTAATATATACCGCCCCATTTGCAGTATCGGTTAATGGAGGTGAATAGGTAATTGAATTAAAACCAGCGCTATCTTTCAAACTAAGAATTTCAATCAGTATCCCTCTTGATGCTCCACATGAGTCGTGAGTGTTTGCACCAAATTTTAACTCCCCAATAATGGTCAACTTATGTTGTCCAGTGCCGGTAAAAGTGGCTGTTACTATATTCGTATCACAAGCTTTCAGGGTGTTATTGATGATTTGGACGGGGACGGTTTGGGAGAAAGCGAAATGTTGAAATGATAAGAGTAAAATGAGGAATAGGAGTTTTTTCATAGAGAGTAACTATTAAAGAGTGAGATTAAAACTAGATGAATGGATATACGAATATAGCAATATTTTGATTTAAAAACCAAAAATTCTTGATTTCCCAGTCCCATCAGAAAGAGCAGGAAATTCATAAGAATTAACAATTTCAGGTTGGATAAGGCTTTAAAAATATTCTCTAAAAAAATCCCCACCCAGAAGTGTTGACGCGTTTAGCGGGATCTGCTTCTGGGTGGGGATTTTTGAATGTTGACTTTTCTAAAAATCTACTTTCTCTTCTGCAGCAAATTTTCTATCTTTTAAATTGAAAGTGTTCCCTTTGGTCATTACATGCACAACTAAATTTTCGATGCTGATGGGAGAACCATCATTTAAATCCGCTATATTAGAATGTCGAATACCATAACCATCCACAATGATTACCAATCCTGATCCGATCGCTTCTAAATGATTATAGTCAGTTACCACCACTCCCGTATCTTCTCCTAAACCGATTCCAATGCAAGAAGGATTTGATGCAACCGCTTGAGCTAATCTTCCAAAACGACCACGTTTATCGAAATGTGAATCGATGATCACATCTTTCATGAAAGCCAAACCGGTTGTAATTTTTACCTCTCCTTTTATTAATGCTCCTGCACTCGACCCTTGGTAAATCATGGTATTGCTCATCGCCATGGCCCCTGCACTCGTTCCTGCTAAAACAAATTCTTCATTGTTCAATCGATTTTGCAGTATTTTTAAAATCTCTGTCCCACCAAAAATGGTACTTAAACGCAATTGATTTCCGCCCGATAACATCACGCCGTCACACTTCTTGATTCGCTCTATAAATTCTGGATTTTGCGCATCCGCACGATTTCGGATATGCATGTTTTGAACATTGGTACATCCAATCTTGCCAAAAGCCGCTAAATAGTTTTCTCCTACTTCCTCAGGAATACTTGAAGCTGATGTAATTACTTCAATATGAGCATCTTTCTGACCTTTGCATTCGTCTACAATTCTCGACAAAATTTGTAATTCGAAGTAGTTTAGGTTGTTTCGTTGCTGAATATTCGGCTCCAACTCATTTCCCTTGTCTTCATTCCCCCCAATCGCTATTAGTTTACCTTTCATAATGACATGCCTATTAATAAATGCCCTTTTTGGAGAATAAATAATTGAATTTTATTCAGTTTTTGGTTGATTACGAAACTATTCTTAATTTCATCGTGTCGACCATACACCTACATTCGGTTTATTAACAAGTCGAAAATTAAAACTTTATTAAGAAATTATTATGAAGATACGTGAAATCAGGGCAATGCGTGGTCCAAACTACTGGTCTATTCGTCGACATTTTTTAATTGTTATGAAATTGGACCTCGAAGAAATGGAGGAAAGGCCCAGTAATTTGATTGATGGCTTCAGCGAACGCCTCGAAAAAATGTTTCCAACCATGTATGAACACGAATGTTCCGAAGGTTGTCCGGGAGGATTTTTTAAGCGTGTGAAGGAAGGAACCTGGATGGGTCATGTTGTAGAGCATATTGCTTTAGAGATTCAAACATTGGCTGGCATGGATGTGGGTTTCGGTAGAACGCGATCTACCTCTGAAAACGGCGTCTATAATGTAGTTTTTGCCTACATGGAAGAAAAAGTAGGTATTTATGCAGCAAAAGCTGCAGTTCGTATAGTCGAGGCGTTAGTTGACGACGAAATTTATGACCTAGAAGATGATATTCAAACGATGCGTGAAATACGAGAGGATGAGCGCCTGGGACCAAGTACAGGTTCTATCGTTCAAGAAGCAGCTGCTCGTGGAATTCCATGGATTCGACTCAATCGTCATTCGTTGGTGATGTTGGGATATGGAAAAAATCAAAAGCGTATTCAAGCAACCGTAACCAGTAATACAGGAAGTATTGCTGTGGAAATTGCATGCGATAAAGAAGAGACCAAGAATTTATTAGAAGCAGCAAATATTTCTGTACCGAAAGGGAGAATTATTTACGACGAAGAAGATTTGGACAGAGCGATTGATTCCATCGGTTATCCGATGGTGATTAAGCCAGTAAATGGAAATCATGGTAGAGGTGCAACCATCAATATCAGAAGTCGTGAAGAAGCGATTGAAGCATTAGCTGCGGCTAAGAAAATTTCCAGAGCGGTGATCTGTGAAAAATTCATCACTGGTTTTGATCATCGAGTATTAGTCATCGACTATAAATTTGTAGCTGCTGCAAAACGTACTCCTGCTTTGGTGGTTGGAGATGGTAAAAGCAGAATCATGGCATTGATTGATGCAGTGAATAAAGATCCACGAAGAGGATACGGTCATGAAAAAGTGTTAACCTCTATCAAAGTAGATGAAAACACGAAACAAATTTTAAAGGAGCGAGATCTTACCTTAGATTCTATTTTACCAAAAGATGAAATTTTATTTTTGAAGTCTACTGCAAATATTTCTACAGGTGGAACAGCAACCGATGTTACCGATCAAGTACATCCGCATAATGTTTTCATGGCTGAGCGAATTGCTCGAATTATTGGCTTGGATGTTTGTGGTATCGATATCATGACAGATGATATTTCGCTTCCGATTTCAGAGACCGGTGGTGCTATTTTAGAAGTGAATGCTGCTCCTGGATTTAGAATGCACTTAGCGCCTACCGAAGGATTACCACGCAATGTTGCAGAGCCGGTAATTGATATGCTGTTTCCTCCTGGAGCAGAAATTCGTATTCCAATCGTTGCCATCACAGGAACAAACGGTAAAACGACTACCACGAGATTGATGGCACATATTGCTAAAACTGCAGGGTACAAAGTTGGTTTTACGACGACGGATGGAATCTACATTCAAAACATCATGATGCAACGAGGCGACTGTACAGGTCCACAAAGTGCAGAGTTTGTTTTGAAAGATCCTACTGTTGACTTTGCTGTACTAGAAACGGCTCGTGGTGGTATTTTACGAGCTGGATTAGGTTTCCATAAATGCGATATTGGTATTGTTACCAATGTTGCTGCAGATCATTTGGGTCTTAAAGACATCAATACCTTAGAAGACATGGCTCGCGTGAAATCGATTGTTCCCGAAGCAGTGATGCCAAGTGGATATGCGATTCTAAATGCAGATGATGAACTCGTTTCCAATATGGCGAAGGGTCTCGATTGTAACGTTGCTTATTTTTCCATGGATGAAAACAATGCGCTTGTTGCGAAACATTGTAGTAAAGGCGGATTGGCTGCCATTGCTGAAAATGGATACATCACCATTTGTAAAGGGACTTGGAAAATTAGAGTTGAAAAAATCATCAATATCCCTCTTACCTTTCGTGGTAAGGCGGCGTTTATGATTCAAAATATTTTGCCTGCGGTATTAGCGAGCTTCATTCGTAATTTTGATATTGGAGATATTCGATTAGCACTTGATACATTCATTCCATCTCCTGTTCAAACTCCAGGTCGAATGAATTTATTTGAGTTTAAGAAATACAGTGTCATGGTGGATTATGCTCATAATCCTGCTGGATTCCTGGCTATTTCTAAGTTCCTAGAAAAAATTGATGCAACACCAAAAATTGGTATCATAGCTGGTGTGGGCGATCGACGAGATGCCGACATTATTGCATTAGGTGCCTTAGCAGCAAAAATGTTTGATGAAATCGTGATTCGACAAGATCGCAATTTGCGTGGAAGATCAGAGAATGAAATTATCAATTTGATGGTTGAAGGAATGCATTCAGTGGATCCAAAGAAGAAGCATGTTGTTATTCCGAGTGAACCAGAAGCGATTGATTATGCTTTTAAAAATGCAAAGAAAGGTTCATTCATTGTAATTTGTAGCGATGTAGTTCCTGACGCATTGGATCAGGTAATGAAGTATAAAGATGTAGAAGATAAATTTGAATTGAGTGTTGATGATATTCCAAATCAACATGAACATATAGAACCTACTCCACAAGAAGCGACAAAGTAAATTGGATAGCATTACTCAATTTGCACTTGGTGCAGCTCTTGGTGAATTAGTCGCTGGAAAAAAAATTGGAAGTAAAGCCATTTTATGGGGTGGTATCGCTGGTACCATCCCTGACTTGGATATTTTGTTCAATCCTTTTTTTACGGAATTACAAAAACTTTCGGTACATCGAGGAATAAGTCATAGTTTGATTTTTGCTTTTGCTATAGCCCCTGTTATGGCTTGGCTCATGAGAAAGTTATATCGGAAAAAGCCTGAAATCACTTTTCGGGTTTGGTTAGATGTATTCTTCATTGGAATCTTTACGCATCCCTTACTCGACGCATTTACATTGTATGGTACTCAACTCTTCTTGCCCTTCAGCGATTACCGCGTTGCCCTCAATAGCATTGCCATAGTTGATCCTGGATATACTTTGCCTTTATTGATCGGAACGACTTTAACATTGGTGCTGCGGAGAAAGCATCCTGCCATGGCCATCAAGATGAATTATGTTGGGCTTATCATTGCACATATCTATTTTCTATTGACTATTGCAAATAAATTCTATGTGAATCAAAAATTTGAAGCGGCACTTGCCGAACAAAAAATTATTCCCAACGATTATCTTTCTAATCCAGTCATATTTTCAAATCTTCTGTGGTGTGCTGTGGCAAAAGATGATAGCATGTGCTATATTGGGTACTATAGCATTTTACAAGATCAACCCATCATTCGTTTTGAAGGATTTAAGAAAAACGAATATTTGTTGGATAAAATAAAAGATAAAGATGGCGTTGCCAAGTTGCGATGGTTTTCAAAAGAGTATTTTATTGTAGAAGAGAAAAATGACTCCCTAGCCTTTTATGATGTTCGCTATGGAAAATCTAATTTCTCTCCAAACCTTGACAATGAAAAAACATTTTTATTTTATTTTAAAATTCTTGATAAGGACGCTAGCCCTCTAAAAATTCAGCAATATATATCAAGAAAGGACATGCATTTCTCTGAATTTATTGATCAATTGAAGCATCGAATATTGCATGTTGATTAGTTGATCTGAATATTTTGATGTTTTGTCGGAGCTAACGACGCCTTAGACGAATTCTGTTAATACTTCGTTAATTTCATTGGCAATGGTTGAGTAAAACACTATTTTTGATTGCATCAATGACAGCGCGTTCCATCCAAATCTATTTATTACTTCTGTTTACGCTGCACTTCACCATTTCAAGGGGTGCAAAAGTGGACACAGATACGTTGCGTTCTGCTACTGCATTGAGAGTGGTGAATGCTCCATCAGTAGATGGAAAATTGAATGAAGTAGAATGGTCTTTAGCAGAAGCAACGTCTGGTTTTATTCAAGCCCGGCCCGACGAAGGAAAGCCAGGCACTCAAATTACGGAAGTAAAAATTTTGTACACCGATTTTGCGATTTATGTGGGAGCATATTGCCGAGATACCCAAGCCGATAGCATCTTGAAGCAATTAGGAAAAAGAGATGATGGGAATTTGAATGCGGATTTATTTTCAATAAAATTGGATCCTTATAATAACCAGCAAGATGCTTTTGTATTTGAAGTTTATGCTTCAGGAGTACAAATGGATTCTAAGTTTAGTGATTTTACATTTGATGCGGTTTGGCATTCGCATGTTAGTTTTGATTCGAAGGGTTGGTATGTAGAGATGGAAATCCCCTACTCTGCTTTTCGTTTTCCGGCTACAGCTATTCAAGAATGGGGCTTACAGTTTAATAGAAGAATTAGAAGAACGAGGGAAATGCAAATGTGGTGTTATGTTCCTTCAACAGCAACCAATGCTCAGCTTTATTGGGGACATTTGAGAGGAATTCAAAATGTAAAAACTCCTTTGCGCTTATCGGTTGTTCCTTATATTGCTTTAAGCTATGATCATAATCCTTTGACAAATGATGATGGATCTCAAACATATTCGAATTTAAGTTCCTATAATTTTGGTGCCGATATCAAATACGGAATTGACGATCGATTTACACTTGACATGACGTTACTTCCTGACTTTGGTCAAGTGCAATCCGACCGTATTATAAAAAATTTAAGTTATCGTGAAGTTGTTTACGACGAGAATAGGCCGTTCTTTCGTGAAGCCACTGAATTATTTAGTAAAGGAAATTTATTTTATTCCAGAAGAATTGGAAAAATACCCAGTGGTTATTATTCAGTATTTGATGAAGTGGGTGAAGATGAAAATTTAGTTGAAAATCCAACACAAGCGAAGCTTCTGAATGCAGTGAAAATTTCTGGCCGCACCGATGATGGTTTAGGAATAGGTTTTTTTAATGCTATTACGGATAATGCTTATGCTACCATTGAAAAGAATTCAGGAGAGAAAAGACAAGTGTTGACGGAGCCCTTCACTAATTATAATGTAATTGTGCTTGATCAACAATTTAAAAACAATTCGAATATCTATTTTGTAAATGCCAGCACCATTCGAAGAGATCAATTCGACGATTCTAATGTTTCGGGTGCGGGTGTTCGATTAAGTAATAAGAAAAATACATTTTTAGCAGTTGGTGAAGGTGTGCTCACACAAAATTTTGCTGTGGATAAAGAGAAAGAAGGAAATGTTTTTGAGAATACCATGGGCTATAAATATAGTCTGGGACTAGAAAAGCAAGGAGGGATTTTTAATTATGGAAGTTATCGAAATGTCACGAGCCCCGATTATAGAGCCACGGATTTAGGATTTTTTCGTGTGGCTGGACAAAATAATACCGAGGCATTTTTAAGATTTAGTCGGTTTAAACCATGGAAAGGTATTCGGGAATCTTATAATAATTTAAATCTCTTTGTTGCTGATGATTATAAAACAGGAAAAATTGGAGACAATAGCATCGACTTAAGTTTGTTCGCAAATCTGTTGAGTTGGAATGCCATTTTTGCAGGTGGTGGTGCACAACTAATACGTCCTTACGACTTTTATG
>JANOAX010000161.1:0-2192 GCA_031411335.1 Bacteroidota bacterium
AGCATCTCGCCAAATTTGAACCAAGTATTCGGTGTGATGGTGCTGAAGTCTTCGCGTGTGAAGGAGAGCACGTTTTCAACACCTGCATCGAGGAATTGACCGTTGCCGAGATCGAGCTTGGTGTTGCCATGCTTGAAGGTGGAAGTGGGAATTCCATTGGTAGCATTTATTCTTACTTTTTTGTTTTATTCAGATGAATGGTTGACCTATGGAAATAGTTTCGCCTATTGTTATTTTACGAAGCTAACTACCACTACCATTATTTGGTACATTAATCGTGAAGTTTTATTGTATTTCCGTCGTCGCTTTCCGTCGATTGAAAATATTGCTAAACGTATTTTTTTGCAGTTAAGCACGAGCATTGTTGTTACCACCATCATTTCATTAGCTACAACTCAACTCTACGCAATAACCAATTATTGGAATCGCGTCATCACTTGGCAGGATACGGTTTATAATTTGGTGTTGTCTTATCTGTTTGTGTTGATTGTTTCTGGAATTTATGAAACGGTTTATTATTTCGCCCATTGGCGTTTGAGTGTAAAGGAAGCGGAAGAGTTGAAAAAGGCAAATTTACAGAGTCAGTTTGAGTCGTTGAAGAGTCAAGTGAGTCCGCACTTTTTGTTTAATTCGCTCAATACTTTATCTTCCTTAATTGAAGAAAATCCCGATATGGCGGTGAAGTTTGTGAATCAATTATCAAAAGTATATCGCTACTTATTGCAGAGCAACGAAAAAGAATTGACTTCTTTGAAAGATGAAATTGACTTTTTAGATTCCTACATCTTCCTCTTAAAAACTCGGTTTGGCGAAGGTTTTACCGTGAATATGCAGATCTCTGATGAAATGCTAACCACCTTAATTCCACCTCTCACTTTGCAAATATTAGTAGAGAATGCTGTGAAGCATAATGTCGTTTCTATCCATAAGCCATTAAATATAACGATCGCATCGTTGGAAAGTGGAACGATTGCTGTCGTAAATAATTTGCAAAAGAAAACGATCAATGTCGCTTCTACAGGAATGGGATTAGCCAATATTGTTGCGAAGTATCGTCTTTTGAATAAACCATCCATCCGAATTGAAGAAGGTTCAAATGAATTTTCGGTTACCTTACCTATAATATAAATTGCTATGAGAGTACTCATTATTGAAGATGAAAGTTTAGCTGCAAAGCGCATCATGAAAATGGTGAATGAACAAGAACCCGACTTTATCATTGAGGGGGTGATGGACAGTATCGAATCGTCTGTCGCTTGGTTAAATGCAAATCCCCATCCCGATTTAATCCTAATGGATATTGAGCTAGCCGACGGACAAAGTTTCGAAATATTTAATCAGGTGGATGTCACCAGTACCATCATCTTCACAACGGCTTACGATGAGTTTGCCATTCGCGCTTTTAAAGTGAATAGCATTGATTACCTCCTAAAACCCATCGATCCTGAAGAGTTAAAAAGAAGTTTTGATAAGTTCAAAGAGCTGCACAAATCATCCATCATTTCGCCCAAGCTAGATTTGGATATGATCGTTACTGCGCTTCGAGGCAAGGAGCAAGTATACAAGCAACGTTTCCTCGTAAAACAAGGACAACGATTAATTCCGATCGATATGCATGAAATAGCATTTTTCTATACCGAAGATAAAGTGAGCTTCATCAAAACGTTTGGTGAGCAACGTTACATCGTCGATCATTCGTTGGATGAATTGGAATTACTGTTAGATCCCAATTCTTTTTTCAGAGCAAATCGTCAATACATTGTAACGCCGAAGTGCTTGGATGGAATTCATTCGCATTTTAATGGAAAGCTTAAAATCAACATGAAACCCAACAACGGCGATGAAGTGTTTGTGAGTCGCGAGAAAGCTGCGGATTTTAAGAAGTGGCTTGGGGAATTGTAGGTGGCTTTGCGTTAATTTATTTGATGAAATGTGATTTCGCAATGTTCTATAATTTCGTTGCATCATGTTTAAGCCTCTCCCCTCGCGAGGAATCGCGACCCTCTCCAGAGGAGAGGGGCTCTCCTAATTAAAATTATATGCGATTAATAATTTTAGATTCTATTTTGATTCTTTCACTTTATTCACGCATTAATAATTTAATTTAAACGTAGCCCCTCTCCGCTGGAGAGGGGCTCAATTTTTAATTAAATATGCATAGAGTATAAATTGAATATTTTCTTAGCATCATG
>JANOAX010000162.1:0-11808 GCA_031411335.1 Bacteroidota bacterium
TGAAACTAATCCTCCAAAATCTAATTTAATTCCTCGACTTTTTCTAACGTCAAGATTCAAATCATAATTACCACTCGCAGGATTAAATATTAAACGAGGAAATAAATAACTTATATTTTCATCAGCAACTAATTGAAACCAGTTTTTACGAAGTTGATTGACGCTTAAACATTCATTCTTTGGATTTAAAACAGTTCGGATGTAATTACTTTGATCTTGAGTTACGCCTTCTACATAAATGTTGTCAATACTAATTTGAAACATGCTTTTCTGGAAAAAATCTCTTCGCACATTTAAGCTGTCTACATCTAGCGTACGAAAAATGGAAGCTTTAATTTTTGGAATCATTCGTTTCGTTGCGGCATAACCACTGTCGATGGCAAGTCGAACGCTGTTAAATTCAAACGTTCCAATATCGCCTAGTTGTGGTTCTATTAAAAGGTCAATTTCTCGAGGTACCGTGTAGGCAGTGTGTTGGGCAATCATTGTTTTTAATTGACTTAAAAAATTTCCTTCGGATGGAAATTCGGGAAGTCCGGCAACACTAACGCCTAAAATAATATCGGGTTGAAAATCTTTCAGCATGATGTCGGTTGGGAAATTATTATAAATCCCGCCATCATAAAGGATGTTTTTTCCTTGTAGGATGGGTGAGAAATAAAAAGGAAATGCCATGCTTGCTCTTACTGCAAGTGCTAAGTCTCCATTTCTAAAAGTCACCGCTTTTTTTGCAGTGATGTCTGCAGCAACGCAACGGAAAGGAATCAGCAAACTGTCGAAATCATAATGAGCTAAGGCCGCTGGTGCCGCCATGGTTTCCATCAAACTAAAATCAATTCCTGCAGGATTAACAATATTACTAGGAAGTTGTGTTTTCAGTACAGAGTCAATCATCAATTTGATCGACGCCCACGACGCATCATTCGGATTTTTCAAGAAATAGTACGTGTTTTCTTCGTCATAGATTCCGCCCGCCCATTTTATAAAATCGCTGCTGATTAAAACACGTTCAATTTGTTGTGGAGTCATTCCGATGGCATACATACTTCCTACTAATGCGCCTGCCGAAGTGCCCGTAATGTAATCGATGGGAATCTTTTCTTCTTCTAATGCTTTCAACACGCCTAAATGCGCCATACCTCTAACGCCACCACCACTGAAGACTAAGCCTACTTTTTGTGCATACGTAGGACTTAGCACCAAGCAGAAATACATCATTAAAAAGAGGAACAATGTTGAAGTATGCTTTTGGATCACATCACAAAAATACATGAAACGAATGTTTGTATAAAATTTCAAGAGAAAATGAGCTTTTTAAAGTAAAAAGGAGCCTTGATGAGTCTTGTGCCGTACCAGCTAAAATAGGTGCCATCCACAAAAATAATCTTGTCTTTGTCGATGAATTGGGATAAATATTCTTTGTCTTCCTCTTTAAATGGGTAAGGTTCAGAGGATAGAAAAATATAGTCGACCTCAAGTTTCTTCAGTAATTCTGGAGCAACTTCCGGGTATCTCATTTCTTTAGATTCATTTTGAAGCCCGCAAGCCTCCATCATGGAATGAATAAAAGTATGGTGTCCTGCTGTGAACCATGGATTTTTCCAGATATAGTAGATTGCCTTTTTACCTGAAAGTGTGGCCGCTGTCTTTAAGGATTCAAAGTTTTGATTGATTTCAGAGGTGAACTGATGAGCTGCGAAAGATCGATCACACAACTTTCCTATTTCACCAATCATATAGCAAGCTTCTGGAATGGTATTCACATCACTCACCCAAACTGGAAATTCCTTTTGTAATTCGAGAATAGCTTCTTCAACATTTTCTTCTTTGTTCGCAATGATTAAATCTGGCTGTAATTCACGAATTACATCAAGGTGAATATTTTTTGTTCCTCCAACTATTTTTTTTTCTTGAAGCCATGAAGGAGGGTGAATACAAAATTTAGTAATGCCAACTACTTCTTTAGTTAACTCTAAATCAAAAAGCAATTCAGTTTGCGACGGAACTAGCGATACAATGCGTTGCGCTGGTTTTTGTAATTGAATTAGATTGCCAAGCATATCATAGGATTGAATGGCGTGGTCGTCTGTCAATGTCGAATGTGTTAATTGGTCAAAAAAGAAAATTATTTATGCAGTGAAGATTACTTCACCATCAATTCTGCAATATCCGATCGTGTAATGATGTAGTTCATATCGCGCTTGAAATCTTTTGCTAAAATGGCTTCATAATCTCCACACACCATTTTAGAAATGGTTTCGATCGGAGTAGTGATATCAACAAAGGGAAGTGCTGCACTCATGATCTCTTCGATACGAACCTCTTTTTTATCGGGTGATTGTAAAAGTAAGTTCATCACTTTGTTTTCAAAAATGGATCCTACAATTCTTCCATCCGATGTCACCGGCAGTTGGCTGTAATGATTTTCCATCATCAGCTTTAATGCGTTACTCACAGTTTCATTTTTATCGATTGTAGTCATCTCTACATTTTTTCTGGAAGAGACAATGTCTTGTGCTGTCATTCCTGTTTTGTCAAGGTAACCCATCTTACGCATCCATTCGTCGTTGAACATTTTTCCAATATAACGTGAACCATGATCATGAAAAATAACAACAACTACATCTTCCGGTTTTAATTGATCTTTCAACTGGATGATTCCAGCTACGGCTGAGCCCGCAGAGTTTCCCACCCAAATGCCTTCTTTTCTGCAAATTTCACGCGTGTAAATGGCAGCATCTTTATCGGTTACTTTTTCGAAATGATCAATAATTTTAAAATCGTAATTTTCGGGAATAAAATCTTCTCCGATACCTTCCGTAACATAAGGATAGATTTCTGAGTTTTCAATCACACCTGTTTCATGGTATTTTTTCAAAGCAGAACCATAAGTGTCAATTGCCCAAATTTTAATATTTGGATTTTTCTCTTTTAGGTACATTCCTGTTCCAGTAACGGTTCCACCAGTACCAGCACCAACGACAAGATGCGTGATTTTACCATCCGTCTGATCCCAAATTTCTGGACCTGTTTGCTCATAATGCGCTTTGCGATTGGAAAGATTATCGTATTGATTCGGATGATAGGAGTTAGGTACTTCTTTTTTTAATCGTGCAGCAACGGAATAATAGGAACGAGGATCTTCAGGTTCAACATTCGTTGGACAAACAATTACCTCTGCACCGTAAGCTCTCAGTGCGTCAACTTTTTCTTTCGATTGTTTGTCGGTAGTCGTAAAAATACATTTGTACCCTTTGATGATTCCAGCAATGGCTAATCCCATTCCTGTATTTCCACTGGTTCCTTCAATGATAGTTCCGCCTGGTTTTAGTAAACCCGCAGCTTCTGCGTCTTCAATCATTTTCAAGGCCATGCGATCTTTGATGGAGTTGCCGGGATTGAATGTTTCCACTTTAGCCAACACGGTAGCCTTTACTTCAGAAGTAACATTGTTTAAACGAACCAAAGGAGTATTGCCAATGGCATCAAGGATGGTATTACAGATTTTCATTTTGGAATTTTGCATCAATTAATTTTCGACTGCGAAGGTAGTCATACTAGATGAATCCTCTCGTAAAAACTAGAATTATCAGGTAAAAATGAAGTCGATTTATAATGGTAATTGGTTAAAAAGGCTGGAATTCAATAAAAACGGACGTATTTTAAATTGAAGAGTTCATATTTAACATTTCAATAGCTTGAATTGCTTTGGTAAATCGTTCATGTTCATTTCCGAAAATAAGCTTGAATGGTTCCTTTTTTTGAATAAGTGCTCGGTAGTAAATTGAAAATAGTTCTTTCCTTTCTGTTGGATGTTCTCTCATTGGATCATTCACCCATGGTAAATCAATATCGGTTAAGAGTAATAGGTCGTATAAATTTTCTCTTTCTGCTTTTAATATCCATTCATTACAGTGATGGTATTTATATTCACTCCAAACTTTAATCACTAAGAGTGTAGTATCGCAAATAACTAAATGCTGATTTGAATTACGATGTTCTGATTCTTCCTCCCATTGAATTTTAGCAATTTTTTTTAAATCATCTTCAAGATAGGGTCTACCTAGTTCGTTTAAATATTCACGCGCCATTTCAGGGACAAAATCCACCTGAAAGTGTTGTGAAAGTGCTTGGGCTAATGTAGATTTTCCAGTGCTCTCCGGACCTACTATCCCAATTACGAATTGTTTTTTATTAGGTAGTTTCTGCATTTGAAATTTTTAATTCAGTTTTCCAAGAATTCCATCCCATCACAGTTAAAATACCATAGATGCCAAATAAAACAACATATAAATACATTTCATTATTCACGTAAATGCCTATGTAAATTACATTGACGATCATCCAGAGTATCCATGTTTCTATTTTTTTTCTAGCAATGAAGTATTGAGCTAAGAAAGCGCAGGATGTTGCAAAGCTATCGAGGAACGGCAATTTCGCATCTGTATATTTTTCGAGTGTTGTTCCAAGTAGTAGAGTGGTACCTGCAATGATGAATATTGATAAAATTAAACCTTTACTATTTAATCTGCCAATTGTGAGTGTATGATGAGATTGATTTAATATAGTGTTCCAAGTAATCCAACCATATATTAAGAGGATGATATAAACAGCTTGTTGCAAACTGTCAGCATATAAGCCTTGCATCCAGAAAAGATAAAGTGAAACAGATACGTTTAGTAGTCCAATTGGAAAACACCAAATCTTTTTTTTCATCGTCAACCAAACGCCAAGAATTCCGGAAAGAAAACCAATTATTTCTAAAAATTTTAACATGATGGTGCTAGCTGTAATTTTCGCTGTCGAGTTGGATCTTTTGCAAAAATAGTTTTGTTTGGTGAATGGGTGTAGTAATGACGTGTAAGTATCGTGACGTTGCAATTTTGCTTTTGTCTTATTTGAATAAGTCTAAAATTTTGTTAAATAAATATGCTGTAAATCAGTATGTTGCGTAATTGTATTATTCTAAGAATTGTATTTTGCCATTTTTGATTGCTTTACATGGAAATGAAAGTTAAATTTGTTTAGCAATATCGATTTATAATGGCACCAGATGAATCTTTTAGCAGGATAATTGAATCCCTTCAAGTGAAGTATTATCGTTCAGCTTTGAGAGAGGTGATGAAGCCTTCTGAATTAAACGGTTCCATTGAGCCAAGGAATATTTTAGTGCAAGTAAAATCAGGTACTTTTTACGGTGAACGTGATTTTACTCCTATAAATCCAGGTGATTTTTATTTTATGCCTGTGGGTTCGCCCATTTTCTTTCGACATGGTAAAAGTGCAAAGTATCCCATCTTTGAAAAAGAGGGATTTAGTTCACACGAACATCGTGAACAATTTATTAAAAGTAGACTACTGTCAGACGGGTACGATGAATCCAAAGATATTTTTTCTATTATTGGTTTTGACGTTCATATTTATGGTGCAATACCATTTTTTTCTATCCTTGAACTTCCTTGCATTGTCATTCCGCAGTCGAAAAAATTAAATTTTTTAATGGAATCTTTAATTGATGAAGAAGAGCATAAACGATTGGGAAAAGATCGACTTCAAAGAAATTTTACTGAAGAAATTGTAGTTCAAATTTGTCGTTTCTTAGAAAGTAATCCAATTTACCGAAATAATTTTGAGAAGATTAGTTTTTTACTGGATAAGAGACTCGTAAATATTATTCAATACATTCAAACTAATTTGGGAGGTGATTTATCCAATCAAAAAATTGCAGCATTAGCGTATGTGTCGAAGGATTATGTGGGACAATTTTTCAAGACAATGACGAATACAAATCTTCAAGATTATATCGAGAATCAACGATTAGAGCGTGCACATTACTTGCTTCGTACTACCAAAGATAATGTTCAGGAAATTGCACATGGAATTGGATTTAAAGATCCCGCTTATTTTAGTCGAAGGTTTAAAATGAAGTATTTTAAAAACGCCAATCAAATTAGAAAAGAGGATAGTATTGCAATTTAGATACATGAATGCTTCTTGGTTGGTTGTTTAAGATTAATATCGAGTACTGCGGAGGTTGTGTCGAACCAATACCGTTTACGGAGACGGAAGTGTTGTAAATAGTAAAAACATCATGTTAATTTGGATACTTAATTCATGTTAACCAATTAATGGCCTATCGTTTAATTCGTTGGTCGTGACCGAAGCAGTATTTGTCGATTTTATGATCTCTTGATTTTTATTTTGAGTAATATCGCATATAATCTATATCAATCATGAAGAAGATATTATTGTCAGGAATAATCCTGTGTTTCAGCCAATGGGTAGTCGCACAAAAAGCAGATTCTCAATTTCTGCAGCCTACAGAAAATTTGATCGTTGAAGGTTTATCACCAATTCCTACCAGTTTAGTGAAGGAATTGAATATGTATACCAATGTGCGATCAGCGGGATTTTCTGAGTGGCATCCTAAGAAAAAGGAGATGCTTATGAGTACTCGTTTTGGGAATACCAATCAGTTGCATTATTTGAAAATGCCGATGGGTGCTCGAACTCAAATTACTTTTTTTGATGAACCCGTAGGTGGTGGTACCTTCGAACCAAACGAAGGAAAATATTTTATTTTTTCGCGCGATGCAGGTGGAAATGAATTTGGTCAATTGTATCGCTATGATTTGGCAGATGGTAAAATCACATTGCTTTCTGATGGTGGTCGCTCTCAAAATGGAGGAATGAGTTGGAGTACGAAGGGCGATAAGTTATTGTATGGTTCTACCAGAAGAAATGGTGCCGATCGTGATGTTTATTTGATGGATCCCTTGCAACCGCAAAAAGATAAATTAGTACTTGAACTTGCTGGTGGCGGTTGGGGAGTGAATGATTGGTCGCCCGATGACAAAAGTTTTATTTTAGGAGAATATGTTTCTGTAAATGAAAGTAAATTGTGGCTCGTAGATATTGCTACTGGAAGTAAAACCAAAATTTCTCCTGAGTCAAAAGATCCTTTAGTTTTTGGTGGTGCCGTTTTTAGTAAGGATGGTAAATCCATCTACCTAAGCACCGACCTTGATAATGAGTTTAATTATTTAGCGAAGATGGATTTGAGTACAAAAAAAATTACGCCCATCACTAAATCGATTCCATGGAATGTTGCTGACTATGATTTGTCGCCCGATGGAACTAAAATGATTTTTTCTACCAATGAAGCTGGACTTTCTAAAGTATATATGTTGAATACCCTCACCAATCAATATGAGGCCATCAAGGAAATTCCACAAGGATCAGTTGGCGGGTTTGAATGGCATAAGAACGGTGAAGACATTGCTTATAATTATTCAACGGCAGCATCATCAAGTGATATTTATGTTTTTAATATTAAAACAAGAAAAACCGAACGCTGGACGGAAAGTGAGTTAGGTGGATTAGTAGCTTCACAATTAAATGATGCGAAGTTGATCAAGTGGAAAAGTTTTGATGGTACAGAAATTTCTGGATTTCATTATAAACCTGCTGCGAAATTTACAGGAAAACGTCCCGTTATTATTATAATGCATGGTGGACCAGAAGGACAATCTACACCCGGATTTCAAGGCAGAAATAATTATTATCTGAATGAACTCGGAATCGCATTAGTTTATCCTAACGTGCGAGGAAGTACAGGTTATGGTAAAAGTTTTGTGCAGATGGATAACGGTTATTTAAGAGAGAATTCAGTAAAAGATATTGGTGCACTCTTGGATTGGATCGCACTACAACCCGACTTGGATGCATCGCGTGTGATGACCATGGGTGGAAGTTATGGTGGCTATATGGCCTTAGCTTGTGCTGTATTTTATAGTGATCGTTTGAAGTGTTCAAATGATATAGTTGGGATTTCAAGTTTTACCACTTTTTTGAAGAATACAGAAAGCTATCGTCGCGATTTGCGTAGAGTGGAATATGGTGATGAACAAGATCCGAAAATGTATGAGTTCCTAGAAAAAATTTCTCCCTTAAACAACGTCGGAAAAATTAAAATTCCAATGTTTATTGTACAAGGAGGAAATGATCCGCGTGTTCCACGTACAGAAGCTGCTCAGATGTCAGCAGCACTTAAAGCGAATAATATTCCCGTATGGTATTTAGAAGCCAAAGACGAAGGTCATGGATTTAGAAAAAAGTCAAATTCAGACTTTCAATTCTATTCTACTATTTTATTTGTGAAAAAATATTTGTTGGAAGTAGAATAAAGAAAATGAAATAAAAAATGCTTGCGTAATTATATTGCGCAAGCATTTTTATTTAAGGAGTATTTTTAACTTAATTTATTTCTGCTCGCTGCAATCTCAAAAATTAAATCTGGATTTTGTTCCAAGCTATTTCCTACTACCACCACATCAACACCAGCTGCATAAAGTTCTTCTGCATTTTCTACAGTGCGTACACCACCACCAACAATTAGCGGAATATTTATTTCTCGCTTGATGGCTTTAATCATCTCCACAGGGACTGAATTTTTTGCGCCCGAACCTGCTTCTGCAAAAATTAATTTTAATCCCAACTGTTCTCCGGCTAGAGCAGTGTATGCTGCAATATCCGTTTTTCCAACGGGAATAGGAGCGGTGCCACTCACATATTGTACTGCTGTCATGTTTCCTCCATCTATTAACAAATAACCTGTCGGAATAATTTCAATTTCCGCAGCCTTTAATCGTTGAGCCGCCATCACATGTTGGCCAATTAATAAATCAGGATTTCTGCCCGAAATCAAAGAGAGCAATAAAATTGCATCTGCGTATTCATCTACTTGTTGATGATTCCCTGGAAAAATTACAATAGGAATTTCACTTCTTTTCTTGATGGATTGAATGGTATGCGCTAAATCTCCAGTAGTAATTAGACTTCCACCCACAAAATAGAAGTCAACACCTACTTCATTGCAATTGGAACACAATTTATCAAGGTGTTTACTTTGTGCTTTGTCAGGATCAATGAGTACGGCAAGTAATCGACGACCTTCATGTTTTGCTTCTACAATTTTCTGATAAATCATAATTCGTTTTTCTTTGCAGTCAATTACTCAATTGCAATAGTATGAACCATAAGAACTCCATCCAAATATTCATATTGATATTTGAACATTTTTTTACCCAGCGGTCCATCGTAACTTGCCCTGCCAGATCCGTTATGGCTTGAAACTAAATGCGGTGCTTCAACATTCAAATGTTCCTTGAATAAAATTCCACCTCCGCCAATATTTTTAAAAAGACATTCTTTTACGCTCCATATTAAGCCTGAATCACGCATTAAATTCGCTTTGTCTATCCAATTATTCTCATGTTCATTAATAAATCGTGGACCAACTCTTAGAACTCGCTCATCCACTTCTTCTAAATCTAACCCAGAAGAAATAAGGGGATGATAAAGCAACCCAACGAAATTTTTTGAATGAGAAATAGAAATATGACCAGGAATTTCTTGAGGAAAGGGCTTGCCTTCATCATTATAAACTAAATTAACTAATTGACCTTGACCCAAATGATGAAGTAGAATATTGGTCACCATTTTCTGAAGCTTTCTTTGTGGATGATGATATTTGTTTGAAATGTGGATAAATTCTTCATCAGAAATAAACTTTTTTAATGCTTCTTCTGTTTCAGTCAAATGCCAAACCCAAATTCGAGCTCCAGTAGTTAATAATGAGTTGAAGAAGAGTGGCATAAGAATATAAATCTAATCAATAAAGGTATTGTTTCTTAAGAGGATAACTGTACCTTTGCACAAAATTTCAACTAAATTATGAAGACACAAACAGCACAGTATGTTAAGTTCAAAGTTAAAGATATGTCTTTAGCTGAATGGGGCCGCAAAGAAATTAAACTTGCCGAGGCCGAAATGCCAGGTTTAATGGCTCTTCGTGAAGAATACGGAACTAAGAAGCCATTGAAGAATGCACGTGTTGCAGGTTGTCTTCATATGACTATTCAAACCGCTGTTTTAATCGAAACATTAGTAGAATTAGGAGCTGAGGTGACTTGGTCTTCTTGTAATATTTTCTCAACACAAGATCATGCTGCTGCTGCTATTGCTGCTGCAGGTATCTCTGTTTATGCTTGGAAAGGGATGAACGAAGAAGAGTTTGATTGGTGTATTGAACAAACTTTATTTTTTGGTGAAGAGCGCCAGCCTCTAAATATGATTTTAGATGATGGTGGTGATTTAACCAATATGGTGTTGGATCGTTTCCCAGAGTTAATTGCTGGTATCAAAGGAATTTCTGAAGAGACCACAACGGGTGTGCTTCGTCTTTATGATCGCATGAAAAACGGAACATTAGCACTACCTGCTATCAACATCAATGATTCAGTTACGAAGTCGAAGTTCGATAATAAATACGGTTGTCGTGAGTCTTTAGTGGATGCTTTGCGTCGTGCTACTGATTTAATGCTTGCTGGTAAGGTTGCTGTTGTTGCCGGTTTTGGTGATGTAGGTAAAGGTTCTGCTGAGTCGTTGAAAGATGCTAAAGTTCGTACCATCGTAACTGAAATTGATCCTATCTGCGCATTGCAAGCAGCCATGGAAGGATATGAAGTGAAGAAGATGATCAATGCAGTGAAGGAAGCCGATATCGTGGTTACAGCTACTGGAAACTATAATATCATTTCTGAAGCTCATTTCCGTGCTATGAAGCATAATGCAGTAGTTTGTAATATCGGTCACTTCGATAATGAAATCGATATGGCTTGGTTGAATAAGAACTACGGTCATACTAAAGAAACGATCAAGCCTCAGGTTGACAAATACACAATCGACGGAAAGGATATCATCATCCTTGCAGAAGGTCGCTTAGTAAACTTAGGTTGTGCAATGGGTCATCCAAGCTTTGTAATGTCTAATTCTTTCACGAACCAAACCTTGGCTCAATTAGAATTATGGACGAACACTGGAAAATATAAAAATGAAGTGTATACTTTACCAAAACATTTAGATGAGAAAGTAGCTCGTTTGCACTTATCAAAAGTGGGTGTTGAAATTGAAGAATTAACTCCTGAGCAAGCGAAATATATTGGTGTAACTGTTGCAGGTCCGTATAAATCGGATACTTACCGTTACTAAGATAGTATCATAAACAGGAAAGGCCTTTCGAAAGAAGGGCCTTTTTTTATGGGGTGTATTTTCTAAGATTAGTTTATCAATGCGCAGCATTTGCATCACGATAGCGTTCGACAGAGCTCACGCCGAAGTCTGCCGGGGCTACACCTTTGCGAGGAAATTTATCGTAGCATCCTTTGCGGCCTTTGCGCCGAGAAAAAATAGCGACGAGAAATCTTTGCGTCCCGATAGATATCGGGATTGCGCCTTAGCGAGAAAATTTGGCGAAGAGAAATTTGTCGAAGAGAAAAGCATTATTCGAATGCGATTAAATTATTCCAAGCCTATTGTTCGAGCCTCTCCCTAGCCCTCTCCAAGGGAGAGGGAATTAAGTAATTAATTTTATTTGATAAAATTTGGAATTAAACATAGAAATCTTTGCGAGACAATTTTGAGATGTATGTCGTTAGAGAAATCTATATTTCTTGAAAGCTGGGATTGCATTTTTTTGATAAATTTTCCAATCTCAACTTCAAATGAATTTTACTCACACGATTCCTGTGTAATCAAAAAAAACTAATTATAAATATGAAGAAAGTTATTCGAAAGTAACTGAGTTCTATATTTTAATAGGGGAACACTAGCAGGTCCGGTGACCACCGATCCATCAATTAAGCTGAACTTACTGCCACAAGTAGAATCCACACAAAAGATATCATTCGGAATGCCTTTTACATAAGCCGACGAAACTGACGGGTCATAAGTACAAGTACGCTCGTA
>JANOAX010000163.1:0-12233 GCA_031411335.1 Bacteroidota bacterium
ACAAAGTTTTCTCTCAATCCCAATAGCTATAGAGATGCGGAGGTTTCTATAGTTAATTATAAATTTAATCATAAATTTAATTTCCCCTTCTTTGCGTCTTTGCGCCTTTGCGAGCCATTTTATGAAATTTAATTTTGTAATACTAATTATCAAATCAAAAAAATAAGTGTTTTATGTTAATTCTACAGTCATAAGTGACTCAAAGTTTTCACTCAACTAATTTTTCTTACTAAAGTAATAGTCTCTAAGCCATTGGTTGCTTTTTCTCTTGGTTAAATTTTCTCGCTAAGGCGCGGAGACGCAAAGGCTGCGCTGCGACAAATTTTCTCGAGGCGCGGAGTTGCAAAGTTTTAGCATCATATTTCTCAATGCTATTATGTTAGATTCATTTATGAACAGTTTGAGTGAAAGATTTCTTTTTAGATTAAATTTGCACCATGGCGGGGAAGAAATTTTATACTGTATGGGAAGGACGTCGTCCGGGAGTTTATGCATCGTGGGATGAATGCAAGAAAAATATTGAGGGATGGCCCAACGCGAAATACAAATCGTATCCAAACAAACAAGAAGCGGAATTAGCGTACTCGCAAAATCCAGCGAAACATATTTATAAAAAAGCAAGCGCATCCTTCTCTCCTACTTCTAGCACATCAAAAAGTAATGTGGGAAGTCCGAACAAGGATAGTATTTGTGTAGATGCGGCGTGCAGTGGTAATCCTGGACTATTAGAATATCGTGGTGTTGATTTTCAGTCGAGGGATGAAATTTTCCACCGTGGACCTTACCCTCAAGGTACCAACAACATCGGAGAATTTTTAGCTATTGTTCATGGCTTAGCTGTTTTAAAACAACAAGAGCTTCACACCAAAATTGTGTACACCGATTCTAAAACGGCGATGGCGTGGATCAAGAAAAAAAAATGCGGCACCAAATTGGAAATGAATAATAAGAATGGTGAGTTGTTTGATTTAATTTACAGAGCCGAAAAATGGTTGGAAAATAACGACTACAAAAATCCAATTTTAAAATGGGAAACGGAAGTATGGGGGGAGATACCGGCGGACTTTGGGCGGAAATAATTATGGTAGCAGGATACGAATTTCCTGGGACACGAAATGCGAATAATTGCGAAATGCGAAACATGCGAAATGTTTTTTAGTTAATTCCTAAAAAAATCCGCTAAAATCGTATTTATCCGTGTCATCCGTGTTCAAAATTGTCAAACATTATAGAAAGAGAATTAATCATAAAAAATCTTAACCATCTTAATAAATCAGTGTTCCATTGCGCATTGATGCAGAATAAAACTCAAATTAAGAAACGAAATACATATTAATTTCTCCTTTGTACTTCGCATTTATTTTTCCGCGGCTGCTGCAACGAATTTTATCTTTAACGAGTTGGTAAGTGTTCTCGGAAATGTTTATTCTACCGGGTTCGCCAGCTTGCTCTAAACGGGCTGCGATGTTTACCGTGTCGCCCCAGATATCATAGGCAAATTTTTTAAGTCCCACTACTCCAGCAACCACCGGGCCACTATGTATTCCAATGCGTAACTCTATCTTAAAGTCTTGCACCTTTTTTTGATTATAGCTTTCAATAAACTCCATAATTTCCCGACTCGCATAAATGGCATCAAAGGCATGTGAATCATTGGCGACTGGAATTCCTCCTGCACACATATAGGCATCGCCCAATGTTTTTATTTTTTCCAAATTATTTTTAGAACTAATTCTGTCAAACTCCGAAAAACAAAAATGGAGTTCAGCGACTAAGTCGGCAGGTGATAATTTTTCGCTCAATTTGGTAAAGGCAACCATATCAATAAAAACGACTGATACCGATTCATAACTTTTGGTAGTGGCGTTCCCACTTGCTTTTAATTCTTCAGCAACTTCAACAGGCAAAATATTTAATAACAGTTCATCTAATTTTCGATTCGTCTCCTTTCTAAATTTGAACTTTTGAAACCAAGTTACTGAAAGAATGAGTAATAAAAGGGCTAATGCAATTAAAGAAATTCTTAAAATTTTATCTTTCTCCTGTCGAAAAGTAAGTAATTCAATTTGAGAATTCTGCTGTTGAATATTCTGACGATCTTTAAATACGGCTAAGGTTTTTTCACTTTCCATTTTCGACAAAGAATCCTTGAACTCCAGTACATACTTCATCTGCTTCATGGCTTCATCGTAATTCTTTGTTTGGCTAAACAAATTGATAAGTGCTTCTGATGTTTTAATCCGTTCGTAATAATTACGCAAAGGCACTAAATGTCGAAACGAATTCTCCAGCATCTCTTGTGCAGTTTTATAATCTTTCAATCCGAGCGATGCCTTTCCATAAATATACTCGGCTCTTGAAGTCGCACTTTGATTACCTGAATTCTCCTTCTCTATTATCTGTGCATATTCAAGCGGAACTTTAATATAATCAATTGATTTTTGAAACTCACTTTTTTCCAGAAACAATTTAGAAAGTCCGAGATGGCATTCCATTTCACGTTGCTTAAACTTCAACTTTTTAGTTTGGGATAGCGTCTCCGTTAAAGTTTTTTCTGCGGCATCAAATTTTCCAGTTTCTAAATATGCCAATCCCAAGAGATAATTACAAGTTAAATAATTAAAAGTATCTTTTTCTTGAACCAATAATTGGTAGGCAGTATCAAAAAAACTGATAGAGGCTTTAAAATTATTTTGAGCATACATCAAAATTCCAAATTGCATTTCTGCTAAACCATGTTCTTTTTGCATTCCCTCCTTTAAAAATAGTTTATCGGCCTCCATAAAACTTTTCATCGCCTTATCATAATCCAACATCTCAATGTCGAACTTCCCTTGTAAGTACCAAGAATGAGCGAGCAATTGATTATTCTCTTTTTTTTTGAGCGTTTTAAAAGATTGCTTTAAATAAAAATTCGCTGAATCAATTTTATTCTGCTTCAAATACCATCTCGTCAATAATTGAGCAGCTTCAATTCTTTTATCCGTTTCTGAATAAGAATTATGAAAAACTTTTTTCAAACTATCCACTTCTTTTCCGATTGCCCTCGTCTGAAAGGATGGACACATCCACAAAAACAAAAAGAATAGGGCACAACATCTCCCTGCTCTTCTATGTTCTAAAAATTTCATACTAATTTTACTAGTGTTGATTCAAATTATTAATGAATCAATGAACCACAATCATTTGGACATGGAGATTCACTCATAATAACTCTGCCTGTTACTCCTTCAATAATTTTATGAGAAGCATTTCTACTGATCCCGCCTTCCACAATAGAACAAACTACTCCTTGAGCATTAACAGCAGGGTAAACATAAATACCATTAAGGTTAGCATTCTCTAACAGCCAAGAAATAGAGGCGCGCGAAATAAAATAACCTTTGGGTGGTGTTTCACCACCTTCTTTATTGTATCTCTTTCCATAAGCATTAATAAAAGCCGTAGCACTCTCAGAAGGGATATTTACATCGGGTGATACTTCTACATTTCTTTGCACAGATTCATTTGTATTTACTTTTGCATCGCTCCAAGAAACAATAAAGAAAAAGGAACTTATTACACCGGTAATGGCAAAAAAGTGATACATTACACGAACTGATTTTTTCATTTTAATAGTGAAGTTGTTTTTCATAAAATTCAATGTTTAGGGTTATATTCAAAGATATAAATAATTGTGAAATACTAGCTTCGTGTAGTATTAACCGTTTAAACTCAGCGCTAGTAGCGTTTAGGCAGCGTTAGTAGCGTTTAGGCAGCGAGAGCAGCGAAGAAAGAATTTTCGGAGTTGGAATTAATTAGCACCTAAAAACTCACTTAAAGCTGGCAGCTTGAAGCTTGCAGCCAGAACTTATTCACAACTAAAGTATAGATAACTAAATAGTTATACGAATTTTGTATAACAAGCCTTACATTCATTTTAGAGCTAGGGTCATTTTCTGTATTTTTGCATTTTAGAATTCATCCTCTTCTTCCCTCCATGAAATATACTCCCAAAAGTCCTGCATTATTACTCCTTGAAGATGGTACCGTTTTTTATGGTAAAGCTGCCGGAGCCATCGGAATTGCTACCGGTGAAATCTGTTTTAATACCGGCATGACGGGCTATCAAGAGATCTTCACGGATCCATCGTATACCGGACAATTGATGGTGATGACCAGTGTTCACATCGGGAATTATGGAATAAAATTGAGTGAGTCGGAGTCGACAGAAATCAAAATTTCAGGACTTATTTGCCGAAACTTAAGTCCGATTCCAAGTCGGAAAGATTCGGACATGAGCATTCAAGATTTTCTTTTGCAAAATAAAATGGTGACACTAACGGATGTGGATACCCGCGCTATTGTGCGTCATATTCGGAGTAAAGGAAGTATGAATGCTATTATCAGCACATCTACCCAAGACATTGAAGCACTCAAGAAAGAATTAGCTAAAGTTCCCTCCATGGAAGGTCTGGAACTTTCTAGTAAAGTTAGCAGTGATGCTGCCTGGGATTAATTCAGAAGGAAAAATGAAAGTCGCTCTTCTTGATGGAGGCTTCAAACATAATATTGCACGTTGCCTTGCTGAGCGTGGATGTCAAGTGCGCATCTTCCCTTACAACTCTACTTTTGCCGAGATGAATCAATGGCAACCGGATGGCTATATGCTTTCGAATGGTCCTGGAGATCCTGCTACCATGCATGACGCAGTGAAAACGGTAAAAGATATTCTGAACAGCGGAACACCTCTCTTTGGGATTTGCTTAGGACATCAACTTTTGGCTGAAGCATGTGGGATGCGAACTTACAAGATGCATCATGGTCACCGTGGAATCAATCACCCTGTTAAGAATGTAAATAGAGGAACCAGTGAAATCACTAGTCAAAATCACGGATTTGCCGTAATGCAAGAGGACATTGAGAATTCAAAGGAATTAGAGATTACCCATTTCAATTTAAATGACAAAACCATTGAGGGTATTCGTGTTAAATCGAAGCCAGCGTTCTCTGTGCAATATCATCCTGAAGCAGCGCCTGGTCCGCACGATGCGGCATATTTATTTGATGATTTTGTGAGTATGATTAAAGATCATGTCAAGCAAAAAGTAGCGAGCAATTAATCTACCCTTTCACTTTTCTTGAGATGAACTCCTCGATCTTCATAAGTTCGAGTATAAATATTTTGTTACATCCCTTTCTTGACTATTTTTGAAGGCATGACTCCACGGATTCTACTCCTTCTCCTCCCCTTTCTTTTTCACGGTTTAGTTACTATTGCAGGAAATAATACATCTTATTTTCAGCAAGAAGTGAATTATAAAATTTTGGTAAGCCTGAATGATAGAAAGCATTCTCTGAGTGCAACGCTAGAAATTGAATACATCAATCGTTCGTCGGATACATTAACGGAAATTTGGTTTCATCTTTGGCCTAATGCATATAAAGATCGTAACTCTGCATTGTGTAAACAGATGCTTGAAAATGGAGAGGCGTCGCTTTACTTTGCAAAAGAAGAAGAACGAGGATACATCGACTCATTGCAATTTACAGCAAACGATGAAAATATTTTTTGGAATTATGATTCTTTAAACAAAGACATTGCGCACTTACAACTTAAAAATCCATTATTGCCGGGGAACCGAGTGATTATTAAAACTCCTTTTTATGTTAAACTTCCATCGGCGAGTATATCTAGATTAGGACATATTGGTCAAGCCTATGCCATTACACAGTGGTATCCGAAACCAGCAGTGTACGATCAACAAGGATGGCATGCGATGCCCTATTTAAATCAAGGTGAGTTCTATGCTGAGTTTGGTTCGTATGATGTCACTATTACGCTGCCTAAAAATTATAGAGTCGGAGCAACTGGCGATTGTCAAACACAAACGGAAATAGATTGGATGAATGAATTGTCGAAGGAACCCGATAACTTCAACGACAGTTTACTATTTCCTCCTTCTTCAAAAGAATTTAAAACCATTCGTTTCACACAATCTAAAGTACACGACTTTGCTTGGTTTGCTGACAAAAGATTTCATGTGCGAACGGGAAAAGTGACTCTACCGAATAGTGGGAACGAAGTAACAACGTGGGCTTTGTTCACCAATTCTGAACCTCACCTTTGGAAAAATGCAGTGAGAAATATGAACGATGCATTGTATCATTATTCTGCTTTGGTTGGCGATTACCCTTACCAACAATGCACTGCTATTGATGGTACTATTGCAGCAGGTGGTGGAATGGAATATCCCAATATCACCATCATTGGAGAATCGTACAATTCATTTCTTTTTGATATGGTTGTAGCGCATGAAGTTGGACACAACTGGTTTCAAGGAATACTTGGCTCGAACGAAAGAAATCATCCTTGGATGGACGAAGGCATGAATTCGTTTATGGAAGCTCTGTATATAATGAAAAAATATCCTCCACATCAATATGGAAATCTCAATGAAATGAGTTCGTATGGAATTGCTTCGGCGATACTAGGGACGAATCAGTTCGATTACAAACGAACAGGGCATTTCGAATATCAATTAGCGACCAGCACATTTACCGATCAAGCGATAGAAAATAAAGCAGTTGATTTTACCTACTTAAATTATGGTATTGTTGCTTACAAAAAAACGGCGATTGCATTTAACTATTTACAAAATTACCTCGGCGACTCATTATTCTTCGCAGGAATGCAAAATTATTTTCAAGAATGGAAATTCAAACACCCCTACCCTGCCGATGTACAAAAATCGTTTGAAAAAGCAAGTGGAAAAGATTTGTCTTGGTTTTTTGTGGATTTCTTTTCGTCGAAAAAATCACAAGATTTTAAATTCAATAAAGTGAAAAAGTCTTCTGAGGGATTTGAATTTTCGGTCAAAGATAAAAGCGGAACACGTGCCCCTTTTTCAATTAGTGGATTTAAAAATAATGAACTTATTTCTACTACATGGTTTGAGCGCGAGCAATTAAATACAACGCTAAATTTTCCTTGTGACAGTTGTGATAAAATTACGATCGATGCTGAACAAGCGTCGTTAGATGTAAATCGCAAAAACAATTCTAGCATACGAAACACTAAATTGAAGTTCAGTATGCTTCCTAAAATTCATGCCTTCGACCGACCATCACTTTTCGTTACACCGGCTGTCGCTTGGAATCAGTACAACAAATTTATGCTGGGTGCAAGTATTTACAATGTGATGTTACCTTTTAGAAGAATTGAATATACGCTCGTGCCATTGTATGCTTTTGGAGACAAAACACTAAATGGCACAGGAAACATTCAGTTTACTTTTCCATTCACATCACCATTTCTACAAAAAATTACGTGGTCAAATAGTTTTAGAAAATTCAGTTACGCCAATGAATTATATAAAAATGCAGATGGAAATTTGTTGGAAGAAAATCTAGGATATATGCGCTACAGTCCGGAAGTTACTTTTTCATTGAGAAAATCAAATGTTCGTAGCTCCATCACTCAGCAAATCCAATTACAAAGCATCCATATTTGGGAAGACAATGTAGTTTATCGTTTCAACAATGGAAAAGCATCGGGATCAGTAAATCAGGAATACAAAGAATTTTATCGATTGAAATATAAGTTAGCAAATCGCAGAACCGTTGATCCTTTTTCGTTGAAAATGCAAGTGGAAGCCAATTCGGATATTTTGAAAGCCGATGTAGAATTCAACTATCATTTCAATTACAAGAAAAAAGGAAAAGGTGCCGACATTCGATTTTTTGGAGGGAAAATGTTTAACGACAACCTCAATGGACTCTATGGCTACTTCCTTTCCGACAGAAATGGCGTAAGAGGATCGAATGATTATGCGTTTGATGAATTGTATTTTGGCAGAAGCGAAACTCAGTTTCTTTTATTCCAACAAATGGCATTACGACAAGGCGCATTTAAAATATATACACCATTTGGCGCCTATAGAGATTGGATTGTTGCTTTAAACATCAGTATCGATTTTCCGATTCCTTTACCTCTAAAAATTTACGGTGATATCGGAACCACTACTGACTTCAAGAAAGACATTAAAAATGTATATGATCTCAATTCCTCCTTTAGCTATGATGCCGGAATTTGCTTGAGTTTAATCAAAAATGTGGTTGAAGTCTATTTTCCATTGGTACGGTCAGAAGAAATACAGAAATACTTGGAAGCGAATGATGCGAAATATGCAGAACAGATTCGATTCGTATTCAATTTAAATCAAATGAATCCGTTAAACATCCGAAATCAGTTCTTCCGTTAGACAATTGCTATATTTGCAAACCCATTAAATCACATGCAACTACCAGAAGGTAAAAAAATTTATTTCATTAGCGATTTCCATCTCGGTGTGCCCGACAAGGCAAGCAGTTTGGAGCGCGAGAAAAAAATTGTGCGGTGGTTAGATGTCATTAAAAAAGATGCAGCCATTTTATATTTGATGGGCGATGTTTTCGACTATTGGTTTGAATACAAACATGCAGTACCCAAAGGCTATGTTCGTCTCTTAGGAAAGCTCGCAGAACTCAGTGATAGTGGTGTGGAGATGCATTATTTCACCGGTAACCATGATATGTGGGTATTTGATTATTTTCCAGAAGAAATTGGCTTGCAACTTCACCGTGAACCCATCCAGAAAGAATATAATCACAAAAAATTCTTCTTAGGTCATGGAGATGGATTAGGGCCAGGAGATCATGGCTACAAATTCATTAAAAAAGTTTTTGCCAATCGCTTTTCACAATGGTTATTTGCTCGTTTACACCCTAACGCTGGCATCAGTTTGATGCGATATTTTTCCAAGAAAAGTAGAATCGCGACTGGAAACGATGATGCACAATTTTTAGGAGATGATAAAGAGTGGTTAGTCATACACTCCAAAGAAATATTGCAAAAAGAACATTTTGATTATTTCATCTTCGGACACCGTCATTTACCGTTGGATATAAAACTCAATGAGAAAAGTCGGTACATCAACTTAGGAGAATGGATCAATCATTTTATGTTTGCTGAATTTGATGGAAGTAATGTCCATCTGAAAAAATTTGAAGAATAAATATTTTTCGAATTTTTAGAGAGCTAAAATTTCTCGTAACGATTAAGACTTTTTAATTTCTCGCAAAGTCGCTAAGGCGCAAAGCTTCTCTTTGAGGCGCTAAGTTTTGTAAACGCTTTTAATCTTGTTCGAAAGAACCCCAGTTTCGCTTGATAATAGCTTCCTCGTGCTCTTCTACCGTTGGAATGTACTCGACAGCTCCATTAGCTTTCGCAGCATTATAAGCTTTCGAATTCATCACTAAAGCTTCGTCAAATTGGCGATCTTTATATAAAAACCAACTGTATTTATCTAAGGTCACATAATCGTTCCAAGCGGTTTCGCTGAAATGAATATTGAACACATAATAGCGAGTATGCAATTCCATCCAAGAAGTGGATGCAGATAAAAACAAAGCCACCAACAAAACAAAAATTCTTCCGGGCGACAATGCACCAGGTTCGCGTAATGTCATCAACAAAGAAAGGACAGAGACAAACAAAGCGAGCATCATTAAAATTAATGTTCCGCCCATAAATTTTACTTCAGCCAAAAAGAAAATCAACCAGCTGACAGTAGATAATCCCAACCAGCTACCCGTTCTTTTCTTTCCAGAAGTAGATGTGACCAAGGAAACCACATAATAAATCATCATGGCCAATAAACCAACGCCCATAACAATGGTATGTCCTGGCATATGAAATAACTTCATTGCGAGGCCTGAAAGAAAGACAAGAAAGAAGAGTAATTCTATCATGTGATACTTATTGAACGTTTAATTCGTCTTTTCGTTTCAATTAATCTGGTTAAAAATAATAAAACAAATTAAAAGAAACGCTAATATTTGGTTAGTGGTTGTTATTTCTAGGTTTTCTGCTTCTTCTTCTTGGCGGCGGGGAATAATACATTATTAAGAATCAATCGATAACCGGGTGAATTAGGGTGTAAACTGAGGTCGGTTGGCGGATCACCTACCATATGCTGATAGTCTTCCGGATCATGGCCCCCGTAGAATGTCCAGGTGCCTTTTCCGATTTCTCCATGAATATAACGCCCCTCACCTGCTGCTTTATTTTCACCCATGATGAGCACTTCAGGCTTTATTAACTCCTTTTTAAATGAGGTAGTTTGACCCATGAATCCTTTGATCACCTGCTCGTGATTTTGACAAAGCATAGAAGGTACAGGATCCCATTTCGCTGAAAATTCAAAGAGTACAAATACATCTTCGTTACGCGGAATTTTTCTTTGCGTAGTCATATCGATATCCGAAAACTCATACTCGAGTGGATTTTGACTCAGCTTAAAATTTCTGAATGCAAAGGTTTTATCGTAATCCAATTTACTATTATAACTCGGCGTAGTTCCATCGCCATCGTACATCTTCTCGCAAATATCTAATCCGTGAGCGGATAATGAAATATCGTAAGAATCAGTTCCAGAACACATCGAAAATAGAAATCCACCTCCTGCCGTAAACTCTTTTATCCTTTCCGCTACGGCGCCCTTCATTTGCGACACTTTCGAAAACCCTAGCTTATTGGCCATGGCTTCATCGGTTCTTACTTGCTCTTGGTACCAAGTTGCGGTATGGTACATCGCATAAAATTTTCCGTATTGCCCAGTAAAATCTTCATGATGCATGTGAAGCCAGTCATAAAGCGGAAGTTTACCTGTCATGATTTCCTCGTCGTAAATAATTTCGTAGGGAATCTCAGCATACGTTAAAACCAACGTAACGGCATCATCCCATGGCAATTTATCTTTAGGAGAATACACTGCCATTTTGGGTGCTTTTTCAAGCTTCACTAAATCCATGTTTACTTCTGGACGCGCAATTTCATCAATGATATTGGCAGCTTGTCCATCTGCAATCACACTAAAGCTGACACCACGAATATTACATTCCTTTTCGATAGCGGGAAGATGCTTAAACATAAAACTTCCTCCTCTATAGTTGAGTAGCCAATCGACTTCCAAATTGTTCGTTAAAATCCAATAAGCAACGCCGTAAGCCTTCAAATGATTCTTTTGAGCAGCATCCATAGGCACCAAAATATAAGATGCCCTCAGCGAGCTGCTAAAGGAGAATATGATGAAGAATAAAATAAATAATTTTTTAATCATGTGCTACAATGATAGTCAAACGAAAAGAATTGCAGAATGTTGCTTTCAGAAATGTAAAAAAATAAGCCCTTTACTCCGCAAAAAACCATCGTTTTAACACTATATTTTCATTTAAAAATCGATTTCTAAGTTATGAGTATTTCTTTTAAAATGGATTATCCTCCATATCATTCATTCTGGAGTTACGCGTAATTCGACTGGAATCTACGTTAGGATTAGGAACCATCTGCATGGGCTGATCATCGGATCCACTTTGATCCATGAAATCATAGGTTTCATAATCTGTGAATTTGGTAAGGCGACCGATGAATCGAAGCGGCACCGATTTCAAAGCTCCATTTCTGTTTTTGGCAATAATAATTTCAGCCAAATCATTAACGGGTTGACCATCTTCTGTCTCCGTTAATCCATAATACTCTGGGCGATAAATGAACATTACCATATCGGCATCCTGCTCAATCGCTCCTGATTCACGAAGATCGCTCAATTGAGGTTTCTTCGTTTGGCTTTTTTCTACATTTCGACTTAACTGCGATAGTGCGATTACAGGAACATTCAATTCCTTTGCTAGACCTTTTAACGATCGAGATATATGCGAAATTTCCTGTTCACGATTACCGTTTTTATTATCGGTTCCACCTTGCATCAACTGAAGGTAATCGATGATGATCATCTCAATTTTTCGCTCTGAAACTAAACGTCGACACTTCGCACGCAATTCAAAAACATTTAATGCAGGTGTATCGTCAATGTAGATGGGAGCTTCTGTTAAAGCAGAAACTTTTTTATTGAGTTGCGTCCATTCGTGTGGATCCAAATTTCCTTTTCTTAATTTTTCGGTATCCAATTCCGTTTCGCTCGACACCAAACGATTTACCAACTGAATGCTCGACATCTCCAGACTAAAGAAAGCCACAGGCTTCTTAAACATCACCGATGCATTACGTGCTAAACTTAAAACGAAAGCGGTTTTACCCATACCTGGACGAGCAGCAACAATAATCAAATCACTTTTCTGCCAACCCGCAGTAACTCGATCTAACTCGGTAAATCCGCTTGGTACACCCGTCACTCCCGACTCTAGATTAGAGG
>JANOAX010000164.1:0-4206 GCA_031411335.1 Bacteroidota bacterium
TTCAAACATTGGAGCAACAAGTGGAGGTGCAAAAAACACTAAAGAAAACCGCCGAACGCGAACTTAAACGTGTAACTAATTTAGTAAAAGACGATGCAGCTACACAAAAGCAATTGGACGATGCGCAGTCGCAATTTGAAATTGCTGCGAGTCAACTTGCTTTAGCAGAACGTCAATTGGAGCAACAAAAAAATACCATCAACACACAAAACAGAAGTATACTTAGCGAGCAAAGTCCGTTAGAAAAAAGAAAAGCACAAGTAGATGATCAGTTGAACAGATCTCATGTTTTAAGTCCCATTGATGGTACACTTCTTTTAAAATACGCAGAAGCTGGCGAAGTAACTGCCCCTGGAAAAGCACTATTTAAAATCGCGCAACTCAATTCTATGAATCTTCGCGCCTACATCAGCGGCGATCAATTGTCGACGGTGAAGCTCGGTCAAAAAGTAAAAGTGTTTATTGATAAGGGTAAAGATGAATACAAAGAACTAATCGGTACTCTCACCTGGATTAGCGACAAAGCTGAATTCACTCCCAAGACCATCCAAACAAAAGAAGAAAGAGCACATCTTGTTTATGCTGTGAAAATAAAAGTGGCTAACGATGGTGAAATCAAATTAGGTATGTATGGAGAAGTGAAATTTTAATTTTCAAACAATCATGAAATCAATTGCCGTCAAAAATTTATCGAAGTCATTTGTTAACGGCAAAGAAACCGTTGAAGCGGTAAAGCCATTGTCGTTTGAAATTGACAAAGCGGAATTATTTGGATTCATTGGTCCGGACGGTGCAGGGAAAACGACATTATTACGGATGTTGACCACCTTAATTTTAGCAGACACCGGAACAGCCACAGTAGATGGATTTGATGTAGTGAATGATTACAAAGAAATACGCAAGCGAGTAGGATACATGCCCGGAAAATTCTCCTTGTACCAAGATTTATCGGTGCAAGAAAATTTAGAATTCTTTGCTACCATTTTTCAAACAACCGTAAAAGAAAATTATCATCTCATCAAAGATATTTACGATCAGCTGGCTCCTTTCGCTGATCGTCCGGCTGGAAAATTATCAGGTGGGATGAAACAAAAATTAGCCTTGTGCTGTGCGCTCATTCACAAACCCACCGTATTATTTTTAGATGAGCCCACTACAGGAGTAGATGCTGTTTCAAGAAAAGAATTCTGGGAAATGTTAAAACGCTTAAAAGAACAAGGCATCACCATTTTAGTTTCTACACCTTATATGGATGAAGCATCGCTCTGCGATAGAGTGGCATTAATGCAAGATGGAAAATTCTTACGTATTGATACGCCTTCGCAAATCATTAAAAATTATAGCAAAACTTTATTGGCGGTAAAAGGAAAAGAAATGTTTCCGCTACTACAAAAACTCAAGCAAACCGAAGGAATAGAGATGGCTTATCCATTTGGAGAATACCATCACATCGTTTTACAAAAAGATACTATTTCTATTGACCACATCCAATCTCAACTTCAGGGTATTCAAGAAATAGAAATTAAATCGACAGTGCCCGATATTGAAGATTGTTTTATTTACGCTATGCAAAATAATTAAGCCTTGAAGTCCGCTGAAGAAAATATACAATATGCGATTACCGCAAAAAATCTCACTAAAACTTTTGGTGACTTTACTGCCGTAGACCATATTTCGTTCAACATTAAGCAAGGCGAGATCTTTGGTTTCCTAGGTGCAAATGGTGCAGGAAAAACTACTGCGATGCGCATGCTCTGCGGATTAAGTACACCCAGCAGCGGGGAAGCTACCGTAGCTGGATTTGATGTATTCACTCAACCCGAATCCATCAAGAAAAGCATTGGATACATGAGTCAGAAGTTTTCTTTGTACGAAGATTTAACCGTCATGGAAAACATTCGTTTCTATGCCGGCATTTATGGCTTAAGCGATAAAGACATCAAGGAAAAAAGTGCGCATCTATTAAAACAATTACATCTCGATCATGAAAAAGATAAATTAGTAGGATCCCTTCCATTGGGATGGAAACAAAAATTATCTTTTTCCATTGCCTTAATTCATGAACCAAAAATTGTTTTTTTAGATGAGCCCACCGGTGGCGTTGATCCATTAACGCGTAGGGAGTTTTGGGAAATGATTTACGAAGCATCGCAACGCGGCACTACACTATTTGTTACCACGCACTACATGGACGAAGCAGAATATTGTCACCGAGTTTCCATCATGGTAGATGGAAGGATTGCAGCAATAGGAACGCCGACTGAATTAAAAAAACAATTCGCTGCGGAGTCCATGAACGACGTATTCTTACAATTGGCCCGACAAGCTACTCGACAAGCTGACTAACATGAAAGAACAATTTCTTGCCTTCGTTAAAAAAGAGTGGTTTCATATCTGGAGAGATAAGAAAACTCTGTTCATTTTGTTCGGATTACCGATTGTTCAAATCCTAATTTTCGGATTTGCATTAACCAATGAAATAAAAAATTCGCGCATCGCCATTGTTGATCAAAGCAAAGATGAAACTTCACAAAGATTGATTGATCGCATTGCCACCAGTCGATACTTTGACATTGAAGAGTTCTTAAAAAGTGGCGACGAAGCCGATGCGGCCTTTAAAAGAGGAAAAGTAAAATTAGTAATCATCATTCCCGAAAACTTTGGAAGTTCGCTCAAGCATACCAATCATGGAGCTATACAAGTAATAGCCGATGCATCAGATCCCAATACAGCAAGCACTTTAACAAGTTACATACAAGCCATTGCTGGTGACTTTCAGATGGATTTAAATCAAGGAAAAAAATTGCCGTATACTATAGTTCCCGAAGTACGGATGTTATACAATCCACAATTAAAAGGAGCTTACAATTTTGTTCCCGGTGTAATGGCGATGGTATTGATGTTAATCTGTACCCTCATGACTTCCATTGCTATTGTTAAGGAAAAAGAAACCGGAACGATGGAAGTATTATTAGTGTCTCCACTAAAACCCATTCTCGTAATCTTTGCGAAGAGTACACCGTACCTATTTTTATCACTCATCAATATCACCAGCATTTTATTATTAAGTGTATTTGTATTGGGATTACCCATTGCCGGAAGTATTTTCTTATTAGTTGCATTAAGTTTACTCTTTACCATTACCAGTTTAAGTTTAGGAATGCTTATCTCTACCATTACGGATAGTCAACAAACGGCGATGCTTATTTCTTTGATGGGATTATTTCTTCCCACAATTATGTTGAGTGGATTCATGTTTCCCATCGAAAATATGCCGCTGCCTCTAAAAATAATTTCTAATGTTGTACCTGCAAAATGGTACTACTTTATTGTAAAAGCCGTAATGATAAAAGGGGTGGGATTAAAAATTATTTGGAAAGAAGCACTCGTACTCACCTTAATGACGGTTGGTTTTTTAGGCTTAAGTATTAAAAATTATAAAGTTCGTTTAGCCATAAAATAACATGCGTAGTTTAAAATTTTTATTGCAAAAAGAGTTTCGGCAGATTTTTAGAAATCCGGCGATACTACGCATGATTTTTATAATGCCTGTAATTCAACTCATCATTCTGCCTTTGGTAGCCAACTACGAAATACGGAATGTAAATATTCATGTCATCGATCACGATCACAGCATGTATTCCCGCGAATTGATTCGCAAAATAACTTCGGGCGGAACCTTTCAATTGCAGGGATATTCATCGGATTATAAAGAGGCGTTACTTGATGTTGAACATGACAAAAGCGATTTGATTTTAGAAATTCCGCATGGATTCGAAAAACAATTAGTTCGTGAAAGTGAAGCCCCTCTATTCCTTGCGGTGAATGCAATTAACGGAGCTCGGGCTAATCTAGGTGCGGCATATTTGAATACGATACTTCGCGATTACAACCAAGAAGTAAGAGCGCAATGGATTCAATTTCCAAAATTTGATGAGATTCCAAGAGTAGAAGTTATCAGTAATAATTGGTACAATACAAATCAAAGTTACACGCTGTTTATGGTGCCTGGAATTTTAGTGGTATTGTTAACGATGGTAGGTTCGTTTTTAACAGCACTTAATATTGTAAAAGAAAAAGAAGTGGGTACCATCGAACAAATAAACGTAACGCCTATCCGAAAATATCATTTCATTCTTGGAAAATTAATTCCATTTTGGGTATTAGGACTCTTTGTACTTACGCTGGGCTTGCTGGTAGGAAGAG
>JANOAX010000165.1:0-3444 GCA_031411335.1 Bacteroidota bacterium
ATCGGATTAATGAATATCATGCTTGTTTCAGTGACTGAGAGAACCCGTGAAATCGGTATCCGAAAATCGCTTGGTGCTACTCAGAATAATATCAAGGCTCAATTTTTAACGGAAGCCATTGTAATTTGTCAGTTTGGAGGACTTGCCGGTGTTATTTTAGGAATTTTAATAGGGAATCTGGTATCTTCAGGGATGGGAGGCAGTTTTATCGTGCCCTGGAACTGGATGATTTTAGGATTCAGTCTTTGTTTTATAGTAGGCTTATTATCAGGAATTTATCCAGCAATGAAAGCCGCTAAGCTGGATCCGATTGAAGCTTTACGGTACGAGTAAAATCGGTGTAAATCCTGTGGATTAATTTTGCATTTTATATTGGTAACTAAGCCAATAAATTGCTACATTTGCCCTCCCTTTCTGAAAAGGAATTAAATCAATAAAACAATAAAATGAATCACCAGTATGAAACCGTACTCATTCTGACTCCAGTTCTATTACAGGAGCAGGTTGATGAAGCGGTTGCAAAGTATCGTAAATTCCTCACCGATAACGGTGCCGTGATTGTTCATGAGAACAATTGGGGATTACGCAAACTGGCTTACCCGATTCAAAAGAAGAACACAGGGTTCTACTTTTTATTTGAATTTCAAGCTGAACCTACTTTGGTAGCTAAGTTAGAAGTTGAATACAAGCGGGATGAGCGTATTATGCGTTTTCTTACAATTGCCCTAGACAAGCATGCCGTTGGTTACAACGAGAGAAAACGTAAAAACGCAACCCAAAAGAAACAAGAAGAAGCAGTAAGTTAAAAAAACCTAAACATGTCGACACATTCAAACGCTAGCGGAAACATCCGCTTTCTAAATCCACCGGCAGTGGAGGTAAACAAAAAGAAATACTGCCGCTTCAAGAAAATGGGCATCAAGTACATTGACTACAAGGATGCTACATTTTTAACTAAATTCGTAAATGAGCAAGGGAAATTACTTCCCCGCCGCCTTACAGGTACTTCTTTGAAGTTCCAACGTAAAGTGGGTCAAGCTGTAAAGCGTGCACGTCACCTGAGCTTGATGCCGTATGTAACTGATCTTTTAAAATAAGCTGAACCATGGAAATCATTCTCAAACAAGACGTTAAGAACCTTGGTTACACTGACGATATCGTAAAAGTTCGTAACGGGTACGGTCGTAATTACTTAATTCCAAACGGACTTGCAGTAATTGCCAACGAAACAAATCGCAAAGTACATGCTGAAGTAGTTAAGCAACGTGCTCACAAATTCAACAAGCTCCGCATGGATGCTGATAAATTAGCAGCCGCATTAGCAAGTGTTACACTTTCTATTGGCGCTAAGGTGGGTGAAAACGGAAAACTATTCGGTTCCATTACTTCACAGCAAATTGTCGACAAACTCAAAAACATGGGTTATGAAATCGACAAAAAGAACGTGGTAATGCCTACAGATCATATCAAACAAACCGGCACTTACACTGCTGAAATTATCATTCTTCGCGACATTCGTGCGAAGTTAAGCTTCGACGTTGTTGAAGGATAAAAGATGATAAATTAAAATTAAGAAGGCAGAGGAGTTCTCTGCCTTCTTTGTTAAAAGTAATCTCAATTTAACTAACCTAAAATTTACTTCGTATGGCAAATACAGGAGATGTATCAGTAGGCACAGTTTTACGTTTTAATGGTGAACTCTGTCAAGTAGTAGAATGGCAACATCGTACACCAGGAAACTTACGCGCGTTTTATCAAGGTAAAATGCGTAATCTTAAAACTGGCAAAACACTTGAAAATCGTTTTCGCTCAGGAGAAGAAGTTGAAATTGCGAGAGTAGATTATAAGACCATGGAATATCTTTACAGCGACGGCGAAAACCTGATCTGCATGGACCATGAAACTTATGAGCAAGTACCGGTTCCTCAGGAATTATTTGGAAACTCTTTTAAGTTTTTAAAAGAAGGCATGGAAGTGAAAGTATCATTCGAAGCGGAAGAAGTGATTTTAGCGGAGCCTCCTACTTTTGTTGAGCTGGCTATCTCGTATTGCGAGCCCGGATTAAAAGGAGACACTGCTACCAACACGTTAAAGCCTGCAACGCTTGAAAACGGCGCTGTGGTGAACGTTCCACTCTTTGTGAATGATACAGACCGCGTGAAAGTAGATACACGCACAGGTGAGTACGTAGAGCGTGTGAAATAACCCCGAATGAGAAATCGTAACCCCGAATGAGAAATCGTAAAAACGATTACCATTCGGGGCTGAGCCCCCAAGATCGAGAAATCGTAAAAACGATTACCATTCGGGGCTGAGCCCCCAAGATCGAGAAATCGTAAAAACGATTACCATTCGGGGCAAGGCCCCATTTTAGAAATCGTAAAAACGATTACCATTCGGGGCAAGGCCCCAATGCAGAAATTGTAAAAACGATTACACATCAGGGTCAATATCTAAATAAAAATCCGCATTAGCATATTCATGTTAATGCGGATTTTTTTTTGATACCAATTTGGTGATGATGGAAATGATGTGCGACCTTCTATTAAGATGCGAGCCCTCTGGGGTCGGGTTATTTTATGGTGGGATATTTTTCTATTAAGATGCGACCCCTCTGGGCTCGGGTTATTTTTTGTGGTGGATTCATTTTTCTATAATCATTCGGCGCCGTCGGGGTCGTGTTACAAATTGATTTTCTCAATCGTCGTGATTATCTCCTCCTATGCTGTAATAATTATTCTCTTCGTCTTCGCTGCCAATCTCTTCCTGTACATCATCTAATTCAGATCCTGGGACATCTAAGTTCTTTCCAGGATCTCCGTCATCCTCTTCCTCTTCATCGTGAATTTCATCACTTTCAACAGCTGTCTTTTTCTTGGAAATGTCCTCTGGATTAATTTCCATTTCTTCTTTTGATTGAATATAAATATCTTCCTCTTTTGGATACGGTGGGTATCCTAAAAAATTCATTTTATCCTTATTTTCGCTCTCATTCATATCATTTAGATTTATTTAAACTGTATGAGGATGAAATTTGTGAGGAGCAAAATGATCTCTTACAAATGAATGTTCCTGATGCACGGTCATTTTATCAGCTTGCTTCACATCAAATTTTATTTTTGTAAAGAGATGATCGTCCTTTAAGATATTATACAATTCCACCTTTGCATCAGTAGGTCCAAAAAGAAGTACTTCATCATAGTTTCTGATGACAGCTCCTAGTTTTTTATAATACTCTGCATGTTTTTGTTGCTCTTTATTGTGCATGTGATTCTCTCCCTTGCTCAAACTTAGTCCTCTATCCAGTGCATCAAAATCAGATTCAACAATTTTTGTTTTAATCTCTGTTTCAAATTCCATTAAATGGGCGATTGAATGGTTCATCCAAATGCCTAATCTTTTTGTTGGGGTCATGATTTACGTTATTTAATATGTGAATGTTTT
>JANOAX010000166.1:0-15610 GCA_031411335.1 Bacteroidota bacterium
ATCTATAGATTATGCAAGATATTTCATATACAAAGAACATTCATTCTAACTCTAACTCTGCGGACCAGCAAGTAAGTCTACCACCCCGATAGCTATCGGGGCCGCCATCCGGGCATTATCAAATGTGTTTACAAGCAACACAAACTTTAATATCTATAGATTATGCAAGATATTTCATATACAAAGAACATTCATTCTAACTCTAACTCTGCGGACCAGCAAGTAAGTCTACCACCCCGATAGCTATCGGGGCCGCCATCCGGGCATTATTAAATGTGTTGACAAGCAACACAAACTTTATTCATCCGAGTGGCGGGCTTTCCTTCGTCAGGTCCGCCATCCGGGCAATTTAAATTAACTTTTGTGTGGAAATACAAAAGAGTCTGAAATTTAAGAACTTACGATTCTGTCAGGTGAACCGGGAGGCAAAAATACACCCTTTTTCGACAAACCGTTGGCAAAAGTATAAAAACTCTTCATTTTTCAACACCTATTTGTTAAATTCATTTTGATAAACGCGTTATTTTTAGTTTCTTTGCAGCCCTTTTATAAGAAGGAAAAACCATGGCTAGGCAAGTAAAAATATTCTCAGGCACTTCATCCAAATACCTCGCGGAGCAAATAGCAGATTGCTATGGGTCCCCACTAGGTGATGTAAAAGTAGCTCGATTTAGTGATGGTGAATTTTCTCCTTCTTTTGATGAAAGTGTTCGTGGTTGCGATGTATTCATCATCCAAAGCACATTCTCACCAACGGATAATATGTTTGAATTGCTCCTGCTAATTGACGCAGCTAAAAGAGCTTCAGCACATTATATTACTGCTGTAATTCCTTATTTTGGATATGCTCGCAGCGATCGAAAAGATAAGCCAAGAGTTGCTATCGCATCTAAATTAGTAGCCAATCTATTGGTTGCTGCTGGAGTAACGCGCGTGATGACCATGGATCTTCATGCTCCGCAAATACAAGGCTTTTTCGATGTTCCAGTAGATCACATGGATGCTTCTGCCATCTTCGTTCCGTATATTAAGAGTTTGAATCTTCCCAATATGATGATTTGTGCTCCTGATATGGGCGGTGTGCACAGAGCTCGTTCTTATGCTTCTTATTTCAGTGCCGATATGTCGGTAATCGATAAGCATCGTAAACGTGCTAACGAAATTGAAGGGATGCAAGTAATTGGTGATGTATCTGGTCGCGATTGTATCCTAGTTGATGATATCGTTGATACTGCCGGCACTTTAACCAAAGCAGCTAGTATGCTTATCGATCAAGGTGCCGCCAGCGTTCGCGCTTTCTGTACTCACCCTGTCCTAAGTGGAAAAGCTTATGAGAGAATCGAAGATTCACATCTTACTGAGCTTGTAGTTTGTGATACGATCCCTCTTGTAAAACCAAGTACTAAAATTAAACAATTACCAACAGCAGCATTATTCGCAAAAGCCATTCAAAGAGTGTACGCATACGAGTCTATTAGTTCACTTTTTGTAAAAGCATAATACAATTATTAGCAATGAAAACGATTGAAATTCAAGGATTAAAAAGGTCTGACTTGACCAAACAATCACTAAAAGCACTTCGTATCGACGAGCAAGTGCCTTGTGTACTTTATGGTGGAGCAGAACCCATTCACTTCTCTGTGCCTTTGTCTCAGTTCAAAGGATTGGTTTACACGCCTAATGTGTATATCGTGAAAGTAATGGTTGACGGAAAAGATTATTCTTGTGTGATGCAAGATATTCAATTTCACCCGGTTAATGACATTATTCAGCACGTTGACTTTTTGGAAATTAATGAGAGTAACCCAGTTATAATCAATGTTCCTATTAAAGTTACCGGCGTTTCTGAAGGTGTTAAACAAGGTGGAAAATTAGTGACCAAAGTGCGTCGCTTGAAAGTGAAAGCTTTGCCAAAGCAACTTCCAGATTTTATCGAATTGGATATTACTCCTCTTAAAATAGGTGGTACTATTCGTGTTCGTGATTTAAAATCTAAAGGTGTTGAGTTTTTAGATTCTCCATCCAATGTGGTTATTGCAGTACGTACTACTCGTAATGTAGCTGCTGCTGAGACTACTGCAGACAAGAAATAAAAATCGATAAACAAATATCCGTGAGGAACCTGAATAAGGTTCCTTTCGGTGTTTAATATAGGTGTTGTCTTGAAATATCTTATCGCCGGATTGGGAAACATTGGATTGGAATATGTCCATACTCGTCATAATATTGGTTTTGACGTAGTAGAAGCTGTTGCCCATTCGCTAGATGCTACTTTTAAAAACGATAAAAAAGTATGGTTGGCCGAAGCTCGTCATAAAGGAAGATCTCTTTTTTTGATTAAACCGACCACTTTTATGAATTTAAGTGGAGAAGCTGTAAGGTATTGGCTCACTTCACTGAAAATTCCCCGCGAAAACCTGTTAATTGTATCTGATGACCTTGCCTTACCATTTGGCTCACTTCGGTTGAAGCCTTCTGGTGGTGCTGCAGGTCATAATGGGTTGACAAGCATTATAGAATGTCTTCAAACTGACCAGTTTGCGCGCCTTCGATTTGGAATCGGAAGTGATTTCGCTAAAGGCCGTCAATCGGATTATGTGTTGGGAAAGTGGTCTTCTGAAGAAGGAGCCCATCTCCCCGAAAAGATTAATTTGGCTGCAGATATCGTGAAAAGCTTTGCCACCTTAGGTATCCAACCAACCATGAATTTATTCAACAATAAGTAACGGCAAGGTATTTGTAACGTACACAGTATCTAAAACCTCGTGCTCATGAAAAACATTTTATACTCAACTCTCCTTTCCAGCATTTTAGCGCTGACTATTTCTTCTTCTTTCGCTCAAAATAATTTTAGCGATTTAAGAATTTCATCAAACCAAAAAGAAACTACACTTTCTTTATACCCAATGCCAACAGAAGGTATTTTGTATGTCGCATTTGGTAAATCAATAACGGAAACTCCATCTATCTTAGTATATGATATGATTGGAAATTTAGTAGAGAATATAATTATCGAGCGAGATAATGCTACCACTTTTAATATTAATCTTACAGGAAAAAAAGCAGGATTTTATTTCGTTAAAGTGCAAACAAACACAGAAAGCTTTTCTCGTAGAATCACGGTAAAGCCTTAACAAAATAGTAATTAAATAAAAACGGCTACTTCTATGAAGCAGCCGTTTTTTATTTGGAATAATATGAAAGAGTTTTCTTCCCAAGTATTATTGCTTAACTAATTTCTTAGTTGCAATACCTTCGTTGCTGATGAAACGGATAAAGTAAACTCCTTTTGCTAATGACTTCGTGTCAATGTTAGAAGTTACTAAATTGTTCATTTGCTCTTTGTATACTACTTGACCTACCATGTTAAGAATTTCAACATTGATGTTTTGTGCAATAGAACTATTCTTAATAGTGATTACATCAGTAAATGGATTTGGATAGACAGAGAAATCTTTTGCATTAATTTCATTGATACCTGTAGTAAGTGCATTCACAGTAAATGTATATGCGCCTATTGCACCACTGAATCCATCAACCATTACATAATAGTTAGTTCCGCCGAGCAAAGAAACTGTATCAGCCCATGGTGATCCTGGTACCGCTCCTTGAAGACAATCAAGATAAAACAATGGGTCGATGCAAGTAGGAGCTTCAAACACACCTAACCAAATTTGTGCGCCACCTGAAACGGGAGCGTCTGTTACAAATTCAAAATCACCAGAAGCTGCAGGTACGAAAGAATACCAAAGAGTATTGTTCGGTGCGCTACACGCAAATCCAGCATTAGCAACATCTGCATCACGCTCATCAACTGCCGTAGCGTAAGTTGAATTTCCAGAATAAATTGTTCCTAAAGTAACTGGAATAGCGTTACAAATAGAATCGTTAGATGGTGCAGGGAAAGGAGTACAGTTCGTAATGGTAGATGCATTGTTTAATTTGATCGCTGCAATACCAATTGCTGCAGTTCCAAAAGTTGCACAGTCTCCATCTGCATCAAACACAAGATTGTATCTGCCAGTATATGGTGCAATAAAGTTTAAATTGTTTGGACATGCTGCAGCAACGAATGCTCCTGGAATCACAGTTCCTACGCCACCTGCTGCACCTGTTGAGTCAACAATAGTCAAAGATGCTGGAAAACCAGTACATCCATCAATGAAAAAAGTAACATCAGAACCTGCAATAAGGTTGATGAAGTATCCATCTCCATCATAATAATCCCAGCCTGTGCGAGTAGTTAATGTATCATGACCAATACACATGTATCCAGTGTAAGGAACGGTTGGAGCAGATGGTTCCCCCCAAGCTGAAGGTGCATAAGTTGACATGGGTGTACATTGGCTGTAAACATCCAATCCAATGAATAAAGTAAACAAAGTAATAAGGGTAAATTTTTTCATGCTTTTATAGTGTTATTTGATTTGAATGGCGAAGTTAAGAATATCAGCTGTTTTTTGGTTATTATATTGTAAAAGTTATTGTATGGATATTTGTTAGTTAAAACTATTGGATCATTAATGAGATGTGAACTTTTGAGTTTGAAATACCTTTTTTGTTTAGAAGATATATACTGTATTAATAATCAATTTAGTAATAAAAATGTTGAGTTGCTTTGCTCTTCAGATATTCAACAAGGAGTCTCATCTTTTGGAACACTCAGAAATTTAAATTGCTACAAACATTTCCCAATTTATTTTTAACGGAAGTTACATCCTCCTATTAATTGGTTGTGTTAATCCCGAGTTCCTTCAATTGATCCGCATGAATAATTGATGGGGCATCAATCATCACATCTCTTCCCGAATTGTTTTTGGGGAATGCAATGAAATCACGAATACTTTCCGAGCCTCCAAACAATGAACAAAGTCGGTCGAAGCCAAAAGCAATTCCACCGTGTGGAGGTGCTCCATATTCAAAAGCCGTCATTAAGAATCCGAATTGTGCTTGCGCTTCTTCATCCGTAAATCCAAGAATACTAAACATTTTTTTCTGCAATTCTTTATTGAAGATGCGAATACTTCCACCACCTACTTCAACACCATTAATGACCATGTCGTAAGCATTCGCTCTGATTTTTCCTGGGTCAGTTTCTAATAAGGAAATATCTTCCAATAAAGGTGAAGTAAAGGGATGATGCATCGCAAAGAATCGAGATGCATCTTCACTCCATTCGAGTAATGGAAAATCAACAACCCATAGGCATTGATAATTATCTTTATTGCGCAATCCTAAACGAGTGCCCATCTCTAAGCGTAAATCATTTAATGCTTTTCTGGTTTTGTTCGCATCTCCAGCCATGATCATCAGTAAATCTCCCGCCTCAGCTTTCATGATCTCGGCCCATTTTTTTAACTCTTCAGGAGAATAAAATTTGTCAACCGTCGACTTAATATTTCCATCTGCACCCATTTTCACATAGACGATACCGTTAGCTCCCACTTGCGGACGTTTTACAAATTCAATTAACTCATCAGTTTGTTTGCGAGTGTATTCAGCACAACCTTTCGCACAAATTCCAACTACCAATTCCGCATCGTCAAAAACTTTGAATCCTTTTCCTTTAGCAACTTCATTTAACTCGCAAAAACGCATTTCAAAACGGGTATCGGGCTTGTCACATCCATAATATCTCATCGCATCCGCATAGGTCATATGAGGCAATTCGCCAATGTCAATTCCTTTTACAGTTTTAAATAAATGACGAACAAGTCCTTCAAAAGTATTTAGAATATCTTCTCTTTCCACAAAGCTCATCTCACAGTCAATCTGTGTAAATTCAGGTTGACGATCCGCTCTTAAATCTTCATCACGGAAACATTTTACAATCTGATAATAACGATCAAATCCAGCCACCATCAACAATTGCTTGAATGTTTGTGGCGATTGTGGTAAGGCATAAAATTGTCCTTGATTCATTCTTGATGGCACCACAAAATCTCGAGCACCCTCCGGAGTAGATTTAATTAATACCGGCGTTTCCACTTCTAAAAATTGTTGCTTATCTAAATAATTTCGCGTTTCAATGGCCATGCGATGCCTTAATTCGAGGTTCGCTCTTACACTGTTTCTACGCAGATCCAAATAACGATACTTCATTCGAATATCTTCACCACCATCGGTGTTTTCTTCAATTGTGAATGGAGGGGTCATGGCAGCATTCAGAATTTCCAATTTATCGACAACAATTTCGATTTCTCCTGTTGGCATTTTCAAATTCTTGCTCTCGCGCTCCTTCACTTTTCCATGAATCTGGATAACGTATTCGCGACTAACCTTTCTCGCAGCTTCACACATAGGAGCATTGCTATCCATGTTAAAGGCGAGCTGAGTGAGTCCGTAACGGTCACGTAAGTCAATGAAGGTCATGCCTCCTAGGTCTCTTGAGCGCTGAACCCATCCACTTAAAGTTACTTCTTTTCCAATGTCGCTAATGCGCAATTCTCCGCAGGTATGTGATCTAAACATGTTTATTTTTAATATGGCTACGAATTTAGTAGGATTCTAGCTATTCTAGGGCTAAAAGTTGAATTGTTTACTAGGTATTTATGATCTTTGACAAAACAATAATTCTACACTTGCTGAGTTATATTACCTCTATGAATCTTATGAATCGATTCTTTACACTCCTCTTTGCCTTCTCATTTTTGGCCGTTCATCCAATCCTTGCGCAGTCGTTTTCGATTGGAAGTTGGCGCGAACACTTGCCTTACCTTCAAGGAAAAGTAGTGGCGATCTCACCTTCTCGCGTTTTTTGCGCTACGCAAGATGGATTGTTTTCGTTTGAAAAAAGTGATAACAGCCTCAATCGATTTTCTAAGTTGAATGGATTGAATGATTTTGGAATTAGCTCTATCGTGTATTCAGAAACGTATCATGAACTGATCATCGCCTATAATAATACGAATATCGATTTGCTCAATGATGAAAATCAAATGTTGAATTTGAGTGATATCAAAAGGAAAAATATCCCAGGAAGCAAAGTGATTAATCAACTTAGTTTGGATGGACGTTATGTTTATTTTTCTTGCGGATTTGGAATCGTAGTATTGGATTTACTACGCAAGGAAATTAAAGACACTTACTTTATTTCAAGTGCAAGTGTTCATCCAGAAGTGATGGATGTAACTACCAATGGAAATGATATTTTTGCAGTTACTGATGATGGTGTTTATCAGGCACAATTGAATAATCCGTTTATCGCAAATTATACAGCCTGGACTCGAATTTTAGGAGACACCGGAAATGTTGGTGTCTTTAATCATGCAGTCTATTTTAATAATCAACTGCTGGTAAATTATACACGTGCGAACGGAGATACAATGTTAGCATGGAATGGTGCATGGGGAAATCCTTTGCCAGCTGAAATGATTTCGTCTGACAAAAAACGTAGCTTGCGTACCGAACAAGGGAAATTGTATATGACAACTCCTGCAGGTTTATTTGTTTTTGATACGAATTTAAATGTGATTCGAAATGTAAATGGTAGTGTAGTTACAAGTCCCGATTTTAATGATGGTGTGGAGGATGTCAACGGCGTTGCATGGATTGGCGACAAAACAAGAGGGCTCTTAAAAGTAAATGGCTCCACATTCGAAAAAATTTTATTGATGGGACCTAATTCTTCTCGATGTGCTGCTATGCAAGTGGTGGATGGCAAGCTATGGGTGGTGCATGGACCCCGAACAGGCACTTGGATAAATGCATATCAGTATGATGGTTTTTCGGAGTATGATAATGGTACTTGGGTAACTTACGATGGTAAATCGGCCGCTACACCACTTTTTTCACAGTATAATTTTTATGATGCAATGTGTTTAGCAGTGGATCCATCTAACAAGAACCATGTGTACATTAGTTCGGGTGGTTCTGGAGTTATTGAATTAAAAGATGGTCAAGTAGCGGCTCGTTATGATACTTCTAACTCTACTATTACTGCGCAGATTGGAAATCCATCTCAATTCAAAGTGCATGGTATCGCCCTCGACGTCGATCGGAATTTATGGATCTCAAATGCAGGTGTAAAAAATGTAATTAGTGTATTGAAAACAGATGGAACTTGGAAGACATTTAATTTTCCAGGAAAAATTAATGCGCAAGCAAAAACAGGAGATTTAATCGTAGATTTAAATGGTTATGTATGGACAACCATTTTTGAAAATGTGGGCGGTAATGATGGTCTTTTAGTTTTCAATCCAAATTATACAATCGATAATACCACAGATGATAATTTTGACGTTGTCGATTTTGCATCCAATCGAATACGTGCTTTAGCTATGGATAAAGAAGGTACTATTTGGATTGGTTCACAGACAGGAATTTATTTATGCTATCCGCCTTCAATTTCTCCTCAGCAAATATTAATTCGTCAGGATAATTCATATCAATATTTGTTGGCATCGGAAGTAGTTACCGCAATTGCGGTGGATGGTGCAAATAGGAAATGGGTGGGAACGGAATCGGGTGGTGTGTATTTATTTGGTGCGGATGGACAAAATCAGATTAGGCATTTCACGTTGGAGAATAGTCCGCTTTTCTCAAATAATATTACGTCAATCACCATTAATGGAAAAACAGGTGAAGTTTATTTTGGAACGGATAAAGGATTGATAAGTTATCAAAGTGATGCCGTTGAACCCAATGATGAAATTACAGGATGTGATGATATTGTCGTGTATCCAAATCCTGTTCGTAAAGAATACGATGGTCCAATCGCTATCAAAGGATTAGTGCCGAATGGTATTGTAAAAATTACAGATGTAAGTGGAGGGTTGGTGTATCAAACTACCGCACTCGGTACACAAGCAATATGGAATGGTACAAATTTGAAAGGCGAAAAAGTAGCAACCGGTGTTTATCTTGTTTTTTCTTCCGATGCTACCAGTGAAAACAATTGCGTAACGAAGCTTATGTATTTTAAATAATCCCAAAAAGCTGATAGTTTATTTCAGATTTTTGGGAACAATATAAAAATAAAGCTATAATACTTTGAATTAAAAAGTTGATAAAAACTCTCCGTGTTTCTCCGTGCTTTCTCCGTTCCTCCGTGGTTATTTTTTGAATTATTTATCGAAGCGAGAATTTAAAATTCAATTAAAAGTAAATCTATCCAATATTTTGTGATTGGCTTGATAATTTTTTTCGATTGGACGAATTCACATTTAAGACAAAATTTGATTTTTTACCACGGAGACACGGATTACACGGAGGTTCACGGAGAGTGAGAAATACCAAATGGTTAATAGTTTATTTCAATTTTATTAAAGCAACATAAAATAATTCTATCATACTTTGAATTAAAAAGTTCATAAAAGTTCTCCGTGCTTCTCCGTGCTTTCTCCGTTCCTCCGTGGTTATTTTTTGAATTATTTGCCGAAGCGAGAATTTTAAATTTATTTAAAAATAAATCTATCCAATAATGAATGATTGGCTATGTCGGAGAGTGAGTAATACTAAATGGTTAATGGTTTATTTAGTGAACTATTTCAAATATAGCGTTTATGTAAAGTTCCGATTTTTTTATTGGAACCGAAGGTTATCTCCTAATTAAACGCATAAAAAAAGGCATTGCTCCTTTCAGAGAATGCCTTTCTGTATTTATTAAGAGATTTTATCCTTTCTTCGCCATGTAATTGTCACCACCACGCTTTACTTTTGCATCATACCAAAGCCAATAAATAACGCCAACCGTAATGGTTAATCCAAAGAACCAATTAACAAGATCGCCAAAACTAGGAAGTAAAGGGAAGATGGATTGTGCGGCAGTTGCAATTCCGTTGAAGATGGCAGTCATATTTTTCGTTTAATTTGTTGCAAATTTATAGAAAATTATCACTGAATAAAATTTAAATGCTAATACGAAGCTTTCGAACCACACAAATTTTTCCCCTAGTCATCTTGGTGCTTTTATCAGCTACCATGTGGTTTGTTTCAGGATCAGGCACTTATGAAATCGTTGCCGCCAACGGAATGCCGCTTTATGATTTGATAGTTAGAGCATTAACGTTTATTCCTCCTCTCCTTTCTGTTTTTTTAGTTTTTCTTTTGTTTACAAGTCAAGCTATACATATTAACCATATTATCAATAAACATGAGGTTCTGTATAAGCAATCGTGGCTTCCTGCGCTCATGTTTATCATCATCGCCGGACTCTTTCCGCCTTTTTTGTGGATCCATCCCATCCTCTTTGTGAACAGCTTACTCATTTTTGTATTTGACAAGCTATTCTCTTTATACAAACATCCAACCCCTTTGGCTTTGGCTTTTGATGGGGCATTTTTGCTGTCGTTGTCTGCTTTGTTTTATTTGCCCACTATTTTCCTCTTCTTGTTTTATATTCTGTGTATTTTAATTCTGCGACCATTCTCTTGGCGCTTATGGGCCGTTAGTATCATGGGCTTGCTCTTGCCATTCTTCTTTGCTTTTTTCTATTATTTCTGGAATAATGAGTTAATGTCGTTTTATGAACGAGTTTTTGTATCTGGAATTAAAAGACAAATCGATCTAGCGCATATCTTTAATGTAAAATACATTTTAAGTGTTGTTATCGTTGGTGTATTGTTTATTCTCTCCTTATTGAAATTACAAACCAACTATTTTAAAAATGTAACCAAATCCCGATTGATTCAACAGCTTTTGGTGTTGCTCATACCCATTGGAATTTTATCGGTGCTTTTTTCTAGAGATGAATCGCTATATCGCTATAGTATTATTGTTCTTCCTGTTTCCATCTATCTAGCCTATTATTTTTTAAGTGGGAAAAAAAGATGGGTGATGGAACTCATGTTTTTACTTTTATGTGCAGGATGGATTTACAATTATTTTGTGATCTAAATAGTAAGTCCAGCATATGATTAGCCTTGCCAAGCTTTCAAAAAAGCTTTATTCTTATCTGGACTTATGACGATTGGTAATTTGTTGTTCCTTTCAATAAGGATGAAATTATTTCTTCTGCTGCAAAACCAAATCATGGATCCAATATGTTTCGTATAGTAACGACCAGTATATCCGAAAAGTCCACCATTTCCAAAAGTGCGAATCGGCCATGCTATATCGTGTTCAGAAGGGATTCGAACCGCTTTAATGTCATCTTTTAAAATGATTTTATCGCCAAGCATTCTCGATATTCTAATGTTTCCATTTTCTATACTGTATTTTAATGGACGATATAAAAAAAATACAATGCAAAGGATAAGTATAAAAACACTACTAATGAGCAATGCAAAATGTGCATGGTTGTCCATGATGAATTCGCCAAAATAGAAGGTGATCGCTCCGCCAAGTGCAAAAGCAATAACGATGGATGTAATGATAATGGAAAATTTATCTCTGCTTAGGGTAAATTCCATATTTTTTTTGGTTAGTTTTTTGGTGAGTTGTAAATCTTTAAAAGCATTTCATTGGTTTCGTTCTTTTTTAAAACATCAACATATTTTGATGCAATGGTAATGTGTTCCTTCCAACTACTTTCAGTTGCTGGATCTGATGCTTTCAATGCAAGCTTAGCCTGACTATCACTAAAGTTGGCTACATCAACCAAGGCCTGTACAGCTGCCAACCTGGTAATCCACTCATCATTTTGTTTCGAGACATCATAAATTGCTTTTATTCCTTCATTAATATTTGTATGATTCTTACAATTTTTTAAGAATTTTCCGAAATTCTGAATTTGTGAATAAGCTGCAAAACCAGAACTCATCATTAATATTTTTTTCATGTATTCAAATTGCGCATCGCTTCCCGATTTGCTATATAAACCACTGAGTATATTTTGAATTCTTGAATGCTGATCTCCTTCCAGTTGTGAAGCAATCAACATCGTTCCATCTTTATCACGATTTGATAAGGCTTGTATTGCAGTTTCTACTACCGAGTAGGCACTATCATGAATGGCGTTTTTAAAATACACTATTAAATCATCTCCAGTGAAATGTTCATCCAGCGCGATCAATGCTGCATCACGCACATCACTTTTTTTATCATCGATGCCAATGGTCATTAGCGTTTTTTTGATGAATTCTTTTTCTTCCGACTTTGCAAATGTTTCAATTTTATTGATTGCATATTCTCTGATCTTCCAGTTTTTATCACTCAATGCTAATTTTACAATTTCACTTTCTGCACTTCCTGCTTTGTAATCGCTGGCAATAGCTTGCAATGCATCAAAACGATCTTGAAACAAAGTTCCTTTTTTGTAAAGTGTCATCCATTCTTGAGGTGAATGATTGTCCTTACGTACAGCTAACAACATTTTTTGTGCATCAACATTTACTAACTCAGGTTTTGTTTCCACTGGAAAACTAAAAGTTTGTTCCTGCTGTGTCAATGTTATTTTTTTTCGCTGGATGGTATTGTTGGAATAAATATCGACGTCCATCGGTAATCGGTAAAGCGGAAATTCATTGAGGTTTTGCTCTTGACGAATAGTTACCTTTTGCATTTTCAAAGCAGCATCGTAGTGGTAATCAATGTTAAGTATAGGATGCCCTTTGTCTAAATACCATTGATTAAAAAACCAATTCAAATCTTCGCCACTCACTTCTTCAAATGCTAACCTCAAATGATGGACTTCCACATTCTTGAATTGATTCGCAGTTAAATAATGTTTTAAGGAAGCAAAGAAAACCGTGTCACCCAAATAATTTCGAAGCATGTGAATCACTAATCCGCCTTTCTCATAGCTGTGCTTGTCAAACATATCTTCCGGTGCGTCATAATGAAATCGAATAAGATCTTCATTCTTTGTTTTTGATTCGCGTAAGTAGGAATATAAATCATTTTGATGATAGATGTCGGCTTCTTCTCTACCGTATTTGTATTCGTTCCACAAATATTCAGCATACGTTGCAAATCCTTCGTTCAAAGTTGTATTCGACCAAGACTCACACGTTACATAATCACCAAACCATTGATGAAATAATTCATGAGAAATAAATTCCTGATAGTTCCCATCCAATAATTCTCGCTCATCACGTTGTACAAAATCACCATGAATAGTAGCGGATGTGTTTTCCATTGCTCCACTTACATAATCACGAACTACAATTTGACTGTATTTGTCCCAAGGATATTCAACGCCTAATTTATTGGAGAAAAAGGTCATCATCTCAGGAGTATTTCCAAATATTTTACGAGCTACTTTTTCATATTCAGGTTCTACGTAATAACTTACTTCTTTTCGGTTCCATGCATCTTTAACAATTGCAAATTCTCCAACCGCCATCATGCAGAGATATGGGGAATGTGGTAAATTTTGTTTCCATGTATCCGTGCGCGTTCCATCTGTATTTGTAACGCTGCTAGTCATGAGCCCATTGGAAACTGTTTTGAATTTATTTTCTACTGTGATTCTAATCTCTTGCGTCATCTTTTGATTGGGCGCATCAATCGTTGGATACCAAGCAGAACTCGCTTGTGTTTCACCTTGCGTCCAAATTTGCATAGGCTTCTTTTTATCTTTACCATCCGGATTAATAAAGTATAATCCTTTATTACTTGTAATTGCACGACTTCCTCCAACATCCGTTAACTCATCAGGTTTTGCAATGTAATCGATGTATAGTTGGATGGGTTCTTCTTTCGTATACGCTCGATCTAAAATTATATGGAGACTGTCATTGGCATAATCGTATTTTACCACGACAGAATCTTTCCCTACTAACTGTTTTACTTGGTTAATTTGCATCCCGCGTGCATCTAACCAAACTGTATTTTGTGGAAGAGCATGCGCTTTCAATGTGATAACCGCTTTTCCTAATAAGTATCTTTTATTCCAATCAAAGCGAACGTCAAGTTGAGTATGTAATAGGTCATGTAACTTGGTTATCGATGCTCTATAATCTTCATTACTTGGACGAACATTAATTTCGGGCAACTCTCTTACCTCAGTAGGTACTGACTTATTCGTTTTACATGAATAAAGAGAAAGAGTCAAAACGAATAGGGCGAATATTTTAATACTTCTCATAGTTGGGAATTCTTCCTCAAAAGTAATCCCTTAATTCATATAAACCATCTCTTTCTTGTTGGTCGATGGGTTGAGGACGTTGGTCGGACTGTATTTTATCCCTTACACCATTTAGCATAAATGAAAAAGCCCATCCATTGGATGAGCTCTTTATCCTATTTTATCTAAGTATAAAGGAGACTGGAAGTTTGTATTGAACATTTACCGCCTGTCCGTTTTGTTTTCCAGGCTTCCACTTATTCATTTTTTTAACAACACGTATAGCCTCTTCCTCACATCCGCCACCTATTCCTCTCAGTATTTCTATGTTTTTAATTTCCCCCTCTTTGTCCACAATAAAACTTAAATAGACAACTCCTGTAATGTTAGCTTCTCTCGCATCAACCGGATATTTAATATTGTTGCTTAAATATTTTAACATCGCATTTTCTCCACCTGGAAATTGCGGCATTTCTTCCACCCACAAAAATGTTTTGGAGGTTCCTGTGTTGTTATTTTCTTTTTTATCAGGTAATGGATCTTTCCCGGGAACAGAATCAACAACAATGGTTTTTGTCGCTAGCAATAATTTTGATAATTCATCTTGAGTCAAACCATTGTCAGTACTGTCTATCTCTTTCACAATTAAATTGGTGAATTGTTTGCTCGAGCTCGGTGGAGTAGGAGGTGTAGGCGTTACTTTTTCAGGGATGGGAATGATTTTGTCAGGCAATATGACCTCCGTAATATCAACAATCACCTCTATGTTGTCCGTTGGAATTATTATTTTTTCTGGACTCATATAGCGAACGATGCTTGGAGTGAAGACGAGTAGCAGCAATCCAAAGAAACTTAAAAATACTGCTTTTGTAACGGTGCGGTTGTAATCGCGACGCAATGTGTATGCGCCGTAAGCCTTATTTCTATCCTGAAATACTAAGGCTAATCTTGTGGGGGAGATGGGATTGTCCCAATCGTTTCCAACGGTTTTCATAAGGTTATTTTGTTAGATTATATGGGCATAACGATGCTGGTCATCCTCATATTCCATACGTTGGTCAGCATTTTGTCAGATTAGGTCGATGGGGGAGTCGTAACCGTTTGTTTTTCCAAGCCTTAATTTAGCTTTTAAGAATAGACTCTACTTTTTAATTGAATGAAATGGAACATTTATGGAGACTTCATTCCAATTTTTCGCACCTAATTACTACTATTGTAATCTAAATCGAACGCTATGTTTATCGGATTATCACACTTCCACAGTTTATTGAGATGGGTTTTGCTCCTTCTCTTAATAGCAGCAATCATCAAAGCCTTTAGAGGGAAAAGTGGCGGAATCCCTTTTAATTCTGGCGACCGGAAAATTTCTCTCTTCACGATGATTACCGCGCATTTGCAATTGATATTAGGTGGATTCTTGTATGCCGTGAGTCCAACCGTTCAAAGCGCTCTTTCAGATATGGGTGCTTCCATGAAGGATGGCGTAGCTCGTTTCTGGGCCGTTGAACATATCAGTATGATGATTATTGCCATCGCATTATTAACCATTGGTCATATTCGTTGCAAAAAAGCCGTTGGCGATCAAGCAAAATTCAAAGCCCAAGCTACCTATTTTACACTCGGACTCATTCTCATTTTAGCCTCCATCCCTTGGCCTTTCCG
>JANOAX010000167.1:0-4265 GCA_031411335.1 Bacteroidota bacterium
TCTGATGACCTTTAGTTTGACCTAGCGGTCCGGACGGGACTCGAACCCGCGACCCCATGCGTGACAGGCATGTATTCTAACCAGCTGAACTACCGAACCGTTTCGCAACGTTATATTGTATTTCTTGTAACGGAAATACCACTCTGTTGGTTTCCCTAAACAGAAAACTCCTGTTGAAGGGCTGCAAAGATAAGTCAAATTGTATTCTTGACAAATATTTATTTCTTTTTTACTTAATTGGTCAATTATCAAACACTTGTAGTTTGCTTTAGTCGTTCAAGGATCGATTATGTTATGCTAAGGTTAACTATTTTCGTAGAATAACGTATGATTCTCTTCTTTCCAGCCTATGAATATTGTTAAATTAACGTTTGACCGAATTAAGGAAAACTATAAAGCATATTTTGTTGCTTTATTGATTCCTACAACCATCCTCTTCATCACCTATAAAGTAGGTCGAATGCTCGGAATTGATTTAGGCGATCTCACTCGCGATCCAAATACTATTTTAAAAGGCCATACTTATACAGGGATGATCTCCAACGCTGGAATTTTCTTTTGGAGCGCTTCGGCAACTATTTGCTTTTTTACTGCAGCTTTTTTGTATCGGTTAAAAGGTCCTCGACAACGGTTTTTGTTGATGCTCTTTGCCGGTCTCTTATCATTTGTTTTGGGATTTGATGATGTGTTTCAAATGCATGAAAAAATGTTTAGCGACATTCGATACATTCCGGAACAATTGTTTTTCTTGGCTTACTTTATTTGTATTGTCTTTATTGTGATCGTTTGTTTTAAAACTTTTTTACAAACCGACTTCGTGCTTTGGTCACTTGCTTTGTTTATGTTTGCGATGTCATTAGTAGTGGATCGCGAAATAATTAAAACAGATTCAGATCATGCGTTTTGGGAGGATAGCTTTAAATTTACAGGTATAGTTATTTGGACTGCCTATTATTTAAGAACAGCGATGTCATTCATTGTTCAACAAATTAATGTAGTTAGAAAGTAAGAAAGATAGAAGAAAAGATGGAATCTAAGAGTGGAAAACGGGGTGCGAAGGAAACGCACTTGTTTCAAATGAAAAGAGAAATGAGTTTCGGTTCAATTTTAAAACAAATATTGACCAAAGATGGTTTGTTACTTATTTTTAATAATTTTTGGTTGACCTTAAAAAATAATTTTACTAATATTTTCAAATTGATCTTCCTGTTTTCTGTTTTTCTTTTTTCAGTTTTAGTAATAGCAGTGAAGTCTGGAATAGAACCATCCGATCTGTCTAGAGATTATAGTGGAGTGTATCATCTAGAACCTTATGTTGGAATGTTGAGTTCATTAGGGATTTTTATTTGGTGTGCCTCTGTTACATTGTGCTGGTTTTCTTGGTATTTTTTAAGAATGCGAAATCCAAATTCTGGTCGCAAAAATTTCTTTTTTGTTAGCGGACTTATCACTGCCATCATTGCCATTGATGATTTATTTCAGTTTCATGAAGTCATCGTACCTGATTATATTGGAATACCTGAAGTAAGTTTTTATATAGCTTACACGATAATATTAATTGTATTTAATATTAAGTATATAAATACATTGATGAATAAATATTTCAGTATTCTCATCGCTTCATATTTCTTTTTAGCTTTCTCAATCGTTTTTGATGTATTTTTTGAGGATGCTGTAGCCTTTGGAACTTACATTGAAGATGGTTTGAAGTTTATGGGAATTGCCCTTTGGTCTGTGTATTTCTTCAAGACAATTTTGGTAGAGTTGAGTGGCGCAATAGCGGAAGAGTCATAGATTTGAGCCTCCTTTTCTCTGTTTTTATGTAGAAACTAATGACTTCATGTTTAGTTCATAAGAAAAGGTTTGTTTTGCATTGTACTCTTGAATCAGAAAGAGTATAGTTCATTCCCACTTCATGTAAAAGAATGAACTTTGTTTTCCGTTATTCGTTAAAAGTAGAACTCATTAAACTATGAAAAAAATCTTCTTAATCTGTATTTACCTAGTTGCAGTAGGTGTTTTCGCCAATGCTCAAGATGCTAAAACGCTTACTTCAACAGCTGAAATCACATTTGAAAAAGAATTATACGATTATGGTACCATTGACTACGCTAGTGATGGTAGTTATGCTTTCAAGTTTACAAATACAGGAAAAGATCCATTAGTAATAACGAATGCTACAGGTTCATGTGGATGTACCGTTCCAAAATGGCCAAAAGAACCCATCTTAAAAGGACAATCAGCATATATCAATGTAACTTACGATACCAAACGCCCGGGACCTTTTACAAAAACAGTTACCATTAACTCTAATGCAAAGTCTGCTTCAAAAGTAATTACGATTAAAGGAGTAGTTAGATCTCAAGAACAAACCGACGATCAAATGCCTCTGCGTAAAGATAACGGCTTGTCTCCCTTAGAAAATCATTCGAAATAATTATTAAACTAAATAAACTAAACAATTCATTATGAAAAAATCAATCATTCTTGCCACTTGTGGAATGTTATTCGCAGCTACAATGGTAAACGCTCAAACTGACAAAGCAATGAGCAAACCAGCAGCTCCAGCAGCTACTCAAGTGGCTACTCCTGCTGAGAACAAAAATGCAGCTGAAATGACTTTCGGAAACGAAGAATTTAATTTCGGAACCATTAAGCAAGGTGAGTCTGTAACGCATGAATTTACTTTTTCTAATGACGGTAAGGATGATTTAATCATCACAAATGCTCAAGGATCTTGCGGTTGTACTGTCCCTCTTTACCCAAAAGAGCCAATTAAAAAAGGTACTACTGGTGTCATTAAAGTAACTTTTAACTCTGCAGGTAAAATGGGTATGCAAGACAAAACTGTTACCATTACTTCTAACGCTAAAAACAGTCCTCGTATTCTTCATTTGAAAGGAACTGTTGAAGCACCTGCTGCTCAACCAGCAAATGCTACTCCAGCGAAGTAATTCTATCAACAAAAAAGTTTAATTTTGTAATCCCGGCCCGTTTGGCCGGGATTAATATTTTAATACCATGCCAAAAATATCTGATAAAGGGCTTAAAATGCCCCCAAGCCCTATTCGTAAACTAGTTCCGTTTGCAGAGAAAGCAAAAAAAAGAGGAGTGCATATCTATCATTTGAATATTGGTCAACCTGATATTCATACGCCTCAGGTCATGATGGATGCGATTCATAAGATTGATTTAAAAGTGATTGAGTATAGTCATTCTGCTGGTATTGAGTCATATAGAAAAAAACTGGTAGGGTATTATCAAAAGTTTGATATTAGCCTCAGTTGGGAAGATATTATTATTACAACCGGAGGATCAGAAGCGATTGAAATTGGAATGATGGCTTGCCTGAATGCGGGTGATGAAATTATTGTACCTGAACCTTATTATGCGAATTATAACGGTTTTAGCACACAAGCAGATGTAGTTGTAAAGCCAATAGCTTCAAGCATTAGAACAGGATTTGCTTTACCTCCAATCGAAGAATTCGAAAAGGCTATTACTTCTAAAACAAAAGCAATTTTAATTTGTAATCCAAGTAATCCTACCGGGTATTTGTATACAAAGGAAGAGTTGGAAATTCTACGAAAAATTGTTCTGAAACATGATTTATACCTTTTCTCCGATGAAGTGTATCGCGAGTTTTGTTATGATGGGCGCGAGTATGTATCATCCATGCATTTAGAAGGATTGGATCAACATGTTGTTTTAATGGATAGTGTTTCGAAAAGGTACAGTGCCTGCGGAGTTCGAATTGGAGCTTTAATTTCAAAAAACAAGGAAGTGATGGCTGCGGCCTTACGGTTTGCACAAGCTCGCTTGAGTCCTCCAACTTTAGGCCAGATAGCTGCCGAAGCCGCTATTGATACCCCCGAGACATATTTTGCAGAAGTGCATAAAGAATATATTTCTCGACGAGATTTTGTTGTGGAGTCACTGAATAAAATGGAAGGCGTATTTTGTCCTAAACCTAGTGGAGCCTTTTACTGTATGGCCGAATTGCCCGTCGATGATGCAGACAAGTTTTGCCAATGGCTCTTGGAATCTTTTGCATTCAATAACCAAACGGTTATGTTAGCTCCTGCAAGTGGATTTTATTCTGTCCCCGAGCTTGGAAAACATCAAGTGAGAATTGCATATGTCTTGAATCAAGAATCGCTAAAGAATGCGATGTCTTGTCTGGAAGAAGCATTAAAGGTTTATCCAGGCAGAACTATTTAATTGAATTCATATTTTAATTCCGCTTGAGCTCAGACTAGATTTCA
>JANOAX010000168.1:0-4912 GCA_031411335.1 Bacteroidota bacterium
TACGGGGAAATAAATTGTATAACCCAAAATAGTCATTAGACTTTTTTGCCCTTCGGGCTGACGATTGATTTTGAAGCAATAATTCAGATTATGTTGTTAAAACGAAAGTATGAATTGCTTCAAAAACAATGTCAGGGTTAATCCCGACAATTCATTGATTGATCAATGAATTCGTCGCCCAGCGGGCACAATTGTCATTAGAAATGACAATTGTGGGATAATTAATTACGAATTAGTGAGTCTTTCCTCTAGAATCGTTATTTTTGTCGAAACCCAACCCATTTTAATGACGACCCCTCCTATCCTCGACGAGCTCACATCTAAAGCAGATTTGCCTAAGATCCTTATGCTGGGTTGGGAATTTCCACCTGTTATTAATGGCGGACTTGGGGTGGCTTGTCACGACCTTTGTATTGCCCTTTCTAAATACGCAAACGTTACGATGATCATTCCTAAGTCGAATCCCGACTTTGTGGTGAAGAATTTAAATTTGATTGGACTGAATACCATCGATGCAAAAACATTGAGAAATATCGGCCATACGGATACGTATAAAAAAGTGAAGCAAGTTCATTTTATCGATACCCATTTGAATCCGTACTATAACGGTAACGCCTCTCCGCATCATGATCTTCAAAATTTGACGAGTCAGTATTTGAAGACGATAAAAATTGGTGATGAAACGGCTGAAGTATTTCAGATTGATGATCTCTATGGCGGTGATGTTATTGAAAAAGTAACTGTATTTGGAAAGTTGGCAGCAAAGTTAGCGCTGTCACTTGATTTTGATGTAATTCATGCGCACGATTGGATGACCATGATTGCTGGGATGGAAATCAAAGCAAAAACAGGAAAGCCGCTCGTGGTACATGTGCATTCACTAGAAGTTGATCGTGGTGGTCCGCAAAGTAAAGGTTGGGTTTATCAAGTGGAGAAGAAGGGAATGGAATACGCAGACATCCTCATGCCTGTAAGTAATTTTACGGGACATATCATCCACGATTATTATCAGATTCCTTGGAGTAAAATCAGACCTGTTCACAATGGAATTCGACCGGTGGAGCCTTTCAAAAGTGTTCCCATGTTTAAGGAAAAAATGGTGTTGTTTGTGGGTCGATTGACTCGTCAAAAGGGACCTGAATATTTTGTAGATATAGCTGAAAGAGTTTTACAAAAAGATCAAAATGTTCGATTTGTGATGGCTGGCACAGGTGAATATTTCAATCCTTTGCTTGAACGTGCTGCTCAACGTGGCATCGCACATCGTTTTCACCTTACTGGATTCTTGAATTTAGATAAAGTGAGAAAGTTATTAAGTATTGCCGATGTGTATATCATGCCTTCTGTTTCCGAACCCTTTGGATTATCGGCCGTGGAAGCAGTTCAGTTTGGTATTCCTGCTGTGATCAGTAAACAATCGGGCGTAGCTGAAGTGTTAAACGGCGCATTGAAGTTTGATTATTGGGATATCAATCTCGCGGCATCCTATATCTTAAATTTATTACACGATCCGGTGCTTGTTGAAAATGTGACCCATGATGCCTATAAGGATCTGGAGAATATCTCATGGGATCATGCTGCAAAAAAGGTGATTGAAGGGTACAATGCCTTTCATTTAATTCCAGAAATGGCATAATTTGTATTATTTTTTTCCTTTTTAGTTGTGAATAACCTATTATGAAAAAGGTGTTTTTTTTAGAATGAAAATGTATCTTCGTAATTGATAAAGATTAACGCTATGCCATCAGTTTGCTTCTACTTCCAGGTTCATCAACCCTTCCGACTAAAAAGATATTCCTTTTTTGATATCGGACGCGATCATTTTTATGAGGATGATGAAAAAAATAGATTGATCCTCGATAAAGTTTCGGAAAAATGTTATCTGAAAACCAATCGTAAAATGCTTGAGTTGATCAATCGACACAAAGGGAAATTTAAGATTTCTTATTCCATCAGTGGTGTTGCCATTGAGCAATTCGAAAAACATCGCCCCGATGTATTGCAGTCGTTTGTCGATTTAGCGAATACAGGATGTGTTGAATTTATCTCTGAGACCTATTATCATTCGTTGAGCTTTATTTATTCAAAGAATGAGTTCCGCCGACAAGTGGAAATGCATAAGGCAAAAATTAAGCAGCATTTTAATCAAGTACCTAAAGTTTTTAGAAATACAGAGCTCATCTACAATAATGAAATTGCATCGGTAGTTGAAAAGATGGGCTATAAAGCCATTCTCTGTGAAGGCGTAGATCGCTATTTAGGAGAACGTACTCCTAATTTCTTATATCAGCCTGCAGGCACCTTGAAGATAAAAGCATTCTTGAAAAATTATCGACTTTCCGATGATATCGCTTTCCGATTTAGCGATCGCAATTGGGCGGAATGGCCTTTACAAGCCGATACTTTTGCTTCATGGGTGCATAAAGTGGCTGGAAATGGTGAAGTTGTTAATTTGTTTATGGATTATGAAACGTTTGGTGAACATCAGTGGGAAGAAACTGGAATTTTTGAGTTTCTTGATCATCTTCCCATGGAAATAATGAAGCATAAAGATTTTGACTTCAAAACACTTTCTGAAGCTGCTGATATGTACAAGGTGCGTGATATTTATGATGTCCCCGATTATTCAAGTTGGGCCGACGCAGAGCGTGACTTGAGTGCTTGGTTGAGTAATGCTATGGAAAAGGAAGCTGCTGGCAGAATTTATAAGTTGGAGGAAAAAGTGATCAGTACCATGAATCCTGATCTTATTGAATTCTGGGGTAAGCTGCAAACCAGTGATCATTTCTATTATATGTGTACTAAATTTTGGAGCGATGGTGATGTACATAAATATTTTAGTCCATACGATTCACCCTATGATGCGTATATTTATTTCATGAATGTACTTGCCGATTTTGAAACTACCGTGGAAGAAGCAATGCAAGATGTAAAGCCTGTAAAAAAAGTAACTCGTAAAAAAGAATCTACTACTGAATCGTAATTTCTAGCGATATATTTTCGATAAGAGTATCACGCGATGGCTACCGGACAAATTGATCATAAGAAAGTAACTGCAGCTGGAATACTTGTTACTTTAGGAATTATTTATGGAGAGATTGGTACTTCTCCTTTGTACGTAATGAGTGCAATCATTGGCGATAATGCCATTGATGAAGATTTAGTATTAGGAGGCTTGTCTTGTGTTTTTTGGACATTGACAATTCTAACTACATTTAAATACATCACGCTTACCTTACGTGCCGATAATAAAGGTGAAGGTGGAATTTTTTCTTTATTTGCATTGGTTCGTAAGATGCACTTTAAGTGGTTGGTCGTACCTGCCATGATTGGTGGCGCAGCTTTGCTTGCAGATGGTATCATCACCCCTCCTATTTCAGTTGCATCTGCTGTTGAAGGACTCACCATGATCAATCCTGATATACATACGGTGCCTATCATTATTGGTATTTTATTCGCCTTGTTCTTTATTCAACAGTTTGGTACCAAGTTCGTCGGTCGATTTTTTGGACCAGTCATGTTAGTTTGGTTTAGTATGCTTTTCATTCTTGGTGTCAAAGAGATTTATTGGAACCCCATCGTTTTTAAAGCGATTAATCCTTATTATGCTTTTCATTTGCTGATGTATTACAAAGAAGGATTTTGGATTTTAGGAGCTGTTTTCCTTTGTACTACAGGAGCCGAAGCTTTGTATTCTGATCTTGGACATTGTGGCCGGAAAAATATTCGTGTTAGCTGGGGCATGGTTAAAATTGCGTTGCTTGCTAATTATTTTGGGCAAGGTGCTTGGCTTTTAAATCATACAGGAAACACATTGAATGGTGCAAAACCATTCTTTGCATTAATGCCCGAGTGGTTTTTGTTTGCCGGAATTATCATAGCTACTTCCGCTGCTATTGTTGCCAGTCAGGCTTTAATTTCTGGAACATTTACAGTGGTAAATGAAGGCATGCGACTGAATTTCTTACCCAAAGGAAGAGTAGAGTATCCCACTGATTTTAGAGGACAAATTTATATCCCTTCCATCAACTGGTTGTTATGTGCAGCTTGTATTGGAATTGTGCTTTTTTTCCAGAAATCAAAGAATATGGAAGCGGCTTATGGATTGGCTATCATATTGACGATGATGATGACTACCATTTTGTTAAATTATTATCTGTATCTAAAAAAGTATCCAAAGCTTTTTATTTATTCAGTAATCACTATTCTTTCCGTTGTTGAAGTTTCATTTTTAATAGCCAACCTTAGTAAATTTTCACAAGGAGGTTATGTGACATTGATTATTGCATCACTCATCTTTTTAATGATGTGGGTATGGTATGAAGCACGAAAAATTAAAAATAAGTTGGTGGAATTTGTTCCCTTAGCAAAATATGCTGATGTGATTTGTGATGTATCGAGAGATACCACTATTCCTAAGTATGCTACTCATTTAATTTATTTGACTTCCGCTTATCAAGAAACCGAAGTAGAGAATAAAATCATTTATTCCATTTTACAAAAGCAACCCAAACGCGCCGATTTATATTGGTTGGTTCATGTGGATGTTATTGACGAACCTTATACTGTTGATTACCGAGTGACGCAACTCGTAAAAGATAAAATTATGCATGTCCGTTTTAAAATCGGATTCCGTGTTGAGCCTCATATCAATTTGATGTTCCGCCAGGTAGTACAAGAAATGGTGCAAAATGGTGAACTCACCATCACCAGTAATTATATTCCGTTACGAGATTTGCATATTGCAGGTGACTTCCGGTTCATCGTAATGGAGAAATATCTCTCCTATGAAAATACGTTGAATTTCTATACAAAAATGATTTTGAATCTTTATTTCGTGATTAAAAATTTAAGCATGAATGAAGAAAGAGCATTTGGACTCGATTCGAGTGCTGTACTGGTAGAAAAAGTA
>JANOAX010000169.1:0-19269 GCA_031411335.1 Bacteroidota bacterium
TGTTAATTTTCCTAAAAAAGTTCTTCTTAGCCTGACGCGCATGCGATAGCTATCGGGACTGTTAATCCACTAAGTCCATTTCATCAATCAATCTTTTTGCTCCTGCAAATTTATCGACGATGAATAATGTATAACGAATATCTAAAGTGATGTTTCTACAAATTTCTGGATTAAATAAAATATCACTCATGGTACCTTCCCAAACGCGATCGTAATTGGTACCAATTAAATTTCCTTTTGCATTCAATACTGGACTTCCCGAATTACCACCTGTAGTATGATTCGTTGCAATGAATGCGACGGGCACTGTTCCGTTCACTCCATAGCGACCATAGTCTTTTGTTTTATATAATTCTACCAATCGTGTTGGCAAATCAAATTCTTCATCACCGGGAATGTATTTCTCCATGATGCCATCTAAATCGGTTTGGAAATTAAAATAAACCGCATCACGTGCTTCATAGCCACGCACCTGTCCATAAGCCAAACGGAGTGTACTGTTGGCATCGGGATACAATTTTTTTTCAGGCTGCATTTCTTTTTGTCCTTCCATATACAATCTATTTAACAAAGTTAAATCGGCATTAAAAGATTTCACTTTGTCAGCAACACGACTTCGATAGAATGTCAATAAAGCATCAGCCAATTGATATGCAGGATCTGATTTTAATTCTTTTGCACTCGATTTGCCAAACTTAACAAACAACTCCGCCATCTCTTCCTCCTCATCCAAATCGCTTTTTGCAAAAACGGCATCTGCTAATTTTACGAAATCTGAATTATAACGTTTACGCAGTACCGTAAAATATTCAGGCTTCAATGAATCAGCGACACCCTCGTCAAATATTTTAAGCAATGTAGCCATCATCTTACGATCGGTATTCATATCGTAGTCTTTAAAATATCCTGCTACTCCTACTTTATACGCTTCTGCCTCCAATCTAATTTTTGCAGTATCTGGTTTTTCTGAAAGTGACATGTCCACTAAATTCTTTAAGCTGATTGCATAACTAATCACTTCTACACCAAAGGCACCTTCAGCATAATAATCGTTCGCTGATAAATACGGTCGTGTGTTTTTATAAAGTGTTTCAATAGAAGGTAAAACCATGGCATACTTTTTACTCAACGCATCCGATTTCGAATACCAGGATTTAAAATCAATTTCGAAAGCCTGTTTCTTCTCCAGTCCTTTTGCTGCTAATAAACCTTTGCTCTCTCCTTTCCATTTCTTCCATGCATTGCTCACTCCACTTTGTTTATCTGCATACTTTAAATGTAAGGCTTCACTACTTCTCATCGATTCTCCCATCACCTCCAAACGTGCTGTACGAACTTTGATTCGGTTAGGATTGGTTACTTCAACAATCGTACTTACTTGATAAGAAGAAATATATTCCTGAGTTCGTCCAGGAAAACCATATACCATGGTGAAATCATCTTGCTGAACCCCTTTGGTAGAAATTGAAAAGAAATGACGAGGAACAAAGGGGACATTCTCAGTACTGTATTCCGCGGGCTTATTATCTTTTCCCGCATATACTCTAAACATGGAAAAATCGCCTGTATGTCGAGGCCACATCCAATTGTCGGTATCACCACCAAACTTTCCAATGGACGATGGAGGAGCGCCTACTAAACGTACATCATTAAAAGTTTCCGAAACAATTAAAATAAATTCATTGCCCGAATAAAATTGTCGCACGCGAGCTTCATAATGTGTTCCTTCTATAGCTTTCTTCTCGAGGGAAGTAGAAATTTCCTTGATCTTTGCATTTCTTTGCTCCTCGGTTAAATTTTCAAGTGCTTTCGAAAATGATGCTGTTACATCCTCCATGCGAATAATAAACGTTGCTGTTAATCCTGGACAAGGCAACTCCTCTTTCATGGTCATGGCCCAAAATCCATCTCTCAAATAATTATGCTCTAGTGTACTGTGCTCTTGAATTTGTCCGAAACCACAATGGTGATTGGTTAACATTAATCCTTGCGCAGAAATAATTTCTGCTGTGCAACCACCACCAAAAAGAACGACTGCATCCTTCAAACTGTTTTTATTTGAACTATAAATTTCCTCAATCGGAATTTGCAGGCCTTTCAATCGCATTTCTGCGGCATTCATTTGTTGCAAAAGTTGAGGCAACCACATGCCTTCATCCGCAGCCGAAAAAACAGTTGTGAATAATAAAACAATCAGGAGAATTCTTCTTTTAATCATCATAACAGTATCTATTTCTTTGGTAAAAATAATAAAATGACTTGAGGAACCTTCCCAAAAGCAAGAGTAATTTCATGTGAAAGAAAAAATAATTCTCCATTTTCATCGAAACAAAAAACCCCATCCTTTTCAGACGGGGTTTTTCAAACTATGGATTGATTGGATAAATTAAAGGGGTAGCAACTCCATAAAAGAATTACGATTTGCTCACTTATTAAAATGGTAAATCATCTTCTACTGATGAAGCAGCAGGTTGACTTTGTTCGTTACCAGATGTAGCAAAGTTTGCAGGTGCGTCCATCGCTGCTGGACTTGAAGCCGCGGAGCCATCAACAACTGCTTTCCAAGGACGAACGTCGGTGTACCAACGACCATTGTACTCACGTGATTCAACACGAAAAGAAATTTTAAGACGTGAACCGATGGCATACCCGTTGAATTGCTTCACCAAGTCGCCCCATGCACTCATACATATTTTCTTTGGATACTGATCTTCCGTTTCCACGATAAAATCTTGCTTCACCCAAGGACCATTTTTTCCTGACCCTGTCTGTTCCGGAAGGGAACTCACTAATTTTGCTGTAATTTCGAGACTCATAATGCTTGATTCGTTTAGAATTCAAAGGTAATAATTCAGAAGTATTATTCACTCTTTTCTACCTGAATTTTACCTGAGATTGTTATTTTGTTAATAAATTTATTTTCGGTTTGATGATGACAAAAGTAATGCACTGATTTTGAATAGTCGTATAATAAACGCTTCTAGTCGACTACAAACGTTTGCCAATGGCTAATTAGTATTTATTAAAAAAAGAGTGGTGAAAAGCTTCTGCTTCCACCACCCTACATGATTTTCCTTAACTTACTTATTTAATAAATCAATACTTCTCTTCGTGAAATCGGAAAGAGCTGCCCCTTTTAATAATCCTTGATTGAGCAAAGCCAAGTCTACTGCTTGTTGCATTAAACTTGCCTTTAGAGAAGAGTCCGTTTCGCCCAAAATTTTACCAACGAATGGGTGATTACTATTTAAAACCATGTTATATTGGTCAGGCATTTCTCCCATAAAGGAATAACTTCCACCTCCACTCGCCGACATCTCTTTCATTCGACGCATGAACTCGGGACGTGTCAAAACGATATGAGCATCGTCTTCTGATAATGCAGAAACACTCACATGATACGTTTCCTTATTCACTACGGTCTCTACCAACTCTTTCAATTGTGTTTGCTCCTCTTCAGTAAGTTTAGAGACCCGATTTTCTTCTTTACTGATGAGCTTATCGATGGTATCCGCATCTACTCGAGCAAAGCTTCCATTTTCCACTTTTTGCTCAATAAAATTCACAAAGTGCGTATCAATTACACCGTCCATCCACAAAACATCATACCCTTTTTTCTTTGCCGAATTGATGTATGCATATTGATCTTCAGGATTTGTAGTATAGAGATAAATAACTTTTTTGTCTTTGTCCTCTTGGTTTAGGCTGATTAAATTTCGGTATTCTTCGAATGTGAAATATTTTTTATCGACGTTCTTTAACAAACAAAATTTATTGGCACGTTCGAAGAATTTTTCTTCGCTCAACATTCCGTATTTAATAAAGACACCAATATCATCCCACTTCGCTTCAAAATCATTTCGGTTTTCTTTAAACAACTCCTCTAATTTGTCAGCTACTTTTTTCAAGATGTGATTGCTGATTTTCTTCACATTCGAATCACTTTGCAAATAACTTCTAGATACATTTAATGGAATATCCGGTGAGTCGATGACACCATGTAACAAAGTAAGGAAGTCGGGAACAATTCCTTCTACTGCATCCGTCACAAATACTTGTCGGCAATATAATTGAATTTTATTTTTTTGAACTTCTAAATTCTTTTTCAATTTCGGGAAGTACAATATTCCAGTTAAATTAAAAGGAAAGTCTACATTGAGATGAATCCAAAACAATGGTTCTTCGGCGAAAGGATATAATTCTTTGTAAAATGCTTTGTAATCTTCGTCCGTTAACTCAGTAGGTTTCTTGACCCAAGCAGGTGCTGTATTATTTATTTTCTCTCCTTCGAAACGAATTTCAACAGGAAGAAATCCACAGTATTTATTCAACAAAGTGCGAATGCGAGCAGGCTCTAAAAACTCCAGTGAATCGTCATTGATGGCTAGAATTACTTCGGTACCACGATCGTTCTTTGCTAATTTTTCCATGTTGTAAGATGGACTTCCATCGCAGGTCCAACGCACTGCATCTCCTTCTTCGGCTAGCCATGAACGTGAGTGCAATGCTACATGATCCGATACCATAAATGCAGAGTAAAATCCAAGTCCAAATTTTCCAATGAGCTGTGCACCCGACTCATCTTTGTACTTATTCACAAATTCTTCGGCACCACTAAATGCAATTTGATTGATGTATTTCTCCACTTCTTCACCCGTCATTCCTAAGCCACGATCAATCACATGCAAGGTCTTGTTTTCTTTGTCGATTTTTACTTCAACATAAAGTTCACCCGACTCCACTGGCTTTTCCGCCATGCGATTGAGCGCACTAAATTTTTGGGTGGCATCCACCGCATTCGCTACCAATTCCCTTAAAAAAATCTCGTGATCACTGTATAGAAACTTCTTGATAATTGGAAAAATATTTTCCGTTTGTACGTTAATTTTACCTGTTGGATTTGTCATATCTATCTTTAATTTTTTTTGCTTTTTAATGAGTTTCACCACGAGTCAATATGCTTGCCAAAGGATAAAAACTGCCATTTTGACCCACAATTTGATTCGGAATTTAGAACAAAACAAGATAAACATAAATTCGTAGGTTAAATTGTAATATTCCCCTGCATATTAATGTAGATTTGCCTACATATCGTTGAAACTTTTACCTTTATTGTGAGTAAAACATAGCTCGGTTGCCCGATATAAAATCAGACTGTCGCCCGATACACCACATGTCAACTTTTAAAAATATTCATTCACAAGTAGAAGCCAGGACCGTACAACATCCTGATAGGCAGGCGGTTTTGCATGGAAATCAATCGCTTAGTTATGCAGAACTGAATAGTCAAGCAAATGCTTTAGCCCATCAGTTGGGACAAATCAAAGGTGTAAAAAATGGCTTTGTAGGAGTTTGTTTAGAGCGGTCATGTGACCTAATGGTCGCTATTTTGGGAATATTGAAGGCTGGAGCTGCTTATGTCCCATTCGACATAGACTATCCCATGGAACGACTTCAATACATGGCCGAAATCAGTAAGATTCCAGTCATGATAAGCACTTCTTCACTCGGAAAGAAATTACCTCAAGGTTCATATCAAATTATTGATATTCAATCCATCAACAAAGAAAAAGAAACGGCCAACCTCAACTTAGACATTCCCAATTCGCAAGCTGCATATGTCCTTTTTACTTCTGGATCTACTGGTCAGCCAAAAGGGGTAAAGATGCCACACAAAGGGTTGTTGAATTTGATAGATTGGCAGTTGCACCAAACCGGAGTTCATGACGAAGGTCGAACCTTACAATTTGCACCAATTAGTTTCGATGTGCATTTCCAGGAAATATTTAGTACTTGGTGTGATGGTGGTTGCATCTGTTTAATTGGTGATGAAGAAAGATTGAATGCACCCGTACTTTTAAATTACATAGAAAAAAATAATATCAATCGAATTTTTCTTCCTTTCGTTGCATTGCAAAGTTTGTGTGAATTATCTAAAAAAACGAATGCGAACTTATCTTGTTTGCATGAAGTGATCACAGCAGGAGAACAGCTACAAGTAACTCCAGCCATCATCGATTTTTTTAATCGTATTCCGCATTGCAAATTATTCAATCACTACGGTCCAACCGAAACACATGTCGTTACCTCGTACCAGTTAGAAGGTGCTCCATCTACGTGGCCGCTTTTACCTCCTATCGGAAAAGCAATACAAAATTCCGAAGTGTATTTGTTGGATGAAAAGGGAAAGCCAGTCAAGGATGGTGAAGAAGGCGAATTATTTGCTTCTGGACTTTGCTTAGCCGATGGATATTTAAATAGAGATGATTTAACGAATGAAAGATTTACATCGAATCCATTTAATAAATCGGAAAGACTTTATAAGACAGGCGATCTCGCTAAGAAACTTCCTGATGGAAATATTCAATATTTAGGAAGGATTGATGGGCAAGTAAAAGTACGTGGCTACCGAATCGAGTTAGGTGAAATTGAAGTAGCACTAGGTCGTTTCAAAAATGTAATTCAAGCTGCGGCTACGGTACGCGAAGATAAACCGGGAGAGAAAAAATTAGTTGGATATCTCGTTTTTGAAAAAGGACATGAACTTCATGTAAAGGATGTGCGTACTTTTTTACAGACAATGCTTCCTGATTATATGATGCCATCGGCCATCGTTCAGTTAGAAGATTTACCTCGTACTCCCAGTGGAAAAATTGATCGCAAGTCATTGCCGATACCTGATACAAAGCGTCCGGAGTTAGGGATTCCTTATGTAGCTGCTGAAAACGAAATACAAAAATTACTTTGTCAACTTTGGTCGACATTATTAAATATTGAGCCGATTGGTATCAACGATAACTTCTTTGATCTAGGAGGAAATTCATTATTGGCCTTGCAATCCGTTGCGCTTCTCAAAATTGAGCACGCCATTGATTTGTCGGTAATAAAAGTATATCAATATCCAACCATCGCTGCATTATCGGCAAGTATAGAAGGAAAAGAAAATAACAAAAGTCTGAAAAAAGACATGGAAGTGCGAGCAAAAGCGCGTCACAATAAAGGAACACAATCGGCTCAAGATGCCATAGCTGTCATTGGTATGTCATTGCGTTTTCCTGGAGCAGATACGGTGGATGAATTTTGGAATAATTTAAAAAATGGAGTGGAAAGCATCAAGTTTTTTACGCCACAAGAATTGGATCCTTCTCTTCCTGCTGATGAAGTAAACGATCCCAATTACATCAGGGCTCGGGGAATCATTAAGGATGCAAAAGGATTTGATGCTGCTTTTTTTCAGATGAATCCCAATGTGGCCAAAGCAACTGATCCACAACAACGAGTACTTTTGGAATTAGCTTGGAATGCTTTAGAGCATTCAGGGTATAGCCCCAACCGTTATGATGGACTGATTGGTGTTTTTGCAGGCATGGGAAACAGTACGTATTATTTAAATAATGTATTACCCAATAAAGATGCGGTTCGTCGTGTAGGTTCCTTGCAAGCAATGACGCTAAACGAAAAAGATTATATCGCTACTCGCATCGCCTACGAATTAAATTTAAAAGGTCTTGCCGTAAGTGTTCATACTGCCTGTTCTACTTCTTTAACCGCCATTGCACAAGCCTGCAATTCGCTTTGGAATAGAGAATGTGATATGGTATTGGCGGGAGGATCTGCAATCACTTCGCCCGTGAATAGCGGTCAGCGTTATGAAGAAGGTGCTATCTACTCTAACGATGGGCATACCCGAACTTTTGACGATGGAGCACGAGGAACGGTTTTTAGTGATGGAGCAGGAATCGTTGTTTTAAAACGTTATGAAGATGCACTTGCCGATGGCGATACCATATATGCTGTTGTACGAGGCGTTGCATTAAACAATGACGGAAGCGATAAAGGAAGTTTTACAGCCCCAAGTGTAGATGGACAATCTGCCGTAATAAGTATGGCACAAGCGATGGCTGGTGTTGATGCATCTAGTATATCTTATGTAGAAACTCACGGTACTGCAACACCCATTGGTGATCCTATCGAAATTGAAGGATTGACAAAAGCATTTCGTGAGCATACCGATAAAAATCAATATTGTGCACTTGGTTCTGTAAAAACGAATTTCGGACATTTAACCGCTGCGGCTGGTGTAGCCGGATTTATTAAGACGGTATTAGCCTTGCATCATAAAGAAATTCCTCGTAACTTATTTTATGAGAAGGCTAATTCGCAAATTGATTTTGCAAACACTCCGTTTTATGTGAACGACAAACACAATGTTTGGGATACCGCACTTCTTCCACGTAGGGCTGGAATTAGTTCCTTTGGAATTGGCGGAACCAATGCGCATGTTATTTTAGAAGAAGCTCCGATTGCCACGCCATCTAGTATTTCACGCAGCAAACAATTAATTGCAGTTTCTGCAAAAACAGAAACGGCACTTGCTTTAAGAAAAGAAGAATTAAAAGAATATTTAAAAACCCATCCAAAAATATCTCTTGCTGATTTATCCTACACGTTGCAAAAAGGAAGACACGATTTTCCACATCGCTGGTTTGTAGCAGTAGAAAGTTATGAAGATGCGATTCAACAATTAGAACAATCCGATAATAAACGAAGTGCGAAACAACATTTTACACAACAAGCCAACGGCGTTGTATTTATGTTTCCAGGTCAAGGTTCGCAATATGTTGGAATGGGAACGGCATTATATCGCGATGAAATTGTTTTCAAAGATGCAGTTGATCGTTGTAATGAAATTTTAGAACCTATTTTAGGACGAGATCTTCGTACATTATTATTTGCAAAAGATGGTGATGCAGATGCTGAAAAATTATTAAAACAAACATATTATACACAGCCTGCTTTATTCACCATTGGTTATAGTTTAGCACAGCTTTGGATGAGTTGGGGAATACAGCCAAAAGCACTCATCGGACATAGCATTGGCGAATTCGTCGCTGCTACCATTGCAGGCATATTTAGTTTAGAAGATGCACTAACGGTGGTGGCTAACCGCGGTAAGATGATGCAAAGTTGTCCGGATGGTGGAATGCTTTCTGTACGACTTCCAGAAGAATCGATTCTTCCTTTGCTCAATGATAAAATTTCCATTGCTGCTGTAAACGGTCCGCAGCTTTGTGTGGTGGCTGGACCACATGAAGAATTAACAAAACTTCAACAAAAGTGGGAAGTAGAAGAAGTCATTTGCAAAGCACTTCATACCTCTCATGCTTTTCATTCTCCAATGATGGATCCTATTGTGGAACCCTTTGCAGAGATCGTACGAAAAGCTACATTACATGCACCAAAAATTCCTATACTTTCAACGGTTACTAAAAAATGGATGACGGATGGTGAAGCTACAGATCCGATGTACTGGGCAAATCATTTACGAGCATCTGTTCGTTTTGCGGAAGGTGTGAAAGCCATTTGGACAGATGAGCCTCGTTATATCATGTTGGAATTAGGTCCACGCAATACCGCATCTACCTTAGCTCGACAACAAGCTCTCGATCCTAAATCGCAAAAAGCAGTTCCTTCCTTAGGTGACAATTCCGTGAATGACGCCGAATGGACGAACATGATTAGTGCTATAGGACAATTATGGTTGAATGGAATTACCATCGACCTTAATACTTTTTACGCATTGGAAAAAAGACAACGCATTGCTTTACCTGGCTATCCATTCGAACATAAAGAATTTTGGTTAGATCCACCTTTACAAGTAAACTCTCATCTTGCCCAAGAAAATAATAGTAATTACACCCCTGAAATAATAATAACACAACTTTCTTCTGCCATGCCTCAACGTAAAGAACGAATCATAAAAGAGATCTCCGAAATTCTTGAAGAAGCTTCGGGTATCGAATTACAAGGAGCTGATCGCGATGCAGGATTTGTAGAGCTAGGTCTCGACTCACTATTTCTCACACAAATAGCACTCACCCTAACTAAAAAGTATAATACCAAGGTAACTTTCCGACAACTCAATGAAGATTTGTCTTCGTTAAATACTTTATCTAGTTACCTCGATCAATTATTACCTGCTGAAATGGCGACTCCCATGCCACCACCTGTGTCCACTCGCACAGTTTCAACTCCACAACAACAGGCACCTTCCATAATGCCTACGGGAAATTTGAATGCGGGAAATGGGAATTTACAGTGGCTCATCACTCAACAACTTCAAGTAATGCAACAACAATTGCAAATGATGAGTGGACAAGCGCCTATGCCTCTTGAAATACCATCTTCCTTTCCAAACATTACTCCTAACGCTACATCTTCGTCTCAACAAAACGAAACACCATTTTTAAGTGCAGAAGAAGAAAACGAATTAAAGAAACCTTTTGGTGCAGTTGCAAGAATAGAAAAGTTGACTAACCGTCAATTTACTATTGACCAACAGAAATGGTTGAGTGCATTTATTGATGCATATAATGCAAGAACAAAAAAGTCAAAAGAATATACGCAAGAGCATCGTACACATTTAGCAGATCCTCGCGTAGTAACTGGCTTCAAACCCCATTTAAAAGAAGTCACCTATCAGCCTGTCGTAAACCGTTCTCTCGGTTCAAAAATTTGGGATATTGATGGTAATGAATATTTAGATGTATTGAATGGATTTGGATCCAACATGTTTGGACACAATCCCCCCTTCATTGTTGAAGCATTACAAGAACAATTACAAAAAGGATATGAATTAGGTCCGCAGCACGAGTTGGCAGGAGAAGTAGCGAAAATGATTTGCGAACTTACCAATTATGATCGTGCTGGATTCTGCAACACAGGATCAGAAGCGGTACTCGGTGCAATTCGTATAGCCCGTACCGTTACAGGTCGATCTACGATTATTTCCTTCAACGGCTCTTATCATGGTATCAACGACGAAGTAATTTTACGTGGAACTAAAAAATTAAAATCCATTCCGGCGGCGGCAGGTATCATGCCTGAAGCGGTACAAAATATGTTGGTGTTAGATTATGGAACACCAGAAGCGCTTGCTATCATTAAAGAACGTGCGCATGAAATTGCGGCTGTATTGGTTGAACCGGTACAAAGTAGAAGAGCTGATTTCCATCCAAAAGAATTTTTGCAGGAAGTAAGAAAAATTACAACTGACGCAGGAAGCCTTCTTATTTTTGATGAAGTAATAACCGGTTTCAGAACCTTACCAGGCGGAGCACAACAATTTTTCAATGTGAAAGCCGATCTTGGTACTTATGGCAAAGTAGTAGGTGGCGGAATGCCCATCGGTGTAATCGCAGGAAAGCGTGAATACATGGATGCATTAGATGGCGGTCATTGGCAGTATGGTGATAAAAGCGTTCCTGAAATTGGAGTTACTTATTTCGCTGGAACTTTTGTTCGACATCCTTTTGCACTTGCTGCTGCAAAAGCCGTTTTGCTTCGGATGAAAGAAAAGGGACAAGCATTACAAGAATCATTAACGAATAATACCACTCGTCTTGCTCGAGAAATTAATACCTATTGTGAGCACTTAAAAACAAACTTTCATATTGTTCATTTTGGTTCGCTATTTAAACCAAAATATGATGCGGATATGCATAACATTGATTTGTTATTCTTAATTCTTAGACATAAAGGCATTCAAATTTACGATGGGTTCCCTTGTTTCTTAACAGAAGCACATACACAAGAAGATATTGACACCATCATTTATAAATTTAAAGAAGCACTCTTGGAAATTGTTGAACTTGGATTCATTCCTGGAGATACCAACGGTCAAAAGGTGAATGGGAAATCAAGTATTGCTCATACTTCCTTCAACGCCAATAACCCGCCCATTCCGGGAGCGATGTTGGGGAAAAATCCCGATGGGAGTCCAGGCTGGTTCGTTCCAGATCCGTCTCGTCCAGGTAAATATTTGAAACTTAACAATAATTAATTACTTTTATAATTGTATGTCAGTTATACCACCCGAATTAACTTTTGAAGCTGTTGACTTTGATCCGTTCGCACCGAACTCAACAACGGTTACTTCGACTGAAGCACAACGCGAGATCTTTACCTCTGTATTATTGGGTGGAGATGCGGCTAACTGTGCTTATAATGAGTCGGTAACTTTAAAAATTTCAGGGCCTTTAAACAAAGAATTATTAAAAGATTCTTTTGCAAAGGTTGTTCATCGTCATGATGCACTACGTTCAACGTTTAGTGAAGATGGGCGTTCTATTCACATTTCAACAACGTTACAACTGCCATGGCTTGAAACTGTAGTTTATTCAGATGAAGAAAAATATCTTTTAGTAAAAAAGGTATCAAAAGATGCAACGCTTCAGACTTTTGATTTGTTAAATGGACCTTTAATTCGAGTACATTTAATTTCCTGTGGTGTAATAGATTTCACATTAGTGGTTACTGGACATCATATTATTTGTGATGGATGGTCATTGAGTTTAATGTTGCGTGATTTGAGTATTATTTACTCAGCGTCCATCAAAGGCGAGATGCCTAATTTAGAACCTGCTGTTTCATTTATTCAGTATGCACAAGAGTTAGCAAAAGAAATTAATTCTAAAGATCAAGAACAGGTAGAGTCATTTTGGGTACAACAATTCCAAGATGAAATTCCTGTTGTTGAATTTCCGAATGATAATTCTCGTCCTGCACTTCGTAGTTTTCACGCTAAGCGAATCGATGCTATCGTTCCCGAAGAAATTGTGAAGGGAATGCGCGACGTAAGCAAAAAAACGAATGCAAGTTTCGTCACGTTGATGCTAAGTGCATTTGAGTCCTTTCTCTATCATGTAACAGGGCAAGAAGATTTAGTGGTTGGATTACCTGCTGCAGGACAAAATGTAGAAGGTCGATTTAATTTAGTGGGCCATTGTGTAAATTTACTTCCACTAAAAAGTAAAATTCAACCCAATCAACCTTTCAACGAATATTTAAAATCTAGGAAAGGATATTTATTCGATGCTTACGATCATCAGAAGTTTACTTTCGGAAGTTTAATTCAAAAATTAAATATTCATCGCGATCCTTCTCGAATTCCATTAGTGCCAGTTGTATTTAATGTGGACATCGGATTCTCCGAAGGATTTCATTTTGAAGGATGCACTTTTGAAGTAAGTACGAATCCAAGGCATTTCGAAAACTTCGAAATTTTCTTGAATGCTTCAGGTACTGGAAATCAGTTGACATTAGAATGCACATTCAACAACGATCTTTTCACCGAAGAGATGATGCAAATCCGTATGCAAGAATTCATCTGCATCATGCAAAGCATCATTGAGAATCCTGAGAAACCCATCGAATCATTAAATGCCATCACACCTATTGAAAAAGGCATTTTCAAGAAAAACAACGACACGAAAATCAAACATGAAAAACCATTAGGGATTCATGAATGTATTGAAGAGACTACAGATACTTTAAAGAAAAATCACATTGCCATTGTAGCAGGCGACAAACATATTACTTACGAAGAATTAAATTACTTATCAGGACATTGGGCAGCTCGATTGCAAGCGCGCGGAATTAAGGAAGGAGATTTTATCGGAGTGTGCATGCGAAGAACTGCTGAATTGCCGGTTATACTTTTGAGCATTTTAAAATCTGGAGCAGCTTACATCCCATTAGACCCTGATTTCCCTGCCGATCGTTTACATTACATGGTTGAGGATGCTCCTGCAAAGCAGGTCATCATTAGTAAGGAACTGCAAGCTGAATTGAAATTCCCTGCTGATAAAGTCCTTTTCTTTGAAGATCTTAAAAATGAAACTAACGGTATTGAATATACCAAAAATGCGGTGACGCATGAAACCTTAGCTTATGTACTATACACTTCAGGCTCTACCGGAAAGCCCAAAGGAGTTGCAGTTCGTCACGCATCGGTTACCAATTTATTAAATGATCTTGCTGCTAAAATGGGGTTAGATCGTGAAGAGCGATTATTATCTGTCACCACCATTTCATTCGACATTTCTGTTTTGGAATTTTTTATGCCTTTGATGCATGGAGCCGGATTACACTTAGCAAACAAAACTCAGGCAATGGATCCTCGTTGGTTGAGTAATTATATTGATCAAAAAGCCATTCGCTTTATGCAAGCAACTCCCGCTACTTACGATCTACTTTTTGCTGGTGGATGGCAAGGAAAAAAAGATTTAGCGGTACTTTGTGGCGGAGAAGCACTTCGTATTGAATTAGCAACAATGTTATTGTCATGCAATCGCGATTTGTGGAATTTGTACGGTCCTACCGAAACGACAATATGGTCAACCGTATCACTGATAACACAACAATCATTACATCGTCAACGTAATGGAATTCTATCTATCGGAAAAGCGGTTGCTAATACGAAAACATTCATCATGGATCAACGCGGGCATCCTTGTCCTGTTGGGGTTTCGGGTGAGTTGTGGATTGGTGGAGAGGGTGTATCGGCAGGATATTTAAATCGGCCCGAGTTAACAGCAGAGAAATTTATTCCATCTCCCGACGGAGTAGGAATGGTGTATAAAACAGGAGATCGTGTTGTGATGGATCTTTCTGGTAATTTATTTTTCATGAATCGCTTCGACCATCAGGTGAAGGTAAGAGGATATCGTATAGAGTTAGGGGAAATAGAAACTGTGATCAACAACTGCGACCTAATTCAACAATCTGTTGTACTTACACATCCGGATAAGTCGGGACAAAACATGTTGGTGGTCTGGTTTAAAGCCTTGACAACAGATCTATCGAATGTAGATATTATCAGTCGATGCAAAAGTTCCATGGTAAAACAGCTCCCAGAATACATGGTGCCCGCAGTATGGATTCCTATGCAAGATTTTCCATTAACGCCCAATGGGAAAATCGATCGTAAGGCATTACCATTACCAGGAGCTGTAGAAATTGATAGAAAAAAATTAGAAGAGGAAGAAACTACCCCATTACAGAAAACCATTATTAAATTATGGGAGGAAGTGCTACAAGTTCCTAACATACGTCTTGACGATGATTTTTTTCAACTCGGTGGTCACTCCATTCTTGCTGTGAAAATAATGGTGGATTTGGAAAATATGATGAATAAAAAATTGCCATTGGCTGTTTTGTTCACCTCTCCTACCATCCGAGCATTAAGTGCGCTTTATGAACAACATGAGGATGAAAAAATATGGAATCCGATTGTGCCATTACGTGAAGGCGGAATCAACAAGGCACTTTATTTTGCACATGGAATTAGCGGAAACGTATTTAAATATCATGGATTAGGACAACGTTTACGAGGAAGTCAACCCAGTTATGGATTGCAAGCTTATGGATTGAATGGTGTAGATACTCCGTTTCATGACATGCAACAAATGGCAGCTTATCACATCAAAGCCATTCGCGCAGTGCAACCAGAAGGTCCCTATTATTTAGCAGGAGGATCCTTTGGAGGATACCTTGCTTATGAAATGGCGATTCAATTAAAAGAAGCGGGGGAAGAAATTGGTTTCCTCTGCATTTTTGATATTGATGCGGCAAAGAAAAAAGATTTTCTTCCTGCAGGAATGAAACAAATTGTTGATGTACAACTTTTAGCTGAGCGTTTTGTGAAACGTGCTGTTGAATTGGCGAAAGCAGATAAAGAAGAACGTAAAATCTATTTTGAAGCACGCAAAAAACAACAAGAACGAAACAATGATATTGAATCGTGGCTCGAAAAGTATAAAGTAACCGAAATGATTGGAGCTGAATCAGCGGCATACTTCAGAAGAATTGAAGAAGCTTGTCACGACGCACTCATGAGCTATAAAATTCGCGAGTATGATGGTGACATTTTATTAGTTCGTGCACAGGACAGTTATTACAACAACGAATACGATGATGATTTAGGATGGTCGCATTTTGTGAAAGGAAAAGTGGACGTACTCTTCGCACCCGGTGATCACAACAGTATCTTTTGGCCTCCCAATGTAGAATTTCTTGCAGACAAAATTGGTGATGAGCTTGAAAAAACCATGCGTTAACAACATGGTGTTTCAGGAATTTATTTCCACTGATAAAAAAGCAGAAGAGATAAATCCGCGAACGCAAGTGCTACTCGTTTTAGCATCGGTTCCTGAAAAAATGCCTTCATCACTTTATCTTTCTGAAGAAGAGAAAATACGAGCTTCTCGATTTGTGAAGAAAGAAGTGATGCACAGTTATCAATATCAGCATCATCTTTTAAGAATTTTACTTTCGAAATGGCTGGATACATCTCCAGAAAAAATAAAATTTACTTTCAACCCATTTGGGAAACCGGAGTTGCCGAATGCTCCTTTTTATTTTAATTGTAGTCGATCTGGAAATCAATTGGCATTTTACTTTGGACCACAGGAGGGCGGAATAGATATTGAAACCATAAGACCATCGGCACCATTTAATGAAATTGCGAAACAACATTTTCATTCCAACGAACAAGATTTTATTTCAACTGATAAAGATTTTTTTACCATTTGGACGCGTAAAGAATCTGTTTTAAAAGCGATGGGTACTGGACTACAATCAACCATTAACGATTTAGATACTACCGAAAATATCATCCAAAAAAATGGACATACTTACGAAATCGCATCTTACCAATCGGATGAAAAAGTAATCAGTTTTGCTATGTCACATGCCGATTTTCAATCACCGATTTGCCTTTCACTTTGAACAAATCTATTTCCTAGATTTAAAAAAGGGGGGAAATCTTCAATTTTTTTAAAAAATTACAATCATTCAGAAACTCAAACGTCTTATAATTGTTGTTATTACAAGAAAACACATTAAATTTACCTTTTAAAATAAACTGATCATGATCTCAAAGAAAATAGAAAAATTGCTGAATCAGCAAGTAGCCATGGAGTCGGACTCCTCACAATTTTATTTAGCGATGGCCTCTTGGGCAGAACGCTCGGGCTATAATGGAGTAAGTGCCTTCCTTTATCGACACAGCGACGAAGAGCGTCAACATATGTTGAAGCTCATTAAATTCGTGAATGAGCGCGGTGGCGTTTCTCAATTACCAGCTTTAAAAAGTCCACCCGTTAACTTTAAAAATGTGAATGAAGTGTTTGAACAACTGTTGAAACATGAAGTTAAAGTGAGCGATGAAATTAATAAACTGGTCGATAATTGCCTCGCTGAAAAAGATTATACAACACATAACTTCCTACAATGGTACGTAGCAGAGCAAATTGAAGAGGAGCGCTTAGCTCGTAACTTATTGGACAAACTCAACCTAATTGGCGGCGACAAAGGCGGTATGTACCTCTTCGACAGAGATTTGGAGACGATGAATCCTGAGGGAGCGTAAGCCGTAAAAATTCAACTCTTCGGACTTATTAATATCACCATGTTGTAAGAAATAGGGCCACTGCAATCATTTTTTGTGGTGGCTTTCTATATCTTGCCACTCGAATGTAAATAAAATACCGACGTACAATAATTTATAGATTTTTACGTCAATCCTTAACACCAAGAAGAGAAAGAACATAATGAAAATGAAAAATTGGTCAAAAATATTTTTACTTATCGCTGTAAGCGTAAGTATGAGTTTGCAAAGCGTAGCACAAAACGCAGCGGCCTCCCAAAAATTTGATGCGCTCCTAAATATGGTAAGTTATGCTTACGTTGATTCCGTGGATCAAAATAAAGTAACAGAGAGTGCGATACGCGCCTTACTAAAAGATTTGGATCCGCATTCGGTATATATTCCTGCCGATGAATTAAAAGCCACCAACGAACCATTGGTAGGAAAATTTGAAGGTGTCGGAATTCAATTTAATATTTTGGAAGATACCATCATGGTTACACAAACCATCAGCGGTGGTCCGAGTGAAAAATTAGGAATACGTTCTGGTGATCGAATCGTCATGATCAATGACACCCTTGTTGCTGGGACAGGAATAAAAAATAACGACGTACTGAAAAAACTTCGTGGCGATAAAGGCACGAAAGTAAAAGTAAGTATTGCTCGTCGACTTACTCCCGAGTTAATCGTGTATAACATTACCCGCGATAAAATTCCATTGTACAGCGTAGAAGCATCTTATCAAGCAGCACCTGGTGTTGGTTACATCAAGATTTCTCGATTCGCCGATACTACGGTGGATGAATTTCAAGTAGCATTAAAAGATTTAAAAGAGAAGTACAATATTCAAAGTTTGATTTTGGATTTAAGTGGTAACGGTGGTGGATACTTGAACAGAGCGATAGAATTAGCGGATGAATTTTTGAGTATGGGAAAACGAATTGTTTATACTGAAGGAAGAAATAATCCAAAACAAGAATCTTACTCTACCAATACCGGTGGATGGGAAAAAGGAAAATTAATTCTTTTGGTTGACGAAAGTTCAGCATCGGCGAGTGAAATTGTTTCAGGTGCCATTCAAGATTGGGACCGTGGATTAGTCATTGGAAGAAGAACATTTGCAAAAGGATTGGTTCAAAAACCATTTCCACTTCCTGATGGATCTGCAGTACGATTAACGATTGCGCGTTACCATACACCCAGCGGAAGATGCATTCAAAAATCATATGAATCAGGTGATGAAAATTATGAAATGGATTTAAGCAAACGTTTCGAGCACGGTGAGCTCTATCATGCCGACAGTATCGCTTTCAACGATTCATTAAAATACGAAACCAATGGCGGAAGAACAGTTTATGGTGGTGGTGGTATTATGCCCGACATCTTCGTTGCGCTCGACACTAGCTTAAGTTCTCGCTACTATGATGATATCAGAAGAAACGGTGTGATGAATGATTTCACATTAACGTATGTTGATGAGAACAGAGCTTCCTTAAAAGCACAATACAAAGATGTGTATGAGTTTAAGAAAGGATTTGAGATGACAAATGAATTCGTCAACAAATTTGTGGAGTATGCCGAGAAGAAAGGAACTAAGAAAAATGAAGAAGGATTAAAAACTTCTGATAAACTCATACGCACACAACTCAAAGCACTTATTGCACGCGATCTTTGGAATACGAGTTCCTATTACTACGTCATCAATGACATCAATGTATTTGTAGAAAAAGCGTTGGAGTCGTTGGATGATGATAGTTTTTCCAAAATGAAAATCGCGGGGAATTAAGGATTGGTGAATTGGCAAGTTGGCGGATTGGTGGATTGGCAAATTGCTGCGCTAAGAAGTTTGTACCTTGTTTGATCTTAAGTTGTGAGTTGGTTTCGTGATAGTTATCGGAATCAGTATTCAGAATTTTAATAAATAAATTATACCTTAGTGAGGAAGGATCGCGAGGCCATTGTAAATTCAATGCTTCGCGATTCTTTTTTTTAAACCATAAAGTTTTTCAAATCGGTAAATAGTTTTTTAGGTTAGATGAACTTTCGATTACATCTTCACC
>JANOAX010000170.1:0-89153 GCA_031411335.1 Bacteroidota bacterium
GTCCGTGCAGTGCGGAGAGTAAAGAGCAAGTAATGCAAACCGCACAAGCTATTGTTGCTAACTATCCAAATGCAATTTATAGGGCTGGCGTTTGGAAACCTCGCACTCGTCCCGGCTCCTTTGAAGGAGTAGGAGAAGAGGCCTTGGAATGGTTGCAGGAAGTGCGCGCTACTACCGGCATGAAGGTGATCACTGAGGCGGCAAGTACCAAACAACTCGAACTTTGTTTGAAAGCTGGATTGGATGCTGTTTGGATCGGTGCACGCACTACAGTAAATCCATTTTTGGTTCAGGAACTCGCCGATGCATTAAAGGGTACATCCATTCACGTTATGGTTAAAAACCCCATCCACCCCGACATCAGTCTGTGGAGAGGAGCTATCGAACGCATTCAGGAATCCATCCATTCAGAGGTCATCGCCGTGCATCGTGGATTCCATACTTTCGAAACGACCGAGTTCAGAAATCATCCGCGCTGGCAAGTGCACTTTGAAATGAAATCGTATTTCCCCAACCTAAAAATGATTTGCGATATTAGTCATATAGCAGGCGCACGCCCTTTGTTGCAAAGTGTGGCACAGGAAGCTTTAGACTTAGGCTACGATGGATGGATGATCGAAACGCATATCAATCCTAACGTTGCTTTAAGCGATGCACAACAGCAAATCACACCTTCCCGACTCCATGAACTCATTCAGAGTTTAGAGCCACGCTTACCATCGCCTATCGATGCGATGAGCATTACTCAACTAAAAAATTGGAGAGATGAAATTGATCGCTTGAATGATGAAATTTTAATTTTGTTAAAAGAACGTTTGCATTATTCATCAATGATCGGTGAATTAAAAAAAGAAAAGAACGTTTCTATTTTTCAACCTGAAAGATGGAAAACTATTTTAGAGGAGATGAATCGACGTGGAAAAGATTTGGATATTAACGATGGATTTATTCGTAATCTTTTTATTCAGATTCACGATGAGTCGGTACGTATTCAAGCGGAGATTATCAATAGAGAAGAGAGAAAGGTTTTGTAGGAAAATAATTTCTTAATTAGAAATTCTTACTTTTTACCCGATCGATTTTTCAAATTAACTTTGTTTTTCCAATAAAAACCATTTCGTTGACGTCAACGAAATGGTCTGAAACTATTTCTTTATAGAATTTGAGTCTGCTTTTATTAGTAGTTGACATTTGAGAAAAATTTAAATAAACTACGCTTTAGCATTAACCAAAAAATTTTAAATAATAAAAGGATTCAATTTTAAGAGTTGACTTCTCATTAAATCCTTTTTCGCTTTGCCAATTTTATTTCCCCTTCAGTTTTTTCTTTGGAATATCTTTGTTTGAAGATTTAACTTTTCGTTCTAGTTTTTTAATGTCTTCTTCTATTGGTAAATCCTCAGGAATTATATCACTCTTTCCCAAAAGGGAACGTATATCTTTATTGTTTTTAATGTGTTCTTCAGCAATTTTCTTTTCACCAATAAGGTCATCTTTATTAACATTGAAATTTGTAATTTCTGTTGCAAGTTGTTTTGCTGTAATAGTTATTGTAGGTAAAAAATCAGCTAATGGACGACTTCCAGCAATACCAAGTTTTCGCTTCATATCACTTGTATTATTTCCTCCAAAAAGTGCCCAGTCTCCATTGCTGCGAATATTTGCAAAGCCCTTAATATCCACTCCTCTTTCAAATATATTTCTTGACAACTCCGTTTCCACAGCAGCCAACTTTTCCCTTGCTTGTAACCGCTCATTAAGTTGGATGCGTTCTTCTAATAATTCTTGTTTGCGTGTTTGTATGGCAAAATAACTCTGAGCAAATGCTATTTGCTCTTTCTTTGGATCACCATTTTGTGCAATAAGATAGCAGGCATACCGAGTAAGCATGATATCACTCTGTTCTCGCACTGCTCCAGAGCCAATAGGAACCATATTGTTGACGTCAACGAAATGGTCTCTAATAGGCTCTTTATTGGTTTTGCAACTATCTTTTGCTTTTTCAATGATATTCAAAAAATTTCGCCAGTCGGAATAGCCAAGTAGTTCTTGTAACTCACGCGCTGTCCAATATTCAATGTCATCTTCAATATAAGCAGATGCTTCAAAGGATTTATTTAATTTTCTGATTTTGTCCTTTTCCATTTTGGAGTTTTTTAAAATAAATTAGTTTAAAGAGTTAAAGAAAAATATTTTTGTTTTTTAAAAAAAGGATTCAATAGCAAAAGTTAATTAGTCATCGAATCCTTTTTATTAGGGAAATGTAATTTTAGTTACGCAAATCGTTTTGCCACTTCATCCCAGTTAATCACATTCCAAAAAGCAGTCATGTAATCTGGACGACGGTTTTGATAGTGGAGGTAATAAGCATGCTCCCAAACATCACATCCTAAGAGAGGCGTTCCTTTCACTTCAGCGAGATCCATTAAAGGATTATCTTGATTTGGCGTAGAGCAAATCTCTAATTTTCCAGCACTGTTTTTGATTAACCAAGCCCATCCCGAACCGAAACGTGTAGCTCCGGCAGCATTAAACTTCGTTTTAAATTCATCGAAACTTCCAAAAGCTGCATTGATCGCATCGTTCAGTACTCCTGTCGGTAAGCCACCACCGTTAGGCTTCATCACCGACCAAAACAAACTGTGGTTATAATGTCCACCGCCATTGTTGCGAACAGCCATTGGAAATTTAGAAATATTTTTGCATACTTCATCAATGCTCATCTTTTCTGCATCTGTGCCCGCAATGGCAGCATTGAGATTATTAACATAAGCTTGATGATGCTTACTATGATGAATCTCCATGGTGCGCGCATCAATATGAGGTTCTAAAGCAGCATAATCGTAAGGAAGGGGGGAGAGTGTAAAAGACATAATTTATATAGGTTTTATTTAATTAGAATAGCAAAATTAAGCAGAAAGAGTTTACAAAAGGTCAAAAATATGGAGTAGATGGTTGAATCTCGCTATCTGACTGATTAATATTCAATCCAATTTCCGGATGTAAACGCTTGTAGTCGACTAAAAACGGCTATTTTCAAGACCGATCCTAAAAAATAATTTTCCTTTGCTTTCATCGTATCGGGATTATTTCTAAATTTCAACCATCAAATCAAAACCCATGATAAAACAACTATTCTCTATCGCCACTGTTCTCACTGTATTATTCAGTGCTTGTAACAAGCATGAAGAAACAAACCATGCTCAACAAGAAGTCGTTCTCGTTGAGAAAGCAAATCCCGAAGCGATACCTCAAGGGTATTCCTTGGATAAATTAAAATTGGATCAAACCATTATTTCCAAACTAGAATCGAATAACGAATTTCATTGGGAAAACGTAGATATGAAAACACTTTGGAGTGCCGTCGTAGAGAGCGATCAAAGTGTGGCTATCGGCTATCAACCTGCCAATGCAGGCGATATCAGTACAAAAATTCATACGGTGAATGTGCAAACAGGAGCCTATAAAAAGGTTCATGATGAATTGAAGAAGTTGATTTTGGAGGAGCTAAATAAAACACCAGGCGTTTCAGTTCAATGGAATGATATTCTTATCGAAGATGATCCTATTCTTCCCATCTTAACACTACGACTTACAGATAAAACCGTACTGACAAAACTTAGGAATTTGCAGAATGTACGTTATCTCGAGCCTATGGATTATTGGCCCAATGATTTGAATCGAGCAGGATCTGGTTGTGATGGCTCTACCTATGCATTGAATTCCATCGATTGGACAACAGTGACCCCTGGTGCTTTAGTACCATGGAATTTTAACAACCAAAATATACCATCTGCTTGGAATGTAAGTCAAGGCGAAGGAATTACCATCGGTGTGATAGATGCCGGATTGAGCACATCGCAATCGCTTTTAGGTTCACTGTTTAACAACGGAGATTCGAATGTTGGTAGATTAGTTTCTACAGATTATACGTTGGGTACAAGTGCCTATAATTCCTGCACGCACGGCACAAGCATGTGTGGATTGGCTGCAGGTCCAAGAAATAATCAAAATGCAACTACGGGGGTGGCCTACAAAAGTGGGTTGCACTTTATTCGTGCGGCCAATGATGTGGTGTTAGATGCCTCTTCGGAGAAAACAGCAACAAAGAATGCATTTATCAAAATGGGAAATCGTTCCGATGTGCGAATTATTTCCTTAAGCATGGGTACTCCATTCTCCAGTGGCGTGTTAAAAGACGGTGCTGACTATGCAAACAATTTAGGTAAAACCATTTTTGCTGCAGCCGGAACTTCTTTTGGTTGGACCAGTTGGTGGGGAGTAATTTATCCTGCTGCCTACAGTGCTTGCATTGCCGTTACCGGGGTGAAGGAAAATGGAAGTAAGTGCGCTTCTTGTCATGATGGAAGTGCAATTATGTATACTATCACCATGGAAAGAAGCGCGAACGACAATCGCAATTCTTTAAGTCTTGCCGCATCTGGAAGTACACCCACTTATATTGGTGGAAGCTCTTGCGCAACTGCAACAGCGGCTGGAATTGCAGCATTGGTATTAAGTACAAAGCCAAACATGAGCAAAACGCAATTGATGACTTGCTTAACTAATACTGCACAATTTTATCCTGCTAAAAACAGCACCAAAGGCTATGGCAATCTGAATGCATCAGCCGCAGTGAATTATGCCATTGCGAATTATTAAATTCATCTAGAGTAAAGATAATTTATAAATAGTTTTAATAAATGTTAGAAGGTGTATTCATTCGAGAATTTAATCAAGAAGATAAAAACAATGTTCTTGAATTATTCCGACTGAATACACCTACTTTTTTTTCACCCGATGAAGAGGAAGATTTAATTTTTTATTTAGATCATGAAATCGAGAAATACTTTGTGGTGCAATTGCATGAAAAGTTAGTGGGATGTGGTGGAATAAATTTTAAAGAGAACGGTGCGATCGGATTGTTAAGTTGGGATTTTTTACATCCTCAATATCAACGCATGGGCATTGGAACAACATTATTGAATCATCGAGTTAACATTTTAAAGTCGATTCCGACCGTAAAGAAAATAAAAGTTCGTACTTCACAACATGCCTATACTTTTTATGAAAAAGAGGGATTTGTACTCGAGGAAAAAATAAAAGATTATTGGGCTGATGGGTTTGATCTTTATTCGATGGAATTAAAATCCAAAGAATAAAATTAACGACTTTCTAAAACTTTTTTAAAAACAGCTTCATACTGATCTGTAATTTTTTGCCAATTATATTCTCTTTTAATTTTCTCCAGTTGGGTGTGGAGGTACAATGTTCTAGTGGATTCTAACTTGGCTTTGTTTTCCCAAAGAGCGGCTATTGCCTCTGGCGAATTAAAATACCATGCTTGATCACCCAACACATTTCGATTAAATAAATTGTCATGTGAAATGATATAGGCACTAGATGCCATGGCTTCTAACAAAGACGGATTCGTTCCGCCCACTGAATGTCCGTGAAAATAATATCTGCCAAAAAAACGTAGATTATTTAAATGATCTTGATTGTAGATACCACCCATGAATCGAATATGACCGCTTGATTTATATTTCGCTTTCAAGTATTCACCGTAAGAGGTTTGATGTTTTCCAATCACCAGAAAAGGCGTTTTCTCTCCCGATTGCACAATCCCATCCAAAATAATTTCAATGTTGTTTTCTTTTTCTAATCGAGCTATCAATAAATCATATTGTTTAGCTTCTATTCCATATGAACTTAAAATAGTTTCATTGGGTGAATTGAAAATTTCAGCTCCATACGCAATAAAAGTAGAATCGAGTTGATATTCACGCTGTAAATAATTTTTGATTTCACCATTGTCGCTAATCAAGTGATCACTATAACGAGCACCCAATGACTCAAACCATTTAGCTAGTTTTTTTACCAAGTCATTCCATTTGTCGCGCTTCCATTCTAGCCCATCCATATTGGTGACTAATATACTTTTTCGTTTTCGTAAGAATGGAAAAAATACAGAAGCAGTAGTATATCCCAACACCAACAAAATATCACACTCCGCTTTTATCGCATGACGCATGCATTTGTAATCGTAAATAAAATTACCAACAGTTCCAATTTTCTTTTCAGGATTCCATTGCTTGATAATTTTTACGCCATGAAATTCATCTTTATCATACTCATGGTAATCGGGACTATATACACTTACCTCGTGTCCTGCTTTTACAAGTAACACCGCTAAATTTTCCGCGCATTGCTCAAACCCTCCGTAATTATTCGGAATTCCTCTAGTACCCGTAATCGCAATACGCATTGATTATTCTAAATTATTTTATTTAACATTTACTCTGAAGAACTTTGGAATCGATTCATAACAATCTTCAGGATTTAAGCTTTAATTCTAATCACTACTTCAATTGATATATTCAAATTGCAAGTTTTAAAGTTTTGCGACCACCAATTTGCCATTTACCAACTCACCAATTCACCAATTCACCAATTCACCAATTCACCAATTCACGAACCTCTAAACGCATCCCACCCTTGCGCCTTCAACTCATGCACATTTTGCTGACGATCAATAAAACGATATCCTGCTTCGGGTGCCGTCATATGTCCTATGATACTAATTTCTGCTCTGTCTTTTATTTTTTCATACTCTGCAAGAGAAAGCGTAAAGAGTAATTCATAATCTTCACCACCATTTAAAGCAGCAACCGTTGGATCCAATCCTAATTCTCTTCCCAACTCTGAAGTTAAATGATCAATCGGAATTTTTTCTTCATAGATCTGACAACCTGTTTTGGATTGTGTGCATAGATGCATCAACTCTGAAGCAAGTCCATCCGAAATATCAATCATACTGCTTGGTTTTATAAACCAAGTTTCGAAACGTTGAATGATATCTAATCGCGCTTCAGGTTTTAATTGTCGCTCTAACAAATAATCGTATCCTTTTAATTCGGGTTGAGCAACTGGGTTTTCTAAAAATATTTTTTTCTCGCGATTCAATAATTGTAATCCCATATAGGCAGCACCTAAATCGCCGGTCACACAAATTAAATCATTTTCCTTAGCTCCGTCTCTGTAAATTAATGCTTCGTTTTTCGCATGCCCAATGGCAGTAATGCTAATGACTAGTCCACTTTTTGATGAGCAAGTATCGCCCCCCACTAAATCAACTCCATATCTTTCACAGGCTAACTTAATTCCTAACATCAACTCTTCTACTGCTTCTAATGAAAAGCGATTTGATAATGCCAAGCCGCAAACAATTTGGGTTGGGATAGCATTCATCGCACAGATATCACTGATGTTAACCACTACCGCTTTGTATCCCAAATGTTTTAATGGCGAATAGGTTAAATCAAAGTGAACTCCTTCCAAAAGCATGTCAGTTGTGACCACCGTTCTTTCATGTCCATTGTCAATCACAGCGGCATCATCTCCAATTCCTTTTAAACTTCCAGGATTTTGAAGTGTAATGCTTTGTTTTATATGATTAATGAGCCCGAATTCACCCAAAGTCTCTAACTCAGTTCTGTTGTCTTTATTCTCAAACATGGTGCAAAGATAGTTTCTATAAATCATCTTCCACGAATAAGATACCGCTGTTTATTCGAAATGCTAATGCAGATGGATTGACATGGAATAAGTGTTTTTTTTCTAGATGTGAATAATAATAAATTGTTAAATCGACTCTTTCTTAACATTTATTTTACTTTAGCACTTCAATTAGATATTATGTCATCATTTGGATTCTTAAAGTATTTCGTCCCTCAGGATCGAAAATTCTTCCCCCTTTTTGATAAGGCGGTTACTAATTTGCATGAGTGCGGACAAGCTATTTATCAGCTTGTTATATGTGAAAAGTCGGAACGACCACGCTGGTTTAGAAAGATTGAACAACTGGAGCATATTGGCGATGAAATCACCCATGAGATCTTTTTGGAGTTAGGAAGAAATTTCATCACGCCTTTTGATAGAGAAGATATTCATCGTTTAGTGACCTCGTTTGATGATGTAGTGGATTTTATCCATGGTTCTGCCAAGCGTATGGAACTCTATAAAATTGAAGAATACGATAGCGACATGATTAAACTATCTGAATTGATTCAACAAAGCACGCAGGAATTGAAATCGGCGGTGTTGGAATTGAAGAATATGGATCGGATGCGTGATATCACTGCTTCTCTTGTTCGAATCAATAGCATCGAGAATCATGCGGATGATATTTTTGATCATGCCGTAGCCGGACTTTTTGCGAATGAAAAAGACGCGATAAAAATTATTATGAAGAAAGAAATTTTACATGGTCTCGAAACCGCTACAGATAAGTGCGAAGATGCAGCCAATGTAATTGAATCCATCATCATTAAGATGGCATAATCAGGCGTATGGAGAACATGCTCATTATTGTCATTGTCATGGCGTTGATATTCGATTTTATCAATGGATTTCATGATGCTGCGAACTCAATCGCCACTGTAGTTTCTACGCAAGTATTAAGTCCAGCCGCTGCAGTAGTGTGGGCTGCGATGTTTAATTTTTTGGCGTATTGGATTTTTGAGTTAAAAGTTGCTGATACTGTTGCCAAAACAGTTCGACCAGAAAACATAACGCTCATCGTTGTGATGGCAGGATTGCTTGCTTCCATCTTTTGGAATTTATTGACGTGGTGGTATGGAATTCCTTCCAGTTCATCGCATACACTGATTGGCGGATTTGCAGGAGCAGGTATCGCACATGCAGGTGGATTCGATGCTGTGCAGTATGATAAAATAATGCCTACCGTTTATTTTATTGTGCTGGCTCCAGTATTAGGAATGATTATGTCTTATTTTATTTCTGTAATCACGTTACATGTTGCAAAAAATTCAAACCCATCTAAAGTAGATCGTATATTTCGTCGACTTCAATTGGTTTCTTCTGCAGCTTATTCATTGGGACACGGCGGAAATGATGCACAAAAGGTGATGGGAATTATAGCTGCTGCCATGATCAGTCAACATGTGATTTCCGATATGCATGAATTACCAGGATGGGTTCCATTGGCATGCTATACAGCCATTGCTGCTGGTACGATGATCGGAGGATGGAAAATCGTAAAAACCATGGGGCAAAAAGTAACGAAGCTTACTCCCTTCGAAGGTTTTTCTGCAGAAACAGCAGGCGCAATTACCCTCTTTGGAGCACAACATTTTAAAATTCCAGTAAGCACTACACATACTATTACAGGATCAATTGTCGGAGTCGGACTCACCAAAAGGATTTCCGCAGTACGCTGGGGAGTAACACTTCAACTCGTTTGGGCATGGGTTCTTACTATTCCTATTTCCGCCGCTTTAGCCGGATTGTTCCTCTATATTTTGGAAGCGGTATTGTAGGAATTAATTTTTTTCGCAATGAATGATTGGTAAATGATAATTTTAGTCCGAATTAGATTTTCAGACAGCTTCAAGCTTCAAGCTTCTAGCTTCAAGGTCTTGTTGGTGTATAGTATTTGTAACATAGATAGATTTTTTTAACACAAAAGGCACTAGAGGACACAATAGATCACAAGAGATTAAACTTTAGTGTACTTAGTGATCTCCAGTGTCTCAAGTGCCTGCCTGCTGCAGGCAGGTTGAAAAGAGCGCTTCTGCACGTAATTATTTTCAAATTGAAAAAATCTAACAGCCAGCAGCTTGCAGTGAAAAATCTAGCAGCTTTTAGCACAAAAGGCACTAGAGGACAAAATAGATCACAAGAGATTAAACTTTAGTGTACTTAGTGATCTCTAGTGTCTTTAGTGCCTGCCTGCTGCAGGTAGGTTGGAAAGGTCGCTTCTGAACGAAATTATTTTCAAGTTGAAAAATCTAGTAGCTAGTAGCCAGAAGCCAGCAGCTAACATAAAATGCTGATAAACAATAGGAAAGAAGCATTCCTGACCTAGAAAACATTTCCACCTTAGAATTGTTCTAAATAAGCGATTTCGCCGTACCTTTGCACTAATAGAAAAAACTATGATTACAGTCACAGAAAAAGCTAAAGAAAGAGCCCTTGAATTAATGGCAAAAGAAAGTCATCCTACTGAATCTTTTATTCGCGTAGGTGTTGCAGGTGGAGGTTGCTCCGGACTCAGTTATAGCCTTGAGTTCGATCATGAACTGAAAGCCGATGATAAACAGTTTGAAGATAAAGGCGTGAAGATCGTTTGTGATAAGAAGAGTTTTCTCTATCTCGTAGGCACTCAACTCGATTTCAGCGATGGTCTCAACGGAAAGGGTTTTCAATTTATTAATCCAAACGCATCCCGTACTTGCGGATGTGGTGAATCATTTGCCGTTTAAAAGTAGAGTTCAATTTAATCTCGTATCCTCACAACCATCAGCGATCTCCCCTAAAGAAAGATTATGTCAGAAGACTTAAAAATATTAGACGAAGTAACCAACTCCGAGTACAAATACGGTTTTGTGAGTAATATCGAAAGTGATAATGCACCGAAAGGGTTGGATGAGTCTACGGTTCGATTTATTTCTGCAAAGAAGAATGAACCCGAGTGGTTGTTGGAGTGGCGCCTGAAATCATTTCGTCATTGGTTAACGTTGGACGAACCCACATGGGCAAATGTGCATTATCCAAAAATTGATTTTCAAGATATTATTTATTATTCTGCACCGAAGAAGAAACCATCCTTGAATAGTTTGGATGAACTCGATCCAGAAATTAAAGCAACATTCGATAAATTAGGAATTTCGCTCATCGAGCAACAACGATTAGCCGGTGTGGCAGTAGATGCTGTTATCGATAGCGTTTCTGTGAAAACAACATTTCGTGAAACGTTAGGCGAACTTGGAATTATTTTTTGTTCATTCAGTGAAGCCGTACACGATCATCCCGATTTGATAAAAAAATATTTAGGATCTGTTGTTCCTCATACCGATAATTATTACGCAGCGTTGAATAGCGCTGTGTTTAGCGATGGATCGTTTTGCTATATTCCAAAAGGTGTACGTTGTCCGATGGAGTTGAGTACGTATTTCCGTATCAATAGCGCCGGCACCGGACAATTTGAACGTACACTGATTATTGCGGAAGAAGGTTCATTCGTGAGCTACCTCGAAGGGTGTACCGCTCCCATGCGCGACGAGAATCAATTGCATGCTGCCATTGTTGAAATTATTTCGCATACGGATGCAACTGTGAAATACAGCACTGTGCAGAATTGGTACCCTGGTGATAAAAATGGAAAAGGGGGCATTTATAATTTCGTGACAAAGCGCGGAATTTGTATGGGCGATCGCGCAAAAATTTCCTGGACACAAGTGGAAACAGGTTCAGCCATCACTTGGAAATATCCAAGCGTAATTTTGAAAGGAGATTATTCAGTGGGTGAATTTTATTCGGTTGCTGTCACAAATAATATGCAGCAAGCAGATACCGGAACGAAGATGATTCATCTCGGTAAGAAAACGAAAAGTATCATTATCTCAAAAGGAATTTCTTGTGGGAAGAGTCAAAATTCGTACCGTGGATTGGTTCGTATCGGAAAGAAAGCTGAGCACGCTCGTAATTTTTCACAGTGCGATTCTTTACTCATCGGCGATAAATGTGGAGCGCATACGTTCCCTTATATTGAAGTGGGAAATAAAACCGCGAAAGTGGAACACGAAGCCACCACAAGTAAAGTGGGAGAAGATCAAATCTTTTATTGCAACCAGCGCGGAATTTCTACTGAAGATGCAGTGAACTTAATCGTGAATGGTTATTGCAAGGAAGTTTTTAATCAATTGCCGATGGAATTTGCAGTGGAAGCTCAGAAATTATTAGCTATTTCTCTCGAAGGCTCGGTGGGTTAAGGTAGATGGACGTATCTGCAAAAAATAAAATTTAGAAATAAGAAAAATAAAATTTGAATATGTTATCGATTAAAGATCTTAAGGCTTCAGTGGAAGGAAAACAAATCCTCAACGGATTGAATTTGGAAGTGAAGCCCGGTGAAGTGCATGCCATCATGGGGCCGAATGGCTCAGGTAAAAGTACCTTGGCTTCAGTGTTAGCCGGACGCGAAGAGTATGAAGTGGAAGGTGGGGCTGTAAATTTTTTAGGAAAGGATTTGTTGGACATGTCGCCAGAAGATCGTGCTCGTGCTGGAATGTTTTTAGCATTTCAATATCCAGTGGAAATTCCCGGCGTGAGTAACGCTAACTTTTTGAAAACCGCAGTGAACGAAGTGCGTAAGTCACGCAGCTTAGCTCCTTATGATTCGAAAGAATTTTTAAAAATAATGAAAGAAAAAATGGCGTTAGTGGAAATGGATAAAGCCATGACACAACGTTCGGTGAATGAAGGATTCAGTGGAGGAGAAAAGAAACGTAACGAAATTTTTCAAATGGCGATGTTGGAACCTACCTTGGCCATTTTAGATGAAACAGATTCTGGATTAGATATCGATGCATTGCGCATTGTCTCAAATGGTGTGAATGCGTTGCGTGATGGCAATCGTTCGTTTATCGTGATTACACATTACCAACGTTTGTTGGATTATATCGTTCCAGATTTTGTGCACGTCTTGTACAAAGGGCGTATCGTGAAGTCGGGAACAAAAGACTTGGCACTCGAGTTGGAAGAGAAAGGATATGATTGGATTAAAGAAGAAGTAGCTGTAGGCGCTTAAAAATTTATGTCGACAATAACTAAATATCAAACAGCAAGCACCGCTTTCGTTCAAGAGGCGGAGGTGTTTGCCGATTTATACGGGAAAGATCATCCAACGTTAGCGGCTATCCGTAAACAAGCGATGGTTGCTTTCTCAAATCGTGGTATCCCCACCATGAAGCATGAAGAGTGGAAGTATGTGAATTTAACTTCGATCGCGCAAACAGATTATCGTACTGCAAGTCCTGCCGACTCGCAAAAGTTATCAAAGTCCGACGCTGAACAATATCGTTTTGCTGGCAAGGATGCGATTCTTTGTGTTATTGAAAATGGAAAGTTGAATGTAGCGGCATCTACCATGTCATCTATTCCTGCAGGTGTTCGCATTGGCAGTATCGATGATTTTAGTAATGACGCTGACGTTATGTCGCACTTATTTACTCATGCTTCTTTTGAAGAGGAAGCGATGGTGGCATTGAATACGATGTTATGTTATTCACCTATCATCATTAAAGTGGATGCGAAAGTGAAATGCGACACGGTAATTCAATTGATCTTTGCAACGGTTCCTGGGGTTGATCCCTTATTGATTCCAGCACGTGTGTTAGTAGTAGCCGGAGAGCAATCGGAATTTACGGTGGTGGAGAGTTATCATACAGTAGGAGCAGGAGCATTAACTTTTAACAATGTGGTTTCTGAAGTCGTGGTTGGTAAAGCAGCTCGTGTGCATTATTCTAAAATTCAAGTGGAAGGCGATGAAGCCCAACACATCAATTATCATAAAGTGAACATGGCTCGCGATAGTTATCAGCATCTAACTACTTTAACATTGGGTGGAGCGATCGTTAGAAATAATTTAAACATCCGTTTGGATGACGAGCAAGTGAATGCTTACTTGAATGGATTATATGTATTGAATCAAAAGCAAGTAATCGATAATCATACGTTGGTTGATCATGCTATGCCGAATTGTTATAGTAATGAATTGTACAAAGGCATTATCGGTGATCAAGCACAAGGTGTATTCAATGGAAAAATTTGGGTGCGGGAAGATGCACAGAAAACAAATGCGTATCAATCAAACAAGAATTTATTGTTGAGCAATCAAGCTTCCATGAATACGAAACCACAGTTGGAAATTTATGCCGATGATGTGAAGTGTAGTCATGGTGCTACTACCGGACAACTGGACGATGAAGCTTTATTTTATCTCCGCGCTCGCGGTATTGGTGAAACCGTTGCACGATCGCTATTGAATCATGCTTTTGCTGCGGATGTGATTGAGCAAGTAGAGAATGAAGCGTTGCGTGAAAGTTTGATGCAATTGCTGGATGTGAAATTGTCGGCATTGCAGATCGAAACATAAATTATTCTGAAGGAGAGTTTCACTTTATAGAAATGGAGATGAATTCTTTTTCTTCTTTAGATGAATAGTAGAATAGAAAAGTGAACGAAAATAGTATGACCCCTTTCAACATCAATAAAATTCGTAGCGAGTTTCCGATCTTGTCGGAGAAAGCGTATGGAAAACCATTGGTGTATTTTGACAATGCTGCATCTTCGCAGAAACCAAAAGTAGTCATTGACGCTCTAGTTGATTATTACAGTACGACTAATGCCAATGTACATCGTGGTGTCCATTTTCTTAGTCAAAAAGCAAGTGCTGCATTTGATGCAGTGCGAGAGAAAGTAAAAACATTTATTAATGCAAGTTCAGAGCGAGAAATTATTTTTGTTCGTGGAACAACAGAAGCAATCAATTTGGTCGCTTCAACCTATGGTCGGAAGAACATCGGTCAGGGTGATGAAATTTTAATTTCGGCGATGGAACATCATAGTAATATTGTTCCTTGGCAAATGTTGTGTGAAGAGAAGGGGGCGGTGCTGAAAGTAATTCCCATGAATGAGAAAGGGGAGTTGCTGATGGATCAATTGCCTGCCTTGTTAACTGACAAAACAAAGTTTGTTTCTGTAGTGCATATTTCAAATTCATTGGGAACAATGAATCCAGTGAAGGAAGTTATTCGTCAAGCTCACGCAAAGGGAATTCCCGTTTTAGTGGATGGCGCACAAAGTACAGCGCATGAAGTGATTGATGTGCAAGATCTGGATGCTGATTTTTTCACATTTAGTGGACATAAAATATTAGCGCCAACTGGCATCGGTTGTCTCTATGGAAAACTGCATTTATTGGAAGCCATGCCGCCTTATCAAGGTGGTGGGGAGATGATCTCTTCGGTGAGTTTTGAGAAAACAACATACAATGAAGTTCCATTTAAGTTCGAAGCGGGCACACCCAATATTGCGGATGTAATCGCCCTTGGCGCTGCCATCGATTATTGGAGTCAACTCGATCGAAAAGCCGCATGTGCTTGGGAAAAGGAGTTGCTGAATTATGCAACCAAGCTAATTTCGGAGATCCCTACCGTTAGACTCATCGGCACCGCCGCTGAAAAAGCAAGTGTTGTATCATTTGTGATTGAAGGAGTAAATGCCATGGATGCCGGAATGTTTCTCGACACGAAAGGAATAGCAGTGCGAACAGGACATCATTGCACCGAACCCGTGATGCAGTTCTTTAAAATACCTGGAACCCTTCGTGCATCGTTTATGTTTTACAATACCAAAGAGGAGATTGATGCGCTCGCCGAAAATCTAACCAAGGCCATCGCCTTATTGCAAACCCATTCGGTAGCATGAATACAATGTTAGAAATAGAAAAGGAAATTCTTTCCGACTTCGAGTTATTCGATACATGGGAAGAAAAATACCATTATATCATTGAGCTCGGTCAAAAGTTAGGTCCACTCGAGGATAAATATAAAATTGACGAGTATAAAATCAAAGGATGTCAAAGTTCAGTGTGGCTGAACGGAGAAGAGCGCGACGGAAAATTATACTTTAGCGCCGATAGCGATTCTACTTTTGTAAAAGGTGAAATTGCATTGCTGATGATGGTCTTGTCGGGGCAAACTCCAGAAGATGTACTCGATGCAAAATTAGAATTCATCGATGCCCTTGGATTGCGTCAACACATTGCCGTGACTCGCGCCAACGGATTAGCATCCATGATTAAACAAATGAAGACTTATGCGTTTGCCATGACAAGCGCTAACAAATAATTGAAGTATGACCGAGGCAGAAACTACGACGACCGAAACTACAATGACCGAAACGAATCCCATTCCCGAAGTAAAATCATTACGCGATCGCATCATCGATGTATTGAAGTCGTGCTATGATCCGGAAATTCCAGTTGACATTTGGGAGTTGGGTTTGATTTACGAAATCAATATCAACGAAGGCAATGATGTACACATCATGATGACGTTAACGTCACCTGCCTGCCCCGTTGCCGAAACACTTCCTCCCGACGTAGAACAAAAAGTACGCGATATCCCCGACGTAAACACCGCCAAAGTAGAAATCACCTTCAATCCCCCCTGGGAAAAAGACATGATGAGCGAAGAAGCAAGGTTGGAGTTGGGGATGTGGTAGATTTTAATTAAGAATTAAGAATTAAGAATTAAGAATTGGTGTCATTTAGCATGTTTATTCGAATTGATAAATTTCGCTTTTTCGCATTTCGTGTTTATTCGCATTTCGCATCATTCGCATTTCGTGTTTATTCGCATTTCGCGTCCAAAATTTGTACGTGAAAGAAATCCCTTCACAAAAACCATTTCTCCAGCGATGATAGAAAATAAAATCTCCGCCTCCTCTCTCCTCACCCTCGATCTCGAAGAGTGGTATCCTGAATCCGATGTGATGGAATTGGATATTGCTTCATTGCTGGTGGAAGGATTGTTGCTGCGCGAGAAAGATTTTAGAGCTTTTATTTCGGAGAACGATTGGAAACAATATCAAGACAAACACGTCGCCTTATTTTGTTCTACTGATGCAATTATTCCACGGTGGGCTTGGATGCTTTTGAGTACTTCTTTGCATCCTTATGCAAAAACTATTGTTTTCGGTAATCCAGAAACGTTAGTGGAGGAGTTGTATCGTGAGAAGATCGCAACTTTGAATATTGAAGAATATCGCGACCAACGCGTCGTAATAAAAGGCTGTAGTAAGAAGGCAGTTCCGGTTCAGGCTTTTGTTCAATTGACGGCTCGATTGAGTCCAGTAGTGAAAAGCATCATGTACGGAGAGCCCTGCAGCACTGTTCCTGTATTTAAGAAGGCTAAGAGCTGACTTTGTTTTGAGTTTTTTAAAAGTGTATCTTCGTTATCTAATCTTATATTCCTTATGAAAAACATCTTGTTTATCCTATTGTTTATTTTACCGATTGTTGGATATTCACAGGAAAACTCTAAAAAGGATCCAAAGAGTGAGAGAATTTATACTTCTGTTGACATAAATCCTGAATTCCCAGGTGGAGAAGAAGAGTTTTACAAGTACCTTTCTAAGAATATTAAATACCCAAAGAAGGATCGTAGAAAGGGTATCACTGGGAGAGTGTTTTTAACTTTTGTAGTAACTGATGTTGGGGGAATTCGGGATGCTAGAGTGCTACGTGGCGTAAGTAAAGCTATCGACGAAGAAGCTCTTCGTGTAATAAATAGTATGCCAAAGTGGAAGCCTGGGACTCAAAATGGTACGCCAGTAAATGTGCAATTCAATATTCCAATTAATTTTACTTTGAAATAATTGTTTAATGATCCTCTTGACGATAGGATGTAGTTGAAATTTTTCTACCAGTAACCTTTTTATGAAAAAAAAACGTTTGTGACCTATCGTGAAAAGGTAAAGTAAACTTATCGTGTTGGTTTTTTCTCATTTTTTAGAGTACACAAGGCTATTTTACGCTGGATTTCTCCAAATAGCTTATCTTCGTTACCAAATATAAATGCTATGAAAAAGCTCTTATTTATCCTCATTTGTTTTTTGCCCATCACTGTATTTTCTCAGAATTCTGCAGAAACAGATACTTCGAATGAAAAAATATTTACTTATGTAGAAGAGATGCCTGAATTTCCTGGAGGCGACGAAGCACTTTTCAAATATTTAGCTCAAAGTATCAAGTATCCAAAGGGTACCGCAGATGCAAAAATTCAGGGAAGAGTATATATAACCTTTGTTATATCAAAAGAGGGAAAAACCGAACAGGTAAAAGTAATGAGAGGAATAGGGACTTCATTCGATCAAGAGGCAATTCGCGTTATAAAAGAAATGCCGAATTGGAAGCCTGGGACACAAAATGGGAAGGCGGTAAATGTCCAGTATAGTCTTCCGATTAATTTTAAATTAGATTAGTTTTTTATGTCCATCTCCCTTGATGAAATCAAACATCCCATCCGAAAGGAAATGGAGGAGTTTGAATTGAAATTTCGCAAGGCGATGCAAAGTTCTGTGCCCCTTCTCGATCGCATCATGCATTATATTGTGAAACGAAAAGGAAAACAGATGCGTCCCATGTTTGTATTTTTATCGGCCGGATTAAATGGAGGTATTTCCGAAAGTACTTACCGTGCTGCATCGCTCATCGAATTGTTGCACACCGCCACCTTAGTGCACGATGATGTTGTAGATGATAGTAATTTGCGAAGAGGATTTTTTTCGATCAATGCCATCTGGAAAAATAAAATTGCAGTACTTGTTGGCGATTATCTCTTATCACGCGGATTATTACTCTCTGTTGAACACGAAGAATTTGAATTGCTGAAAATTGTTTCAACGGCAGTCCGTAAAATGAGCGAAGGAGAATTATTGCAAATAGAAAAAGCAAGAAAGCTCGACATCAACGAAGAAATTTATTACGATATCATCCAAGCGAAAACGGCATCACTCATTGCGAGTTGTTGTGCAACGGGTGCATCTTCTGTAAAAGCCAACCAAGAAAATGTAACACGAATGCATGATTTTGGTCAAGCCGTGGGAATGGCATTTCAAATTAAAGATGATCTTTTCGATTATGAACAAGCCGAAAAAACCGGAAAACCGCGCGGCATCGACATTAAAGAACATAAAATGACCTTGCCGCTCATCTATGCACTGAATAATTCCTCATCCAAAGACAAGCGATTTATCATCAATACCGTGAAAAGTTATAGCGATGATAAGGCTCGTGTGGAGCAAGTGATTAATATGGTGATGGCTGCAGGTGGATTGAAGTATGCCAAGGAGAAAATGCATCAATATCAAGATCAGGCATTTACTATATTGAATACTTTTCCTTCGTCTGTCTATAAAGATTCATTGGAACAGCTAGTTAGGTTTACCACCGAGCGAAATCACTAATTTTTGGTGGGAGATTTTATCGCCTGACGTATCTTTACCCTCCATGATTAACAATAACACCAAACAGCAAATTCTTGAAACCGTTCGCATCGAAGAGGTGATAGGGGATTTTGTTTCGTTGAAAAAGCGTGGTGCTAATTTATTGGGGAATTGTCCTTTTCATAATGAACGTACGCCATCGTTCACCGTATCGCCTGTAAAAGGATTTTATAAGTGTTTTGGTTGTGGTAAAGCAGGCGACTCGGTTACCTTCGTGATGGAACATGAACATTTTACTTTTCCAGAAGCTTTGCGTTATTTGGCAAAAAAGTACAGCATTGCCATTGAAGAGGAAGCACCAACGGCAGAGTTCATCGAACAACAAACGCAACGTGAAAATTTATTTACGGTAACTGCATTTGCTGAAAAATTTTATCAAGATTATTTATGGGAGAATGAAGAAGGTAAAGCGATTGGATTGAGTTATTTTCGAGAGCGTGGATTCACCGATGATGTGATTCGCCGATTTAATTTAGGTTTCGCTCCCGATAAATGGGATGGTTTGGTCACTGCAGCAGAAGCAGCAGGACATCAACAAGAGTTGCTGGAAAAAACGGGATTGATCATCGTTCAGGAAAATAAAAAGTACGATCGTTTTCGTGGTCGTGTCATTTTTCCCATTCATAATTTAACAGGTCGTGTTGTTGCTTTTGGTGCGCGTATCTTAAAAACGGATCCTAAAAGTCCTAAGTATTTAAATTCTCCCGAGACGGAGATTTACTATAAGAGTAAAAATTTATACGGCATCGCACAAGCGAGAAAATCGATTGCTGCTTTTGATTCTTGTTATTTGGTGGAAGGATATACAGATGTAGTATCGATGCATCAAGCAGGAATTGAAAATGTAGTGGCATCGAGCGGTACTGCATTAACGATTGAGCAAATTCGATTGATTGGAAGGTACACGCGAAATATTTCGGTGTTGTATGATGGTGACCCTGCTGGAATCAAAGCTTCGCTTCGTGGAATAGATTTGATTTTGGAAGAAGGAATGAATGTGCGTGTGGTTTTGTTTCCGGATGGAGAAGACCCCGACTCCTATGCAAAACGAGTTACGACCGAAGAGCTCAAAGCATTTTTGAAAGAGCAAGCCGTAGATTTTATCACTTTCAAAACAAAATTATTACTCTCCGATGCATCCGGCGATCCCATCAAAAAGGCAGCGCTCATTCGCGATATCGTAGAGACCATTGCTAAAGTTCCCGATGCCATTACGCGCTCCACATACATCAAGCATACTTCGGATTTGATGGAGATGAGCGAAACTGTTTTAATTGGTGAGCTCAATAAAATTTTACGTCAACAAGATAAAAAAAGAGAAGGTACACCTCCACCCAATGCAGGTGATCCTTTCTTACCTCCACCCACAGAAGAAGAGTTTCAAGAGCAAGAAGAGCCGATTAATTATTTAGATGCAACGATACAAGAAGAAGAAATAATTCGCGTGCTGTTGCATTATGCCGAAGAGCAATTTGATTTTATGGATTTAGGATCGGTAGAAGTGGAGCCTGTTCGTTATCGAGTAATCGATTTTGTGATCAGCGTACTTCGCGATGATGGTATTCATTTTACCAACGAAGCCTATGCTGGATTACTTGCAGCATTCTCCGTTCAGTTTGATGAAGGGAAATCATACAATCAGCAAGAATTTCTGCAAGAACTAGAACCTCAAATAAAAAATACGGCGATTCATTTATTAACGCCGCCCTATGAACTTGCCGATTGGGCAGCCCATCAAGTAGAAGTAAGAGAAGAGAGAACCGTTTTACACAAAGCCGTTATCGATCCCATCATGTACATCAAGAAAAAGCAGTTGGGGAAAATGCGTGAAGAATTATTGCAACAACTCAAAGCAAGAATCGAAGCCGAATTACCTTACGATGAATTACTCGAAGATTTTAATCGCCTTAATCAATTGCAAGCGCAATTAAATCGCTATACCAATACAGTAATTCAGAAATAAAATTAAGAATTAAGAATTAAGAATTAAGAATTAAGAATTAAGAATTAAGAATTAAGAATTAAGAATTAAGAATTAAAATATTTTAGATGTATTTTTCCTTTTTATCTGTTTCAATATACCTTTGATAATTTTATCAGTAAATTACATCAGTGCGAGAAACTTTAGTTAATTTACAGCCTAAGCGAACTTATCTTAGCGCAGCCTTTGCGTTTTGCGCCTTTGCGAGAAATTTGGCGAAGAGAAATCTGTCGAAGAGAAAAGCATTATTCGAATGCGATTAAATTATTGCAAGCCTATTGTTCAAGCCTCTCCCTAGCCCTCTCCAAGGGAGAGGGAATTAAATAATTAATTTTATTTGATAAAATTTTGAATTAAACATAGAAATCTCTGCGTCCCGATAGCTATCGGGCTTAGGAGAAACTTTAGCGAAGCTAGAAGCGACCGAATGGCTTTTGTTGGCAAATATTATTCTTTCATCACTTTTAATATTGCTTTTTTATCACCGGATCGTACTTCAATAAAGTACACACCAGCTTCTCCTGGTATGTTGAGTTGCAATAAAGATGAGTTGTTGAAATTTTTAGTGTGAACTATTTGCCCTAATACATTGCTTACGATTACTGAAACATTATTGTAGTTTGAACCTAAATCAATGCTCATCTCTCCGTTAGTCGGGTTAGGATAAAACGTTAGTGTATTGCTAAAACTGTTTTCCAAAACACCCACATTGTTTACTGCTTCACAGGTTGAAGTATCAATACAACCATTTTGTGTAACAGCAACAGCATAACTTCCATTTATTATTGCTGTGTAACTTTGGTTAGTTGCTCCGCTTATTACAGCAAAACTGTTTCCACAATCCAGCCATTGGTAGGTTGCTCCTGTTGCATTGGCGGTAAGCATTGTTGAGTTATGGGTTACACCTACATTCACCGTGTTGATGGTGATGTTAATGGTCAATACACTATCGCAACCAGCCTGGTTGAGAATAGTATCCATTACCGTTTGTGAAGAAGTGTAGGTTTCATCGCCACTCGGAACTGTGTAGTTGTCGCAAGCAGTAACGGAAAAAGAAGAAGTTGTTGGAGAGCAAAAGGAATACACCCTCGTATGGCCGGACCCAATCCCGTTCCCATCATTTAATGGAGCTCCAATTGCAACCGTATTGATATCAGGCATGGTCACCGTCCAACCTGACCTGTCATCTGCTGCTTCCCCATCTATATCAATTCCTTTTTGCAACCATGTCCCGCCATTTGCGGGATTCCAAGCATATATGCGTACATGACCTGCCCAGTGTCCGTTACCATTATTGGTTGACGCAGCAATGGCAACGGTATTGCTGTCTGGCATGCATACCGACCATCCTGACACGTCATCGGTTGCTTCCCCGTCAATATTACCTCCTTTTTGCAACCATATCCCTCCATTCGCTGGATTCCAGGTATATATACGCACGCGGCCTGCATTAAATCCGTTTCCATCATTGTTTGGTGCGCCAATGGCAACGGTATTGCTATCGGGCATACTTACCGAGTGACCTGATATGTCAAATATTGCTTCTCCATCAATATCGTTTCCTTTTTGCACCCAAGACCCGCCATTGGCCGGATTCCAACGGTATATGCGCACATGGCCAGCATCATTGAAACTTCCATCATTTGTGTAGGCTCCAATGGCAATGGTATTGCTGTCAGGCATACTAACCGAGAAGCCTGAAAAGTCATATGCTGCTTCTCCATCAATATCGTTTCCTTTTTGCACCCAAGACCCGCCATTGGCCGGATTCCAACGGTATATGCGAACATGACCTGCACTGGTTCCATTTCCATCATTGAATACTGTCCCAATAGCAACGGTATTACTATCAGGCATGCTTACTGACTGGCCTGACTTGTCATTTACTGCTTCCCCATCAATGTCTGTTCCTTTTTGAACCCATATGCCCCCATTAGCGGGATTCCATCGATATATGCGTACATGACCAGAAAAGGCAACGTTTCCACTGTTGGATGGTGCCCCAATGGCAACGGTATTGCTGTCGGGCATGCATACCGAGAAACCTGATTCGTCACCAGCCGCTTCCCCATCAATGTCAATTCCTTTGTGCACCCATGTCCCGCCATTAGCGGAATTCCAGCGGTAAATGCGCACATGACCCGCATCTAATCCGTTTCCATCATTATAATGTGACCCTATGGCAACTGTGTTGATGTCGGGCATACTTACAGACACACCTGAGTAGTCCCATGTTGCTTCCCCATCAATGTCAATTCCTTTTTGTAAAAAAATTTGTGCATTGCTTATGTTAACTATTGTGAATGTTGCAAGGAGTAGTGTGATTGTCTTTTTCATTGTTGAGCGTTTTTTAGGAGATGTCATATTCTCATTTGCTGACAGTTTTCAAATATACTAATTGCCAACGCACCAAAGTTAGTGTAGCCTTATTGGTCTTCCGAAAGTAGATTCTGCAAAAAAAACTTATTACCCTCGTCAATGTGTACGAGAAACTTTAGCATAGCGCAGCCTCAGCGTCCCGATAGCTATCGGGATTGCATAGCGCAGCCTTTGCGGCTCTGCGACTTTGCGAGAAAAAATAGCGAAGAGAAAACTATCGAAGAGAAAATTTGCGTAGCGTAGCCTAAGCCCTCTTTACAAGAAAATTTCTTTCTTCATTTTTTTCTTCCTTTAAGTATAAAATAATCAAGCAACACTTACTTTTCGAATTGATAATTGGTATTGCTAAGTTAAAGTTCATAAAATGGCTCGCAAAGTCGCAAAGTCGCAAAGAAATCATAATCTGATTCTAAAGAAAAGCAAATCCGTATTTATCATATTTATCCGCGTCATCAGTGTTCAAATTTCTGAATCTTTATGGTAAATAATTTAAATAAAATAGTTTAGCACAATTAAAATCGAAATGCAAACAAAGTGATTCAAAAATAAATTAGTGATTAACCACCACTTTCTGCAGATGAATTTTTCCGTTCTCTTCCGTAAATCTAATCTGATAAATCCCACTCGCCACCGATTGTAAATCAATTCGGTTTCCTTCTCTTTCTAGACTGGAAATAAGTCTCCCACGTACATCCCACATTTCAATTTTTTGTAGAGGCTGTATAGATTCAATGAAAAGATAGTTGGAGCATGGATTTGGATAGAGTAGTAGGCTAGGCGTCGCCGTTAGTGAATGCACTCCCGTCAATAAAGAAGGATCTAAAATAAATAAACCTCCTGTTTGTGTACCAATCCATAATTTTTGATCATGCGCCATGCAAAGGGTTTGAATCACATTATCGGTAAGCGATGAATTGGAAGTATCGTATTGCACAAAGTTATTTCCATTCTTGTAAAGAAGTCCATGGGTGTTGGTTCCCGTCCAGGGTTGGTCAATTGCATCTAACACCACAGAATTAAGACTCGCTGTTGGAATATTAGATGAAACCAAATTATACGTCAACCATCCAAATCCATTTAGTTTTACGGCTAATCCATTCCCAGGAGTAGCCAAATAAAAATTTTGATTTGCATCCATGTCGATGCCAAGAACGGTATTATCCGGAATACCTGAATTCTGAATGGTGAAGGAAGTGAGGTTGGTATCTTTCTCGATGAGCAGCAATCCACCGTTTACGGTTCCTACCCATTTATCATCGGTATTTTGATTTACATAAATACAAGCAATGTTGTTCGAACCGAGTACACTATTCCACATGGTATACACATTCCAATTATTAGCAGAATCTATTTTTGCTAAACCACCAACCGTACCAATCCATTTGGTGTTGTTTTGATCAATCGCCAAACTTCTTACAAAGTCATCCGGTAATGATGAATTAAAAGTATTGTAGATGGTCCATATCGTATCATTAAATACACTGACCCCATTGGCAAAGGTGCCAATCCACTTCACATGATTCGTGTCAATAGCGATACTCCGAATGTCGTTATTTCCAATTCCTGAATTGGAAGTATTGAATATGGTCCACACCCCATTGCTGAATTTAGCTAAACCGAAGTCAGTTCCAATCCATGCTGTACTATCATTCTCAAAGGCAATGCAACGAACCGAGTTGTTGGGCAGTCCAGAATTGCTCATATCAAATTGGGTCCACGCTATCGATTGAGCAGAGGATGTGTTTCCTTGAAAGATGAAAATCAAGAAGACGAAATAGAGAAATGGATTTTTCATGGGTTGTGGTCTATGGTACAAAAGTACGAAGCCGTTCCTTTATTCAAAGAACGGCTTCGCATGATTTGTATTAGTTAGTTATTCAATGATTAAACGTTTCGCAATGGATTTACCATCTTGCTTAACACTTACCACATAAACACCTTTTGTGAATTCACGAACATCTAGTTTATAAGAGTTTATTCCATATTCCACTTTTATTTCTTGTGAGTATACAGATTGTCCTAAAATATTGTCAATTCTTAATACTCCGTCTTTATTCAACAAACTTTGGAATTGTATTTCTACAAAAGAGGAAGCAGGATTTGGCAATAACGAAACATTAGCTTCTGTGTTTTCATCAGACACTTTTGCACAAGCACTAACAGTAACGGATTTTGCTTTGGTAGCTGAAACTCCACATGCATTCGTTGCGGTTACTTTTATGTTACCTGAAGCTGCGTTGGCATTAAAATCTACCAGGATTGCATTTGATCCTTGACCCGAAGCAATAGTAGAATTTGTTGGGCTTGTCCAATTGTATGAACTTGTACCATACACCGAAGAAACGCTATAGGCTATTCCCGTTTGACCAGCACATACACTAGCAGCCCCAGTAATTGTTGAAGGAAAATTAGGTACAGCTTTCACCGTCTTTGTTCTTGCTGTACTTGTACCACATCCATTTGTTGCACTCACTGAAATAGTTCCCATGGCAAAGCTCGGAGCAAATTGAACGGAAATTGCATTGCTTCCTTGACCAGAGACGATGGTAGCACCCGATGGAACCGACCAAACATAAGTAATTCCAGCTACTGAAGTAACACTGTATGATTCTAAACTATTACATACACCAGAAGCATTACCAAGCATTGAAGATGGAGTTGCTGGCAAATTTAAACTAAGTGCTTTGTAGCGAATTACACTAGTACCACATGCATTTGATGCAGTAACCTTTAAATTTCCACCAGTAAATCCAGCATTGAATTGTAGTGAGATAGTATTCGTTCCATTGCCTGAAAGAATAATTGTACCAGCAGGACCAATCCAGTTGTAAGAAGTTGCATCTGCTCCTTGTGCAACACTATATGAAACGACAGAACCATTACATGCTTTCGCTGCTCCAGAAACTGTAGCAGGCTTAGCAGGTGCATTCACATTTGAAACTACAGCCTTACATGCTGCAGCACTACTTCCACAATTATTAGAAGCAGCAACACAAATAGTACCATTTGCAGTACTTGTTGAAACTTCTAAAGTGGTAGTTCCTTGTCCAGAAAGAATGGTTACACCATTAGGAACTGACCAAGTATAAGAATTTGCATTGTTTGCCGCGCTTACAGAATAGAATTCACTTGCAGAAGCACAAAGATTCGCTGCTCCAGAAACAGCAGAAACTGCAGCAGGAATATCATTAACACTTACATTTGAGAGTGCAGATCCTGTGCATCCATTGATATCTGTTCCTACAACAGTGTAGTTAGTAGATGATGCAGGAGATGCAATTACCGTTGTTCCGGTTGCTTGATTTAAACCTGTACTTGGACTCCATGAATAAGTAAGTGCACCATTTGCAGTTAAGTTCGCACTTTGTCCTACACAAATACTTGTACCAGCAGTTGCCGTAACGTTTGGTAAATTATTTACCGTTACCGTTACATTACTACTTGCTGAACAACCGTTGCTACTTCCTGTTATGGTATAAGTAGTCGTTTGTGATGGAGACGCATTTACTAAATTTCCAGAAGTAACATCTAAACCAGTTGCTGGACTCCAACTTAAGTTGGACGCACCCGTTGCTTGAAGTGCTACGGAGTTCCCCGCGCAAATACTTGCATTTCCTGTATTCGTAATAGTAGGCGGTGTATTTACAACTAATGTAACATAAGAAGTATCTACACATCCAGCACTTGTACCAATTACCATGTAAGAGGTCGTTTGTGATGGATTAGCAGTAACATTAGCACCGGTTGTTGCACTTAATCCTGTACTTGGACTCCATGAATAGTTGTCGGCACCACTTGCAGAAAGTGTTGCACTTTGTCCATTACAAATTGGAGCAGGAGTATTGGTAGTAACATTTAAATTATTTCCAACATTAACGGTAACTGAATTTGAACCACTACATCCACTACCGCTTTCTGTAGCTACTACCGTATATGTAGTAGTTGTAGTAGGAGAAGCGCTTGTGTTTTGATTTGGATTATTAAATCCTGCAGGACTTGAAGTCCAGTTGTAACTTACGGTAGTTGGAACAACATTGTTCAATGACAAGGTCCATGTATTAAGTGTCCCTACATCTGTACCCGCTAAGTCACTTACTTTTAAAATCCAAGTTCCATTTACATTTCCTGTTAATGAAGAAAATGCTCCGTCAGGACGATAGGTCCCAGCAAAAGGAGCAGAACCAGCAGAGATAAGTGTAGCGGCATTCGCAGTAAATAAAGTATTATTGAAATTATCACCGCTTCCACCACGACGATTACTTAAGTTGATCGTGTTTTGTGATGGAGAAATTAATTGTACTAATAAATCACCATCATAAGTATGCGTAATATTTAATCGAACGGATACAATCGTGTTTGAATTTAATGTTGCAGGATTGATGTTGCTTACTGTTATTGGACTCGATATTCCGGTTGCATTGTTGTCAGGAATAGAAAACACAGCACTATTTGTTAAAGCAACCACTTGATTGGTGGTTCCGCCTGCAGTTGCAGAGGAAGATAATTGAACCAAATCACCTGCACAAATTGAATTGCTAGAAGAAGAAGCAGTAACAGGAATTTGTGAAACGGTAACTACGGTGGTAGCAGATGTTGCAGAACAACTAGCTCCATTTCCAACAGTCACACTGTAGCTTCCTGATTGATTTACGGTGATTGATTGTGTAGTGGCACCATTCGACCATAAATAATTAGCACCAGAGGTAGCCGTTAAAGAAACACTTCCACCTTGACAAAAAGATGTAGATCCACTCGCAGTTACTGTTGGTACAGATCCACCTTGTTGTGTAAGGTTTACCTGAACCGCCATTACATTATTATTTTCGTTACTTTCTAAAAAGACATTGTAAGGATCCAATTGAACCACTAACCAATAAGTACCATTACATAATCCTGGAGGTAAGTTTACCCACATTCCATCTAATGACTGATAGTAAATATCTGTGTAACCAGAAGAAATTCCTTGTACCGTTGGAGAACAACCATAACTTCCGCCTCCTAAACCATAGTTCGGGAAGTTTGCATTTAGCATGGTGTTATTTGCACTATCTCTGCAATGTCCGTTATAGGTTGAACAAGAACCATAATCCATCAAACAAAAAGCAAGCTTTGAACCTGTACCAATTACTGGCCAATTCAACGGATTTGGATCTGCCGTTGCGTTGCGTAATGTATAAATTCCCCAATCATCCACATGCATGTGACCATGGCTAGGATGATAAGTCATTGTTCCAGCATAACGATCATACGATGTCATGGTATTGCCGTTTTTATGATAAACGCGCTGATTTAATATCGTCTTTAACGGTTGACCGTTTGGACAAGTAAAATTACTTGCTACATTATAAAATGTATCTGTACCGCAAATTGCAGTAGAGGTAGAACGAACTTCTAACGCACCAAATCCAATGTTAGGAGTTGATACCGAAACACGAAGACGACCATCATTACCACTACAAGGAGGATTACAAACTTGTGGGTACTCTACGTGCCCACTTGTTCCATAAACACTGAGAGGTGGAGGAGCAACATGAATGTCTGGTAATAAATCGCAATTGGTAGTACCATCTTTACAAGCGCAAGTGGTTGCATTAGTCGTTGTGCATTGTGAATAACCTAAAAATGGAAACATCATTAAGGTAATCCAAAATAGTAATTGTTTTTTCATGTGTTGTTTTTTGATTTGTTTCAGAAAGATTAAATTCTGAAAAGAGAGGAATTTGTGTGTGTTAGAATAAATTTTTTAAAGGTTTTCTGAGGAAGAACATTTGCATATTTTTCGCCTCCAAATATCCGAAAAACTTAAGGTAGTCCTTCTCACTTATAGGTTAATGAACAATAAAATAGGGTTGATAGACCGCATTTATAGGTGAATGGAAATGGTTGAATAGAGCTAAAAGAGATATTTAACTTGATTTTTGGGTTAAAAAGGGTTAACGAATTCAATTTAAATTATTGATATTCAGATAAATAATTAGCGTAAAAGGCGATCAAGTGTTCTATTGAAGTCGAATTTATATTTTTCCCATTCCTCACCCGTAGCAGGACCTGAAAATCCGCTATGAACCTTTACAATATTCCCTTTTCGATCGACAAATAAGGTTGTCGGATAGGAGAAAAAATTTTGTATAGATGGTAAAACTTTTTGTACATCTCCTTTTTTATTGGTTCCTGCAATCAATAATGGATAGTGAATATTTAATCGCTTTTGCATTTTCATGACTCCTTTTTTTGCGATATTGAAATCGGATGAACGCTCAAATGCCAATCCAAAAATAGTTAAACCTTCCTCTTTTCGAGCAGAATAAACACTGTCTAAAAAAATACTTTCGTCCATGCAGTTGGGGCACCAAGTTCCAAAGAGTTGAATTATTTTCACATGATGACGGTACCCCACATCCGTTAGTGAAATCATATTGCTGTCTACATCTGGAAGTGTAAAATTAATTTCTCCAATGGCTTGAGTTAGGGTGGATGGATCCCTGAGTTGGATAGAATTATTTTTTTTGGCTCGAAAAGGTGCTTTGTAAGAATTCCCGGCGTAGTACATCCCTTGCATTTCTTCGCCTTGTACTTTTGCTAAATATAAATAAGCATGGGTTCCATCAAATACGCTTAGTTTTAAACTATCTTGATCAACGATTCCCTCTAAAAATCGATGATCGCCTGATTCAGTTAAGAAGGTTCCGAATACTTTATTTCCATTTCTTTTAAATTTTCCGATGGCTAATGATGAATCGGCGGTACCTGCATCAAACCATGTTTCCCAAGATCCTTCTAATAGAATTGGAGAAGAAATGTTGGAGGAAACGGGAAAGCGATGTTCTACATTTTTAGTTGCCGTAAATGGAATACTAGTTGGCACTTTTCTTCCGTGGTTATACCAATTTCCAGTTAACGATTCATTCCCAACCTTCAATCGAAATTCGGAGTTGTAGAGTGGAAGTTTGATGAAGATGGAATCCCCTTGCATTGTAATTTCATCACAAATAATTCGTTCATCCGCATTGTGAATAATCATGACCGGTGTTCCATCGTGTTGCTTCAATTCAAATTGAAAAGGTAAGGATGCATCAGGAAGTTGGAGGATTCCCAACCAGAATCCAAGGAGTAGGGAGATGGGCATTTCTGTTTTTTTATGGAATGAATTTTACGTTGATTTCAAAGCGTGAAGGATCGGATAAAACCATATGTTGTTCTCCTCGGATGTGATATCCGAGAAGATGATTGTAGATGAGTTTTCTTTTTAACGAAAACCAAGGATTTGTTTTTTCAAATTCGATTTCAATTTTCTGAATTTGTTCATGTACGTAATCGATTTGCATTCTTCGTACTGGTGCTTTTTCATCTAATGCAACATATACAATTTGCAGAAGTGAGTCGGTTTGTACCGTGTCGCATTCGTATGCTAAATGCCAAGCTGGCTTATCTATATCACTTTCGAAAAAAGGTTTGAGTTCATGTTCCCAGTTTGGCGTATCAATATTTTTCGATTCTTTCACTTCGTCTCTAATGACTTCTTTTGCTAAACGCGTTTTTAACTTTTGATGTTGTTTAATTTCTTCATTCAAAAATGAGGAAATAGAAAAATAAGATGAATGTTGAACAATAGGTTCATCGGCACAACTTATTAAAAGAAAGAAAGAAATAATTAAAAGAAATAATTTTTTCATAAGTTAGCTCCCAAGCTTCGTGCTTTTTGGAAATAGAGATTTGCTTTTGCTGTGTCTCCAGTATTTTGCAATGTAACTGCTAAATTCATTAACGCTTTTACATTGTTTGGATCTACATCGACGGAGCGTTGAAAGTAGATGAGTGCACTATCAAATTTTTGAAGCATCACGTAGCAATTCCCACTGTTATTGAGTGCATCGGTATACGAAGCATTAATGCTTAACGCTAATCGATATTCTTTTAGTGCTTCTTGATATTTGCCCACCTTCGCCCAAGCATTTCCTTTGTTATAAATGGCTTTTTGAAAATTAGGTTTTAAGGATATTGATTTGTCTAAGGCAATGAGCGCCTCTTCAAATTTTCCAGCTTCACTGAGATAAAGTCCGTAGTTATTCCAATTGTCGGGTTCATTGGGTTCGAGTTTTACTGCAGTGGAAAGATCTGCTAGTGCTTTTTCGTATTGACCATCGATTCCATAAGCAACACCCGCGCTGGAAAAACGACTTGCTTCAGTAAAGGCCTTATACGATCTTGCTTTTTCAAAACAAGCAATTGCATTTTTCGCATCTCTTTTATCTTTGTAAGCAACACCCAAATTGTACCAAGCGTCATTGTAGTTCGGTAAAATGGAAACGCCTTTAGTAAGTTCTACAATGGCTTGATCCAGTAAATTATTTCTTTCTGTACTCCCTTCAGGTGCAAGTAAGGCTTCTTCTACGAGTAGTGTACTTCCCAACGCATATCGAATACGTGCACTCTCCGGAGAGATTTTTACATCATGCTGCAATAAAGTCAAATTGTTTTTCCAGTTTAAATTTCGGCTATACGTTCGTCCTGCAAAAAGTAATAGTACGATTAAACTCGGGACAAATAAAATATTTTTTGTGATGGATGGTATTGTTAAATGGGTCTCTAATTTTTTATTTTTCTTAGCTAAGATGGAATTGGCCATCGCACCAACCAAGACACATAAACCCAATGTGGGTGTAAAAATAAATCGTTCGGCCATGGTAGCTTCAATCAGGAAAAATACATTGCTTACGAGTGAAACGGTTCCTAAAAAGAAAAGGATTCCGAACGCTGAGGCGGAACGCTGAGGTAAACTTCTAATGCTGTATATTAATCCAAATGCCAATGCAATCAATGTCAAAAGCACACCTGGATTCGAAAAAGTAACATTGGGAATGGTATTGTAACTGTAATCGAAAACTAAGGTAACAGGCAATACAAATAGATACAAATATTTTCCAAGAATAGAAATAGCCGTAGCAATTTGAGAAGAAAAATTAGTAGCTCCCACCATACTATTATTGACGAGCATCAATTGATAATCACTTCCCCCTTCTCCTAAAATGAGTTGCCGAATGATTAAGTAAAGAACTATAAGTCCCACATACATCGAACTCAACGAAATTGTTTTTTTCAAACTTTCATTCGTGAAACACCAAATAGCTAAAGGAATTACTCCGGCCCATGTTACCGAATTTTCTTTCGAAAGTAATCCGAGAAAGAAAACGATGAATGATGCGATGAGTGCGTTCATTTTTTTTGAATCGAGGTGCAACATCAAAAAGCGCAACGTTAAAATGCCGAAGAAAAAACTCAACAGTTCATCTCTACTTTTAATATTGGCAACAACTTCCGTATGTACTGGATGAAAAACCCAAATGAATGTTACCAGAAGTGGAATGAAAGGATGCATTTTGTGAAGGAGTGAACGCATCAAAGAAAATAAGACCACTGCTGTCAGCGCATAGATAAATACATTCATAAAATGCCCAAGCCAAGGTTGCTCTGGTGCGATGGCCCATTCAATAGCAAACATGGCTACGGAAATAGGACGGTACAATCCTTCTGTTCTGTCCCAATACCCTGCTCGATAGGAAGAGGTAAAAATTTCATCTAACCCCGACAATCCTTGAACCGTGAATTTGTTGTTCTTAATTACTGTGGTATCATCTACTGTATAATCATGACCAAGAGTATTTGCATAAAGAAGGAAGGCACCTATTCCAATGAAAATGTATAGGAATTTTTTGTTGAGAGGCTTCTCTGCGGAAACACTTGAAGTAGGAGTGTTGGTGTTAGGTGATTTTTTCTGTTTCACTTTCATGGGTTAAGGGTGAACAAAGATGAAGATACAATCTTTTAATGGATTCATATTTGTCTTTATGTTCGAATTTGATTGATTGATTTTTGTTTGATTCCATAATAATGGGATAAAAATACTGATTGCAGATAGAATGGAAGTTTATTTGAAAAACTATCTATAGAATCGTAATATACTGAAAATAAGACATTAACATATAATATTATTTAACTGATCTTGTCCTTGAATAGGTTCCTTTTTTATTTTGGTTTGAATATAATAAGATTTATATTTGCCTCAACTAAGAATTAAGATAAATTAAAAAAATTATGAAAAAAATTGCACTCCCTATTTTAGTAGTTTGCACTATGGCATTATCATCGTGTACTACTCGTTTGATTGACTTTACAGTAATCAGTTCTAAAAATGTAACCTTGAGATTACCAAATGATGCTAAAGGTCCTCGCACAGAAGGTAAAGATTTTAAATGGTCTTGTGCTGGAATGCCTAACATTAAAGCTGCAACTGATAATGCTATTGAGAAAGCAGGTCCAGGTTATGACGCTTTAATCGATGGGGTTCTTTCTTATAAAAACTTGTACTTTAAAGGTGGTTATATCATTACTGGTACTCCTATCAAAACAAGTAAACTTAAAGCTAGCGAATAATTCGTTAACTAAATCAAATAAAAAAGGCTGACTTCTTTCGAAGACAGCCTTTTTTATTTGATTTAGTTAAACATCCTATAAATTACAAACGACTTTATTAGAAAAACGCAATTATGTAAAGTAGAATTCGATTCAGGTCAGGGAAAAGAAACGAATTAAAATTAAATTGACTTCAACAATTAAATTATTTTAAATCGTTCTTCTAAAAATTCACATCTTTTAAATTATAGTTCTAATAGTCCTTTGGAACAACTAGCTCTCGAGCCCGAGTCATTCTGATGTTTCCATCTTCGTTTACCATTTTTATCTACAATTACTTCACCTCTTATCCAACGATTATTGTCTGTTGAATGTTTTTCCCATTTTACCTGAATAGGAATATGTAATTCCATAGCAGCATCATCACGATAAACATCAGCAAAGAAAATTTCAGTGTATTGATTGACGCAATTGCCAACACATTTTTCTAATACTTTTGCACCGGCATTTTTGGCTACGGCCTCTACGAAGGATGCCGTTTCATTGTCATTTACATCAAATTTTCCTTTAAACACAGATGGGATATTTTCTGACTCAGCGCTTGAATTTGATTTAGGAATTGCGGCGAAAGTATCTTCCGATCCATTCGCATATTTAATTTTAGTGAGGTCACTTAAGGGAACTGTATAAGTAGGACCTTCTAAATTGTCAGTTTTTTTGTACTTTACGAATTCAGGGGTTAGTTCTAAAATTTTTGCTTTCACAGTTCGCCCATCATTTAAGGTGATCACATCTTGTGAAAAACCAATGGTGGAAACAAATAAAATTGCAATTAGAATAATTTTTTTCATAGGGATTTAACGTATTTTAAGTGTTTAAAATTAAGCTTAATTTTTAATTTAGGCAAGTTTTATTTTATTTCTGACAAATTCCAAACATTAAGATTTCCATCAAATCGACTAGCAACTAGACTCTTACCATCAGGAGAAAATTCTAATTGTAGAATTGCTTGGCCACCAATGGATAATCTGAATTTCTCTTGTTGTGTGGTAACATCCCATACTATTAAAACGCCATCTACGGATGCACTCGCAATTAGTTGATCGTTGGGAGAAAGTGAAAGTGCAGCAATACCATCTTTATGTCCTGTTAAAGTATGAAGTAGTTTTCCGGTTTTAAAGTCCCAAATTTTAATGGTCTGATCAAAACTTCCGGTTATTAAGGTTTTCATATCCTTCGTTATTTTTGCTCCATAAACCCAATCCGTATGCCCAGCAAATGTTTTGACGATATTACCTGTTTTCAGATCCCAAACTTTTACAGTATTAGCATGATTGCAAGAAATCACATAATTACCATCTGGTGTAAATATGGCATCGTCAGTCCAAATAGATTCTGACAATTCAATAACTTGTTTTAAGGTTGAGCTTTCCCAAATAACAAGTGCATTGTCTTTCCAACTACTGCTGACAATGAATTGGTCGTCAGGTGAAAAATTTCCCGATTTCACATAAGTGGCATGTGCTTTTTTCTTACTTGTGATTCTTTTGAAATTAGAGCTTTTGTAAATTTGTAAACATTGCATACTGCCAATTGAAATTTTGTCACCTTTATGATTGTAATGAAGTGCAGTAATGGGATCATCTCCGAAAGAAAATTCTTTGATGACCTTGTAATTTTGCGCGACATCCCACACTTTTAATGCGCCATCTTTACTACCACTAATCAATGTTTTTCCATCTGGTGAAAAACTGCAAACATTAACGCCCGACTTATGTCCAGTTAATGTGAGCGGTTGTAATTCCTGTGCCATCATGACCGTTGGAAATATGAAGAGTAGAAGAAAATAGTTTATTGCTTTTTGAATCATGATTATTTGGATAAGTGAACATTGGAAATAAATGTACTAAAGGAGATCATTTCAGATTTTAATTGATCGTTGTAATTTCTTTTTCTGATATAATTTTTTGGTGGTACAATATATCCAGATTGATTGGCTCCACCAAAATAGAAATATAAAAATAAATAGACACCTGCCGTGGCGGCAGTGATGTAATTTGCTTGTAGCACATTGTAAACGCCAAATGTGGCACTTCCACTCGTTAATAAAAGACTTAAAAATCCTTTTGAATAATTTCCGTTGTAGGCTTGGCCTAATCCCGGAAAGATCAATGACAACGTTTTTGCTTTATTGATACTCCTTAACTTGGGTTGGAGGGATGGGTCGTAAATGGAATCTAATGTTTGCTTCAGCACTATTTTATTTTCTGCAGTGAACATCTTATTATTTTGAATGTAATCACTCATTACTTGATGGGCTTGATTCCATTTTCCTAATTCATCTAATATAAAAGTGTAAAGCAAAACGGAATTTAACTGAGTGTTAGTATGGAATGATTCAAGGTTAAATGAAGGCAAGATGTTTTTTTCGGCGAGCTCGAAATTGTCGCTGAGGTAATAACCTAATGCTTTTTGAAAATAAATTTCTTGTTTTAAACTATCACTTAAGACTGATAATTCAATACGGGAAAGTAGACTTCCAATTTGTTCAAATTTTTGCTGTGCTTTTAAACAATTTGTTTTGGACAGTAGTGTAGTAGCTAAAAAATAGGCATCTCCCGGACGCTCATAAATAGCGCGCTCATACATCAATGATGCTTGATCAAATTGCTGTATTGCAAATAAACTGTCGGCCGATTCCAGCGTTTGTGTAAACGCTTTAGTGGAAAATACGGTCAACAGGAACATGCAAGCCCACCCTGATGTTATGCTGTATCTCATCTACTTTTTCTTGATAAACAATTTGCGCACTGATTGAGCTTCCCCATATTCCACCAATATAGAAGAGTGAAAATAAGGAACCAAAGATATAGAACTGTACATTTTTGAATCCACCATGGAGGTAGTTCTCCGCTGTTATAATTCCAAGTGGTACTACTTTTAAGAAGGAAGCCAAGGCTTGGCCTGGCAAACCCGTATACACCTTCCCTAATCCTGGAATTAGGGCCGATAATGCTCCGGCTACAAACCCTGATTTCTTTTTCATGTTTTGTAGGAGGTAACTATAGTCACTTAAATATTTTAATTCAGTACGAATGGTTGAATCTTCTGGAAAAAATCCGGTAGCTAAAAGATCAAACTGTTCATAGTCTTTTTGAAGTAAGGATAATCCCGCTAATTCAAATATGCGTAACTCATAAAGTATTCCCGATTCTGCTTCGGGAGCATCGTAAATTTTTTGATAAGCTAAGTCGTATTTATGTTCATCCATCTCCATTAAACCTGAAGTATAGGCAGATGGTATTTTAAAAACAGAATAGATGCTTACCAAATCAAAATAATGACGCGCCTTGATTGTATTTTTAAAATCAGCGAATAAAGTTCCACTGGCAAAAGCCACAGAGTCGCGAAAATCTTGTGTAAAAGCAATCGTATCGTTTAGTAGTTGGTTACTATAAAATTCTAAATCATCGATCTGTTTACTTTCACCTAAATGAAAAATAAAATTCAACTCATCCCGGAGTTGAATGGTATCTTCTTGTGCGAAACCGATGAATGGAAACAAAAAACACATCCATAAAACGATGAATTTTATTTTCATTCGTGCGTATGTTTCTTTAATCGATAGTAGGAAGGGAAATCGATAATGTTTCCTTTTTCATTCATCCGAAGGGCATGAATTTGTTTTATCGTCGATTTAGTGCAACGCGTTAATCGATCTGCACTAAGTGCTAAACCTTTTATCAATCCAAATTCTTGTATGCTTTGCTTACTGAATGCTGAACATGAAACTTCGTAAGGGCAATCGGCAGCAATTTGTGAAGAGATCACCGCTTGGTAGGTATAGAGCATCCCACCAAAAAACAGACTCACGGGATTATATTTTATAATATTTCTTTTTCCTACAATTAAAAAACTTGGTTTCTTTTTAATGGGGTAAGGATTTTTCCTTTCGTGGGTTGCCATTAATTCAAAATCGCTTTTTGGATTATCGTTAGTCGAGGTGGCAACATTTAGTAAACTATCTTCTGATTCAATTGAAAAATAAGAAACATCTGCAAAAGCCATCGAAGCAGTAGATAAAAACAATACTCCCATCAACAGGAAAAATGTTGACCATTTCAGAGGAGATATTGAATAAATTTTAACCACTATACAAAGTTAAGGATTTTAGAGGAAGCACGATCGAAAAACAGAAAAGCCTGCGATCGAATCACAGGCTCTTCATTATTAGGAAGTAAATATTATTTACAGCAATTTTCTTTTTGACCCTTGCAAGCCATGCCTTTGTCTTCACACATCTTCATGCAAGCCGCATCACAACCATTGGCACAACTGTGGTTGGCATCCGATTGATGCATCGGACATGGTTTTCCATTTCCGCATTCGATGCCTTTTTCTTTGCACATTTTCATGCAATCATTATCGCAACCTTTAGCAGAGCTGGAATGCATCGGGCAAGGTTTTCCATTTCCGCATTCAATGCCTTTTTCTTTGCACATTTTCATGCATTCACTATCGCAACTTGCTTTTTTGTTTTTGCAACAATCAGCACCTGTGATTTTTTCACAAGAAGACGATTTCATATGACATTTGCCATTTTCCATCTTAACACAGTCGGTCGAATCGCATTTTCCTTCAGCCATCCATGCTGCGCAAGTAGCTGAATCAATCACGCAATTTCCTTCTGCATCCATATCACAGGCACTTTCCATGTCCATATGACATTCCATCTTGTCTTTGCTTGCACAACAATCGTCAGCACCCATTCCTGAACCTACACCATGACCACCATTCACGGCGATTAATGGAGCAATGGTTAATCCTACTAGAGAAGAAAGTTTAATTAAAATATTCATCGACGGACCTGAAGTATCTTTAAAAGGATCACCTACGGTATCACCTACAACAGCCGCTTTATGTGGTTCTGATTTTTTGTAATACATAACGCCGTCAATGTTCACTCCTTTTTCAAATGCTTTCTTTGCATTATCCCAAGCACCACCAGCGTTGTTTTGGAAAATTGCCCACAGCACTCCGCTCACGGTTACACCAGCCATATACGCACCTAATGCTTCAGCACCCATTACTAATCCAACAATAATTGGAGTTACAATTGTGATTACGCCCGGTAACATCATTTCGCGCAAAGCAGCCTTCGTAGAAATTTCTACACAACGACTATAATCTGGTTTTCCGGTTCCTTCCATAATACCTGGAATTTCGCGGAACTGACGACGTACTTCATTCACCATTTCCATAGCCGCTTTACCAACAGAATTCATAGCCAATGCAGAGAATACTACAGGAATCATTCCACCAATAAATAAGGCAGCTAATACTTTCGCATCGAAAATATTGATTCCGTTAATGCCAGTCAATGTTACATAAGCAGCAAATAATGCTAATGCAGTTAATGCAGCAGAAGCAATCGCAAATCCTTTTCCGATAGCGGCGGTTGTATTTCCTACTGAATCTAAAATATCTGTTTTCTCACGTACATCAGCAGGAAGTTCACTCATCTCTGCTATACCACCTGCATTATCTGCAATGGGTCCAAAAGCATCAATTGCTAATTGCATAGCAGTAGTTGCCATCATCGCAGACGCTGCAATTCCTACTCCGTAAAATCCAGCTAATGCATAAGCGCCCCAAATAGCACCGGCAAATAAAATTACGGGGAATGCAGTAGAAAGCATTCCGGTTCCAAGTCCTGCAATGATATTTGTTGCAGCTCCTGTTGCCGATTTTTCTACAATGTTTAATACAGGTCTTTTATTTAATCCTGTATAAAATTCTGTGATGTATGAAATAGCAGCTCCTACAAACATTCCGATGACTACCGACCAAAACACATTCATGGAAGAAGTGTAAAGCGTTGTGAATTCACCACCTGAAAATGCGCTCATCGTCATTTGGTCAGGAAGCATCATATCAATTAAGAAATAAGAGGCGATCAAAGCAATGATGATGGAAACCCAGTTTCCGCGATTTAATGCTGATTGTACTGAATCAGTAGTAGCAGCAGCCGTTTCTTTGATACTCACTAACCACGATCCAACGATTGAAGCAACAATACCAAAACCAGCAATACATAATGGTAATAGAATGGGACCAATTCCGCCAAACGCATCTTCTATACCACCCATGTCGCGAATGATATAATTTCCTAATACCATCGATGCAAGAACAGTCGCCACATAAGAACCAAATAAATCGGCACCCATACCAGCAACGTCACCTACGTTATCACCTACGTTATCTGCAATCGTAGCTGGATTACGTGGATCATCTTCAGGAATTCCAGCTTCTACTTTTCCTACTAAGTCAGCACCTACGTCAGCAGCTTTGGTATAAATACCACCACCTACACGAGCAAAGAGTGCAATCGACTCAGCACCTAATGAGAATCCTGCAAGTACTTCTAATACTTGAGTCATCTGTTCTGTGCTTGTCATTTGACTTCCCATGAAAAAACTGTAGAGGAAAATGAACATTAAACTTAATCCAAGTACTGCTAATCCAGCAACACCTAAACCCATTACCATTCCGCCCGAGAAAGAAACTTTCAATGCTTTCGCAAGAGATGTACGTGCAGCTTGTGTCGTGCGAACATTTGCTTTAGTAGCAACGCGCATTCCGCTGTAGCCTGCAATGGCACTAAATACACCACCACAAATAAATGCAGCAACGATTAAGATGTGTGAGCTGGCTACTACTTGACTTAATATTCCTAAGCCAATACTTGCAATAACCATAAAGATGGCGAGTATTCTATATTCTGATTTCAAGAATGCCATTGCGCCTTCTGCAATTGCGGTTGAAATGGTTTGCATTTTTTCATCACCCGCATCTTGTTTATTCACCCAACTGGATTTAATAAACATGTAGATTAATCCAAGTACGCCAAGGGCAGGTACGATATATACGAAATTTTCCATAGTCATTATTTAAGGGCTGCGAAGGTAGTTTTTAAATAGAAAGTAGGCAAATATGAATAGGTATATTATTAATTTATAGTGATTTATAGGAGCTAGTTGTGATGTATTGGGGTTACGGGGAGATGGGCTTTAAAGTCATTAAGTTAATTTAAGTATTGATTAACAATGATTTATATAAAATGTACTACTTTGAGGGGCTCTAGGTTAAATCAATCTTATTTTTTGGGAAATAAGCTCAATTGATGAGAATTATTGATTGAATTAAGAGTAAAAGAGGATTCTTCTATAAGGGAACTAATTTTTCAGCCTTGAAATATATTTTGATTTATTGGAAACTATCTTCCTGCCATGCATGTCGGCAGGCAGGCACGGAAAACACAAAAAAAGGCGCGGAGTAATTATTGTTAAATTCCAATTATATTTCACCTTTTCTTTCTTACTCCTTACTCCTTACTCCTTACTCCTTACTTTGCGACTTTGCGCCTTAGCGAGCTATTTTATGAACTTAATTTTGGAAATACTAATTATCAAATCGAAAAATAAGTGTCAAATGCTAATTCTTCATTCTAAAGTGACTCAAAGTTTTCACTCTGCCAAATTTTCTCGCGAGGCGCAAAGTTTTCTTGCAACTAAATCTCTCACAAATGGGACACAAAGAAGGTACGAAGGAACACAGAGAAATTATTTTGGATCCTATTTTATTTGTAATGAGTAAAAGACTGTGACCTCTGTGAAAAACTTTGTGTCCTTTGTGTTTAAAGAAAGTATTCAAAAGAAAAGATATATTATGTAATTGGAATCATTAAAAAAGCATAGAGAAGACGGCATAAAAGGATAGTTTCTAGTTTATAGGATAAAAAAAGGCCCCTGAAGATTCAAGAGCCTTGTCCATAATCAAATTTTTATGTTAATGTTGAACGGTAAATTTTGATGTACTTATTTTCCCTTGATGGATGATTTGAATAAAATAAATTCCATTTGCTAAATGCTGTACTGGTATCGCTAAATTTTGTTGATCCAATAATCCTTTCTTCAAACTACTTCCTTTGGTGTCGATGATATTAAATGAAGTAGATGCATTCGCCGATGCAAATTGAATAGTTAAGTATTCATTCGCAGGATTTGGATAAATAGAAATAACAACTCCATCAATTTCTTGTAATCCGGTACAAAGATCAATGGTGATCGTATCCGATGCGCTGGCTAAGCAGAAGTTGGTATCAACATACATATAGGTTACTTCATAACTTCCCGGCGGCAAGGAGGAAGGTTCAAACTGACTTCCGTTCACACCTAAACCAGACCAAAATCCACCGCTCGGATTTTCTCCAAATAAATCGATGAATGACCAATTGATACAAACTGTAGTATCTAATGTTAACGTTACTAACGGTAATGGATGTACGATAAGATGAGTATAGATGGTACTATCGCATCCATTGGATGAAGTAGATAAATCGATGAAGTCACCATCGGCATACTGCCATGTACCTGCTAAGAACAAACTATCGCCTTGACAAATTGAAACATCTACCGAGTCATAAGCTGCTGCAAAGTAATCTAACGAAGTATGAACAATACTATCGCATCCTTGTGCACTAATTAATGAATCGGTATATAAACCCGCTAACGTCTGCCACGCACCTTCTACAAATAAACTATCACCGAAGCAGATGGAAACTACTAATTGTTCGTCGTACACGGGGTAAAACTGTAAGCGTGTGGTATAACTACTGTCACAACCATCAAGGGTTGAATATACATTGCTATAATCACCAGGTATCGTTTGCCAAACGGAAAGGATGAATGCACTATCTCCCGGACAAATATTAACACTATCTAAAAACAGATAGGAAGGATTTACCGTGATGGATTGTGTAGTTATCGCTCCAGTTCCGCATTGATTGCTGGCTTGAACAGTGATATTTCCTGAGGTGGCCGAGGCACCTAAAGTTAAAGTAGCAGAAGTGTCACCAGAACTCGTTAAGATTCCATCGGTCCCTGTGAAATTCCAGGTATATGTACTCATTCCATCAACTGGAGTAATGGTATAAACTTCGATGCTATTTTGACAAACCGTTGTGTTTCCCGAATTTAAAACGGGTAATGCCGGTGTATCTCCAATTTGAAGTACTGCTTCCAATGAAGTATCGGGAGGAGCACAAACTCCAGAAACAATACAACGATATAAATTATTTGACAAAGCGATGGATGGATTCGTAATGGTTAATGTATCATTATTAAATCCAGTGTAAGGCACTGCATTGGGCACGTTCGTATAACCGGAACCGTTATTGACTTCCCAACGATAACTAATAGCAGAGCCGTAAGCATTGATGGCAAATGAAGTTGAATTTCCGACGCAAATACTATCTGATACAGGTTCTAACGTAATGGTCGGTGTTCGATCTACCACAATAAATACGGAATTAGAAATAGCAGGTGGAGCGCAAGTTCCCGTCACAATACAACGGTAATTGGTAAGATGTAATGAATACGGAGTAGCAGTGATGAGTAAAGCTGCTCCGGTGGTATTCGAATAAGGTGGCGTATTGGTTAAGTTGATCCAACCCGAACCATTATCGTATTGCCATTGAAAAGTTAATCCCGCACCAACAGTACTCACGCTGAAAGAAACATTTAATCCTTCGCAAATAGAGCGTGATGGGGTTTGTGCCGTAATAGCAGGTAGACGAATTAAACTAACAGTTGCGGAGTTACTAATTGCTTGTGGAGGCGCTTGTCCAGAAACAACGCAACGATACACACTTGCATTTAAAATAAAGGGTGCCCCAGTGATGTGAAGTGTATCAGTAGTGCTTCCACTGAAGGGAACAGTGTCCAATACATTGTTCCAAGTTCCGCTAATGTTTCGCTGCCATTGATAGGAAGTAGCATTGGTTGCCACCACGGAAAGATGAATGGTACTCAACTCACATACATTTACTGATATAGGTTGTTGTGTAATTTGTGGAACAGGTAAAGCACATCCAGAAAAAGTGCAAGGAACAGGTAGCTGAAAATTATTTGGAATAGGAGGAAGAGAAGTAGTATCCAAATTCCAATTCAACCCATCGGTTAAAGCGGTTAATAACGAAAGTGTGTCACCCGTAGTGATGGAGCAATTGTATTGAGCATTGTTAGCGCCGGTAGAAAGAGCAAGTCCAAGCGTGGAAAGTGTTGAAGGCAATGTGGATTTAATGGATGTAAGGTCACAACTATCTAGAACCAAATCCCAAGTACGATTTATACTAATAGCAGCAATGAATTCGGGAGCACTTATGGTTCCTTGATAAGCGAAAACTTGATCACCATTTCCGTTGAGACTCACGTACACATTGCTATTATTGAAGGTGCCAAGAATGGGTGTTACCGTTCCCAAATTTGCAGTCAGCGCTTTTCGGCAATTGATGCTTATTTGTGTTCCACAATATAAAACTGTTGTGCTATGCCACTGAATAATTCCATCAGAAAGAGCTCCCGTGTTTGCACCACAAGCATTCGGTGTTTGAAAAGTATTAGCGTCGGTCCAGCCGAAATCAGTAAAATTGACCACTGTATTTACATCAATGTCTTTTAACAACACAAATGAAATAACATCATCTTGTGTTACGTTGTTATCATCGACAGTAATGTATCCTGAAAAGGAAATGTCGCCGGCTTGAAGTAGAGTTTGTGCTGAACTATAGGTGGTGCTGAATAAAGTAGTAAGCAATAAGATGAATTTGGGGAGGAGATTAGTTTTGATCACGGATGGTTTTTTATTAAAAATGATTTGATTGGCAAAAATAGTAAAGACTATGTCTTTTTATTTAATTTTCTCTGAATTAAATCAGAATAAACTTTTGATGACAAAAGAGATTTGCTTAACTTTGATACAATGAACCGCTGCATGTTTATTATCTTACTGATATTTGCCTCTTTAGAGGGGAAATCGCAGTTTTCAGGTGGGGTTCGATACCTTCCAATGCCGGTGCAGTTTGTGGTGGTGAATGGTGATTTTGATCAGACCACCGTGTATTTGCGTCGAGGCGGCGAAACGGTAGGCGCCTTTAAAGGGCAGAAGAAAATGAATATGCGGCTCGAATACAATTCCGAATATCAACTGGATTTTACGAAGCCCGGATATATCACCAAATCCATTCATGTAAATACTACGGTTCCTGAAGAGCGTAGAAAGTACGGATTTGATTCCTACAAAATTGGTGTTCGACTGTTTAAACAGTATGAAGGAGTGAACATTGTAATTTATAATCAACCCGTAGCTTCTATCAAATATTTGCCTGAGTTGGATGAAATTGGTTACGATACGGATTACACCCGCTCCATTTTATCATTGCTCACCCAAACAGAAGAAATTCTAGAGCAAAAAGCGAAGGAAGAAGTGTTAGAGCAAAAAGCAAAAGAGAAGGAAAAGAAATTAGTTAAACCAGCTCCAACTGAAATTGCTGTTGCACCTCCAGCCCCTCCTCAAGAGAAAAAAGTAGAAACAGTTGAGCCGCCAAAACCAACACCGCCTGCTGCAAAAATTAATGAAGTGGATTCATTCCAACAAATGGTAAACACATTGCCTGTGAATGTTGGTGATGATCCAAATCCAAAAAACAAACCTGCTGTTGGTAGTGATCCAACAATTGGAATTGATGTGCAAGCTGGAACCGAAAAAATGCAACCAGGCAAAGGAGAAGATGGAAATGATTTTTGGAAAGTAGAAAAACCGGTGAGTACAGGTGTGGAGCCAAAACCAATTATTCTTCTAACTCCCGACACCATTAGCAGAACCGTTGAAAGAATAGTTGAACCCAATCGTGTAATTACTTTGTTACGTGTAAAGGAAGGTGATCAAATAAAAGAGTACCGATCTGTCACTTACTCTTGGGGTGGAAAATATTTTTTTATGGATAAAAATTATTCGATATCGGAGCAGCTTTTTAATTATTTGATAAATAGTGGGGCTAAATAATTTGTGGTAGGTTACGAACTTACGAAGACGCGAAATGCGAATGAACACGATCCCGATAGCTATCGGGAGCGAAATATGTTTTCCGAGAGGTTTTAAAATTCTAGCTCTTATATTATTTGCAGCTTAACCGCTAGGAACGCAAGGAAGGCGCAAGGGGCGCAGGGAATCCGTGTAAATCATATTTATCCGAGTTATCCGCGTTCTATTGATAGAACTACATGCTTCGATAAATTATCATAAAAAATCATCAACATCATAATAAATCAGTGTTCCATCAAAATCACTTCATCACAATCTTACTTCTTCCTTTCTTAATTTTATTCGTACTGTAAATAATCACAGGCGTTAAAATTACCGTGGGCGCTAACCACGCAATAAAACTTGGATTGGTTTGTACATTTTGTACGAGGAACGCCGTTAAAGTTGCGATGTATCCACCCATCATTCCAACTATATGCTTTAATAACCAATGATTTTTTTCAGTAGGCGGAATGGTAAATCGCTTATAATCTTGTTTCACTCCCGACAACATCACCCATCCAAAAACAAAAGGCACTAATCCAAATGAATTGCTTTTACTAAAATACATCCAAACACCCATCGCAATAAGTCCAATGCCTGCAATCAATGAAATAATTAAAATGATCCAATCTATTTTCTCCGCTTTTTGTCCGCGGTGCAACATCTTTAATTTTAATGCACGATATCCCGTCAATACTAAGTAACAACTAAAAATACCGACCATAAATAGAAACCAATTTTCTCGAACAATGGAAAGAATGATGGAACTCACAAAAATGAACATCATCGAGTAGAAATAAATGATTCCACTTTTGCGATGTAGCTTTCCACCATCTTGATTAAACATAGCGATCGGACCTGCTACTAATGCTAATCCGCCAGCTACTATATGCGTGTAAAGAATTCCAGTAAAGAGTTGCTCGTTCATAATTTTTCGATTTTGTTTGACAAAGAAAGTCGTTGTACAAGCCATATCAAATTAATAGGGGTAAATAACAAAATTTGGGATGGAAATCAAGGGTTGGGATGAATGGGGAGGGAGATGGGATGAAAAATTCAATTGTTTTATAATATTTCAAATTTATTTCTGTAATATTGACTTTGATTTATCTCTATGCGTAAACTATTTTTTCTGCTTTTTCTTTGCTTCTGCTCTCCAGCAAGAGCTCAAAATACTTTTGAAAAGGTGATAGATACTTTGGGATGCGTTTCAGCATTGTGTATTCAGGAAACATTTGATGGTGGATATATTTTTGGCGGAACAAGTTCATTAAATGGTAACGATGTTATGGTAGTTAAACTGGATTCCATCGGAACTATTGAATGGGCGAAAACATATTTTGGAGCAGGCGCAGAGGGTGTTATGTATTTAGAGCAAACACCCGATAGTGGTTATATGATAAATGTTGTAGATGTTACAAATGCCAAAACCTGTCTTTATCGACTTAATAGTATTGGCGATACCCTTTGGACAAAATCGTATTCTGCGGGTGTTGGCTCAACTAATGTAGTTTTCCCAAATAGCATGGCTTCAGTTTATAATAACAATCTTTATGGGCTTATAGGATATTATTCCAACGGAGGTATACTTTCCACTTTTTTTATGGCTGTTTTAAGTAATGGTACAATATTATCAACTAAAGTTTACAATACTGGCATGTTAGGAAATGGTTCTCGAGCTCTTGATAATACTTTTGATGGCGGCTTTATTATGACAGGTACAATAAGTGCTATTTCTTCAGGCAGCAATATTTATTTAATCAGAACCAATACTTATGGTGATACATTATGGACAAGACATTACGATAAATCACAAACAGATGCTGGGCAAGCAGTAATACAAACTATCGATAGTGGCTTTGCTATTGCTGCTTATGTTTATAATGGTCAATATAACGACATATATCTTATTAAAACAGATTCTATAGGCGATACCCTTTGGACGAAAACTTATAATTTTTATTCAGATCAATTCCCGAATACAATACAACAAACTACGGATGGAGGGTATATTATAGTAGGAAGTGTTATGGATGTTTCATTGGGAGCAAGAAAAGTTTATTTGATAAGAACAAATTTAACTGGTGATACTTTGTGGACTAGAAATTATGGCGGAGTTCCATGGACAAGTTATGGATATTTCGTTCGGCAGACAATAGATGGAGGTTTCATAATTTCTGGTTCAACAGGAAATTTTGGTACCGGTACTTATATTATCAAAACTGACAGTATGGGAAATGTTTCTATGCCCACTGGAATAGCTGAATCAAATACTCAAGCGGACTTTTTAGTTTATCCAAATCCTTCTAATGGGAACTTTACTATACAAATTGATAATATCCAATTTAAAACCACAGAAATCGAAATTTACAATATAATAAGCGAAAGCGTATTTAATTGCCAAGTGAATAATAAAACTGAAAACATAAATTTAACCCATCTTCAAAACGGACTTTACTTTGTAGTACTTCGACAAAAGGATAAGATCGTATCTAAGAAAATTTTAATAAATAAGTAGCCTAGATTTTATAGATGTACAATTGTTCATTGATTGTAGGCAACATGAACATATCAATAGGGAAAATTGCAGTTAAGAAATAGATAGTAATGCTGCTTACTTCGACAACCGACTATCAATATCTTCATTCAAATTTCGTGAAACAGGAATAACGGTATCCGAGCTGTCCAATACTAAACGATAGCCTTGTGAATTTCCTGATACGGAAATAACACGATCTAGATTTACAATCCATGCGCGGTGACAACGGTAAAAAGCAGTGTAGGTTCTTAAGTCTTCTTTAGCATTTTTTAAAGTGCTGCGAAGTAATTTATGTGCTTCTTTTCCTTGCTCTAAATAGGTTACGGAAATATAATTGTCGGCAGAAGTGATGTACAATAAACTCTTCGCGGGGATTTGCAATTCTTCATTTTTATTGTCTGACTTTAAAGTCACCATCGCATCGGGCGCCGACTCCAACCTTTTTTTATGATGCATGTGTTTGCTGATCTCCTCAGCGCTCTTTGCATTCCGATGGTTAAGTAAGGATTGCATCACCATCACATTGATAGAAACAGGAAGTATGGCCACCAAAATCGTGAATGCTTGAAACATGGCAACGTACTCAACCGATAAAGTATCGGTAAAAACAAAGCCCGAGTAAAATGCGTTGGCGAGTCCGATGGTGAATATAATCCACATGATAAATAAAATCTCTCTCCTTACTGACCATCCACTTTCACGAAAGAACTTTGGGAAAAGTTTCGTTAACAAAAACACATTCAGCAAAACCATGATGCATGTAACAATTCCATACCCTGCTGTAATTTGTAAAGCAAACAAATTCTCGAATCGATATAAATTAAAGGGACGGAAAATAAATAGAAAAACAAACACAAGGAACCCTGAAAATAACGCCGATTTAACTCTACGCGAAGAACTCTCGTAATAAGGGAAGGGTTTATCGAAGAGGGCTTTCAACATAACGAACAACGTTCAATCAAAATTTCTACTGCAAGTACTTTTCTTGAAAAAATTGACTGTAATTTTTGATGTCTTTCGTGCGTGTAAGCTCCGACAAGTTTTGTTGGGAGATCACATAATATTGAACTTGCTGCGGATCGAATTGGTTTACCAAATTTTCTTCGGAAACAATACTTTCGTAATAGGCCATCGCATCATCCTTATTGGGGAATGACATCACCGCAATATATTGTATGTTTAAATCAATATTTCCATTATTCACAGTAAGCGGAAGATTTGAAAAATCCCTCGAGTTGAATGCTTTTATTTTTGTAATGAGTTCTGCCGATTGTATCAAACCTTTGGGAGATAAAATCACAAAGAAATGCGTGGCATCTACATCATGAATATATTTTGCAGATGCCGCAAAAGGATCTTTCAAATTATTGGTATCAACCGCTGCGGTATCAAGTGTAGTTTTTTGAATGTTGTTTCCTTGAATGTAATCTAAAATTTCTTTTGCTTTAATACTCACCGAATCTTTTGGGTAACGACGAATCACATCTTCCAACTCAAATTGAAAATCATTCAGTGTTCTCGTTTTCCCAACGGCTAATGCTTTTAAGAAGGAGAACTTTGGCGACAAGGGATTGTTCACAGGGAAACTCTCATCTGCATATTGCTTTCGCTCAATCACCAAAGCATATTGACGATTCAAATAAGCGCGGTATGTGTTTTCGTAAAACACTTCAATCACCTCCGACTTCCGTTTCATCTCTAAATAAAAATTCGGATTTAATATTAATCGTGCATAATCCGACTCTGGTGCATTGGCTAAAATGTAATTTTTATACACATTCGCTTTCACCGAATCTTTCATTGCGCTGTACGAGCGGTACAAATTGTAGTAAGAAGGTAATTTAAATTTATTATTCGGGAAACGTTGATCTAAGGTTTCAAAACTCTTATTGCTCTCGGGAATATTAGTTAATTGCTCTTTGTAAATAATTCCACAATTATAATAGGCTTCAATAATTTTTGAATTGGATGCTTCAATCTGCGCTGATGAATTCGGAATTTGTCCGAGGTAAGCTTCTTTTCTGGATTTAGAATCCAACTTAGCAATGGAATCATTAATGGCTTGCTGATTGTTCACTGTACTATCTACAGTCACGGTTTCTACTACTTCACCAATCACTAAATCTTTATCACTTCTTCTCCAGTTATCTTCTAATTTACGAGTGCCCCATCGTTTCAAAAATTCACTCAGTCCGAAACTAATAGCAGATGGATTATAAAAATACCAAGCGCCTGCTGTTGCTGAAGCTGGTGTAGTTAATGATCGCGGCTGACTCTTTAACGTTTTCTCCTCTAGAATTTCCTGCTCTTCGATGCGTTGCTCATTTTCTTTTTCAATCTTCTGACGCTCCTTTTCAGCATCTTCCGCTTCTACAATTTTTCCAATGATTTCAGCACGTTGCTCTGGCGACAAGGAAGCTAATTGTTGTAAGCTGTCCTCGTTGATGATGATTTTTAAATTTTTAACAAGTCGATCTAAGCTATTTCTCTTCGCTTGAATATCGGCATACTCTGGATGATCATTTGTTAAATTCGTTAAGCAACTATCGTAGTAAGCCGCTGCGGGCATATAACTCGGTTGCGCTAAATAAATATTGGCCAACTCTAAATAACTCACCGCTTTTTGAGTGGTATTGCTTGTCGATGCTTGCACCGATTTATTCAATAACTCAATTGCCAAAGGTTCATCCTGTTCTTGTTTTGCAACACCTGCTAAAGCGTAATAAATTTGATCGCGATATTCTTTGTTCTTCTCATCTTTCAGCATTTTTTGCAACTCCTTTTTCACGAGTGCCGATTTTCCACTACCAGCATCAAAACAACGCGCTCGATTTATACGTGCGTTGAAAGCCATTTCATAAGGTGGATTTAACTTAATCACATTTTGATAAGCTAAGAAAGCTTGAGGTAATGAATCTGCTTTTTGTTGTAGCTGTCCTAAAATAAAATAATAGCGTGCTCTGTCGTCTTTCTTCTTCGAACTCGCAGCTGCCATCTTCAAGGCTTCTGCACCTCGAAATACATCATTTCTTTGCAAATGGTATTGTGCTAAAACCGCATGATAATATCCTGTAAGCTTCACGGATAATTTTTTATCGGCTTTTAAATAATCGAGCAAATATTCTGCATCGGTCATCTTTCCTAACTCTAAATAAGAGCGAGTTAACCAGATCAACGCCTCTGGTCGAATTTCATCATCCTGATATTCTGAGCTGATATATTGAAAGGTCTCAATAGCTGTCCAAAAATCATGTTTGTAAAATTGACTTTGCCCAATCACCATGTAACATTCCGGAATCCATCGATTATGTTCCTTGATCGCACGATCTTTCTTTCCTTTTACATAGATGGAATGACGGGTAATTGAAATGGAAACTTTTTTTATGGCTTCGTCAAAATCAGGAAAAACGGCTTTTGCTTTGTTGAGATCTCCAATCTTAAAAATGGAAAGGACACGGTCATACTTATCTTCATGTGCCTCCGCTAAAGTAGCAGCACCTTGCTTCAAGCGTTCACGACCATTGAAATAGAAGTTGTAGTGAGTAGTAGTGCCATGGTAGGCACGACTGATAATATTATTTTTCTTCACACTACATCCTCCTAAAAGAACGATCGTAAGGAGAATAAGAAGATTAAAGCGCAAACTTTTCACAGGCAGATCTTGGTATGTTATCCAGAATAAACTGAATACTTTTTAATTTAGTATAGGATTGCAAATATAACGATTGAAACAAGCGGTCGAAAGCCTGAACTTTGCGATATTTGCACATATGCCGATTCTTAAAGCCCGAAGGAAAAAAATAGTTAAGAATTTACGCAACAAATTCAGGCTGGTTGTCATGAACGACCAGACATTAGAGGAGAAATTCGCCTTGCGACTCACTCCTATGAATATTATTGTTTTTGGTGGCACTTTCGCTCTGAGCTTGATTACACTTACTTTATACTTAATTGCTTTCACACCGTTACGTGAATATATCCCCGGTTATACGGATGTGAATATTCGTCGTAATTTACTCACGGTTAGCTTAAAAGCTGACTCGCTTGATAATCAGATGAATGCTCAGAACAAGTATTTGGCGAATTTACTTAATGTATTGAACGACAAGATAGATACAACTTCTTATAATCCCTCTACAAATAGTCTCGGATACGCTGATTCAATCCGTAAATTGGATAAATCAGAGTCGGATTCTCTATTACGCATGCAAATGGAAGGGTCGGATCGTTTTGAATTAGAAGAAACAACCGAAAAGTCGTTTTCTACTGGTATAGGAAGTATCGCTTTTTTTACGCCCCTAAAAGGAACCATCACCACTAAGTTTAATACGGTTCAAAAACATTTTGGAATTGATATCGTGGCCGGTGCCAATGAAGTGATTAAATCGGCTATGGATGGAACGGTTATCATGTCGAATTTTACGAGTGAAACAGGCTATGTAATCGGCATCCAACACAATAATAATATTTTTACTTTGTATAAGCATAATTCGGCCCTTTTAAAACGAATTGGCGATCATGTTAAAGCAGGAGAAGTAGTAGCCATCATTGGAAATACAGGCGAGTTTAGTACGGGTCCACACCTCCATTTTGAACTTTGGTATAATGGTAGTCCAGTAAATCCTCTCGATTTTATTAATTTTTAATTTAACGAAAGGTTTTATAAGGGTTTCTTATTCAATCATCTTACCTTCTTGTCAATTTTATTGTTCATAGACAATATTTTTAAGCAGATTTCATTAATAGTCTAACCATAATTTTGTGACGTGAGTAAACGGAAAAGAATTTTAATCATTATTGCTTCCACTATAGGTGGTTTGCTGATGGTCTTGTTGGCCATTGGATGGTTTCTCGGTCCTAAAATTAAAGACATGGCTGTGGAACAAATCAATGCGAATCTCACCGTTCCTGTTCAAGTGGGTGACATTGACTTCTCTCTCTTGCGCAAATTTCCTTACGCCAGTGTTAATTTTCAAGAGGTAATGACAAAAGGAAAAAAAACTGTTGGAAATCAAGAACCATTATTGGTTGCAAAAAATGTGTTCCTGCTATTTTCTTGGTGGGATGTTTTTTCAGATGATGTGCGATTGAAAAGTATTAGTATCGAACATGCATCATGTAATCTTTTTGTAGATAAAAATGGAGATGAAAATTACGACATCTTTAAGAAATCAGAAAACAAAAGCAGCACATTCAATTTACAACTTCAAGAAATTATTTTGAAAGAAACCAATATTCGATATCATACTATTCAAACAGCGCGCGACTATTCTTTTTTTGCTGAGAACATGAATTGGAAAGGACAATTTACGAGCGATATTTATAATTTGAGTGGAAGCGGAAATTTGATGGTGGAGCGTTTTCAAACCAATGGTGTGAATTATATTCATCATAAAGAAACGACCATCGATCTAAATATCCATATTGATCGTCAACGTAAATTGTATGAAATAAAAGAGAGTTCTTTGAAAGTTGCAGCGTTGGAGTTTGGGGTAGATGGGTTTTTCCGCGATGAGAAAGCATCTACTTTTATGGATGTAAATATTAAAAGTAAAAAGGCAGGATTGAAGGAAATTTTGTCCTTGATTCCCGGTGTGTATACCGAAAAATTATCGCAGTACGATTATTCAGGAATTGTTCAGTTTGACTTGCAAGTGAAAGGACAAGTTGGCGAAAATGAATCTCCATTGATCCATGCTCAGTTTAGTACAGAGAAAGCTTCTTTAGCTCCCAAAGGAACACCTTATGCATTGAGCAATATTTCTTTTAAAGGAAGTTACGCGAATCGAATTTCAACGTCCCGACCTGTCGAACGATTGCAAATTGCAAATGCAAAAGGGGTGTTGGAGAATCAATCTTTTCAATTGAATTTGTTGATGGAAGATTTTGCAAATCCCTGGATAAATGTATCTGCGAAGAGTAATGTAAATTTAGAAGTGTTTAGCAAATTTTATATGCCTGATACCATGGAAGGGATGTGGGGTAGGCTTGTTGTAGATGCACAATTAAAAGGAAGAGTGAAGGAGTCGAACAGTTGGATCAGCAGTGGAAACATCGAGCTGAAAGACGCTGGATTTAAATTGAAGAAAAGCCGAGTAGAATTTTCTGGAATTCAAGGATTTATGTCGCTCGTTGGAAATCGTTTAACATTAACAGATATGCAAGGCAAAGCTGCCGGAAGCGATTTTAAAGTGGATGGAAGCTTTGATAACGCTTATGCTTATCTGCTTTCAAAAGATGAAATGGTTCATGGTGATGCGCGTATCGTTTGTCGCAATCTGGATCTGAATGAATTGTTAGAGGATAAATCGTTGGCTGCATCTGCGGATACCACCTATCGACTTGATTTCAGACATCGTATTCGGATGAACCTGAATGTTCAAATTGGAGTGCTTTCGTTTCGAAAATTTCAAGCATGGCAACTGAAGGGACAACTCGATCTTCGCAATAAAATTTTGTACGGAAATGCGATTTCGTTTAAAGCGTTTGAAGGAAATGTATTGATGAGTGGAGCCATGGATGCTTCACGTACCGATAGTATCCTTATTTCCTGCGATGCGCAAATGAAAAAACTAGACGTGACGGAAGTGTTTACTCAACTTGGTAATTTCGGTCAGGAAGTGATGATGGATAAAAATGTAAAAGGGAAACTTACCGCAACTGCACAGTTTGTTTCTACATGGAGTAAAGATCTACATTGTAATTTTAATAAAATTTATGCGCGTAGTAATATTTTAATCGAGAATGGTGAACTCTTGAACTTCGAACCCATGCTTGCGCTCTCCAAGTATTTGAAAAGTGCCGATCTGAAAAATATAAAGTTTCAAACGTTGCAAAATGAAATTGAGATCAGCAATCAAGTAATCAAAATTCCTTCGATGGAAATAAAATCGAGTGTGATGGATCTGACAGCTTCAGGTACCCATTCTTTCGAAAATATAGTCGACTACAAATTGCAACTTGATCTTTCACAAATTCTGGGACGTAAAGTAAAAGCGCAAAATTCAGAGTTCGGTACGATCGAAGATGATGGTTTGGGCCGCATGCGGATTTTCTTAAGTATGAAGGGTCCATTGGCGAATCCCAAAATTACGTACGACCGTAAGGCCATCGAACAGAAAATTGTACAAGAAGTAAAGCAGGAAAAACAAGATTTGAAAAAGATTTTGAATAAGGAATTTGGTTGGTTTAAGAAGGATTCGGCCGTCAACAAAGCACCTGTCAATATTCCTAAGAAAAAGGAAGAACTGGAGTTGGAACTGGATGAAGAGTAGTCATTCTTTTTTAAATCAATCAGTATCACATATTTCCTTCTTCATTAGCACCTCAATGTTTCGTCTTTTGAAGGTTCATCATTTGAATTAAAGCCCTATTTTTGCCCTAGATTTTGAAGTAGTGAATATTTACACCCGTAAGCAGCGCTGGAAATTGGTCCTTTTAATTATGGCTTTACTCATTGGAGTAGGCTCGCTGTTGTATACCAATCAGTTGGTCAAAAAGCTGTCGGAAGAAGAACGTAAGAAAGTAGAACTCTGGGCCGAAGCTACCCGCCAAATTTCCGATATCAACGCCGAACCCGGCGATATCAGCTTTGCTTTATCGGTGTTGACAGATAATAATACGGTGCCTGTCATTCTTACAGATGAAGCAAATAATATCATCTCCACTCGAAATTTGGATTCTTTGCGCTTAGATGACACGTTGTATTTGTCGAGCGAATTGGTCATCATGAAGGAACAACATCCTTCCATTGATATTTCCTTCGCTGCCGATCAAAAGAATTTTATTTATTACAAAGATTCTTATCTCCTCACGCAATTGCGCTATTATCCTTTTTTCCAACTTGCCGTAATTGCCTTGTTTTTGATTGTTTCATACTTGGCCTTTTCAACATCGCGCAAAGCAGAGCAGAATCAGGTGTGGGTAGGAATGGCGAAGGAAACTGCACATCAGTTGGGAACACCATTGTCATCACTAATGGCCTGGTTAGAATATTTGAAATCGAAGCCGCAGCCGGAAGAACATCTTCCCGAAATTGAAAAAGATATTGAGCGTCTCAATACAATCACCGAACGTTTTTCTAAGATTGGTTCTGCTCCAGCTTTGAAAAAGGAAAACATGACGAAGGTGATTGAAGATGCTATCGACTACATTCGTACAAGAGCTTCTTCACGAGTGAATTTTAAGCTGGAAAATTTTCAGAACTATGATGTGGATGCTCCACTAAATGTACATTTATTCGATTGGGTACTCGAAAATCTTTTCAAAAACGCGATTGATGCCATGAGTGGTGAAGGTGAAATTAGTATTCGTATCACCGATCAAAATCAATTTGTGTACCTCGACATAAGCGATACAGGTAAGGGTGTTCCAAAGTCGAAGTACAAAACTATTTTTAAGCCAGGCTATACTAGTAAAAATCGCGGTTGGGGTTTAGGACTTTCGCTTTCAAAACGAATTGTAGAAGAGTACCATGGCGGTCAAATTTTTGTGAAGAGTTCCGAACATAACAAAGGAACTACATTTAGAATCGTGTTAAAGAAAACGTAAGCCCAATTGGATTAATATTTTAGTCCGAGATTCTTTTTTTACAATATCAATCATCATGTATTTAATATTTACTGCATAGGCCGAGCCGATACCTCATATTTAAATGATAGGAATAATTTATATGTAGAGTCAGAATAAATTCCTCCTCTCTTTTGGAGAGGAGGCTAGGAGGAGAGGCTTGAACAATAGGTCTACTTGAATTTGTATTTAGCAAGAGACTAATACCATTCGCCTTCTTTTTTGGAAGGTTTACGGAATAGATTTTTTCTTTTGTGATTTCTCCAAAATTTATTTCTAAATTCGAAATTCAAAAATTGGTTTATGAAATATATCAAATCTTTATCGCTGCTTTTTTTCACTATGTTTTGGGTGAATTTTACGCATGCACAACAGTTAAATTTCTCATGGGCAAATGCCATGGGAGCTCCAAACACGATTGGCAATGCCTCTGCCGTTGGGATTAGTATTGCTCACGATAATTTTGGAAATGTATTTTTAGCAGGTACTTTTCAAGATACAATTGATTTTGATCCAGGCGCAGGAACTGCTTGGTTATCTTCTGTAGGAGCATATGATGTTTTTATTGCAAAATTCAATTTACAAGGAAATCTTATTTGGATAAAAGCACTAGCCGGAACTTCTATTGATGGTCCGGTTGGATTGGTTGTTGATAATAGCGGTAACCCCATTATCCTCGGGCAATTTCAGCAAACATTGGATGCAAATCCGGATCCCAATTTATCAAATTCATTGGTGAGTTATGGCGATGAAGATGTGTTCTTAGTGAAATTGGATTCGATGGGAAATTATGTATGGTCAAAACAATTTGGTGGTGTTAATTCTGATTATCCAACGATGCTGAGAAATGACAACTTAGGAAACCTAATTATTTCAGGAACTTTTCGTGATTCCATCGATACAGATCCTTCTGCAAATGTTCAAAATTTGGTGAGTAGTGGTAATGTAGATGGATTTTTGTTGAAGTTAAATAATCTTGGAAATTATGTTTGGTCTAAGAAAGTAGGAGCTAATTTTGGAGATGCGATTACAGGAATTGATGTAGATGTAAATAATAATATTTATGCCTGCGGATCATTTGTCGGCACTGTCGATTTCGACCCAGGTGTAAATGTTTTTAATTTAACGGCTACTTCCAATACGGTAGGATCTTTTGTTTTTAAATGGGATGCGGCGGGTAATTTTGTTTTTGCAAAACCTTTTTTATCGACGACAGTAAGTGGAAATATTACAGCAAGTTATTTGAATTTAGATGCCACAGGAAATATATTTGTAATTGGTGATTTTAATCGACAAGTTGATTTTAATCCCGATGCAGTTGCTGTTGATACGTTAACTTCAAGCTCGAATTCTCAAGATGTATTTCTTACTAAGTTTAGTAATGCTGGAGTGTATCAATGGACCCGAATATTTGGTAATAGTAATATCGATTTCGCAACAGCAATTGTAAATGACGCACAAGGCAACGTTTATTTTAAAGGAGCATTTACAGGAATTATTGATATTAATCCGCATCCTGTCGATACCATGATCTTGAATTCTGTTGGAGGAATTGGTGGTCGATCGGATTATATCTGCACATTAAATCCCGCAGGTGGATATGCCTGGGGAACAAAAGTATTTGGCTTTGTGAATGGTTACCGTGGACCTACACTGGATATCGTCCAAAATAGATTTTACCACGCTGGTCAATTTACCGGTACTGGTGATTTTGATCCAGGCCCAGGTGTGTATAATTTGTCAGGTGTGGCTGGAACAGGCACTGCCTTTTTTGTGCAATTGATTCGAACAAACGTTGGCTTGGCCGAACAATTGGAGCAACACGGATTTTCTCTTTATCCAAATCCCACACATGATTTCTTGAACATTGTTTCAAAGGAGGAATTGCAAAACGCTCAAATTTCACTTTGTAATTTGAATGGTCAAGTGATCGCTTTGGAAAAAAATGTAAATGGTAAGAGTTTCGGTTTGCAGGTAGATGGTTTTGCAGAAGGAATGTATTTATTGCAGATTCGTTCCGAGAAATCAATTGCTACGTTAAAAGTAATCATTACTTATTAGTGAGTTTTAGAAAATAAAAGTTGCTTACAAATTTATAGGTAACGTCAGTATAAATTCCTCCTCTCCTTTGGAGAGGAGGCAAGGAGGAGAGGCTTAAACAATATGGAATCGTGAATTTTTATTTGGCAATAAACTAAAGCCATTAATAATTTATATTTATCGTCTGTATAATTTCTTTTTGCGTTCTTTGTACCATCATGGCAGGAATTTATTTGCATATCCCATTCTGTAAACAAGCATGTCACTATTGCGACTTTCATTTTTCTACGTCCCAACGTGGGAGAGAGGATTTGTTAGATGCAATGTTGATGGAGTTGAAGCGGAGAGCATCCGAATTGCAAGGACAAGAAGTAAAAACCATTTATTTTGGTGGAGGTACACCGTCACTGCTTTCTTATGATGAGTTGATGCGTTTTTTTGAAGAGATGTATTCTTTGTTTACTGTAGATGCACAAGCCGAAATTACGATGGAAGCGAATCCCGATGATTTGACAAAAACGTATTTAAAGTTATTAAAGCAATCGCCCATCAATCGCTTGAGTGTGGGTGTGCAATCGTTTCGTGAAGAAGATTTGTTAAGTATGAATCGTGCACATAATAAGGAGCAAGCTTTGTCGTGTATTCCTAACGCTGCCGACATGGGTTTCGAGAATATTTCAATGGATTTAATTTTTGGCTGGCCTAAATTGGAATTGCCCGATTGGATCAAAAATGTAGAAACTGCCCTCGCACTTCCCATCACACATCTTTCTTGTTATGGATTAACGGTGGAATCAAAAACTGCACTAAGTTGGCAAATTATAAAGGGATTGATTGAAGTGCCCGACGATGAAAAAGCAGCACAACAATATGAATATTTACTCGCCGAAGCAGAGCGTTTGGGATTTCCGTGGTATGAGATTTCGAATTTTAGCAAGCAAGGTTTTGAATCGAAGCATAATCGTGCCTACTGGGAAGGAACTCCGTACTTAGGAATTGGCCCCTCTGCTCATTCTTTTGATGGGGAGAAACGAAGCTGGAATGTGAAAAGCAATGGCGCTTATGTGGCAGCCTTACAAAGAGGGGAACGTGAATTTGAAGTGGAAATTTTAACACATAAGGCGAAGTTTCATGAATTCATTTTAACATCTTTGCGTATGCGAAAAGGAATTAGCTTGAGTGCCCTGCGTACTGCCTATGGAGATGGTATTGCTGGACAATTATTGGAAGCCGCTCAGCCTTTCGTTGAAAAACGTTGGCTGATACGTGATGGGAATCAACTTCGATTAAGTCAAGATGGATTGTTGTTCGCCGATAAAATTACTTCTGAATTATTTGTCATCTAAACTATGAAAGTTTCAGTTACGCATAAGAATAATTCTTACCAAGTGGATCTCTCAAAACCGATGGATATTTGTATTCCATTCGAAGCAGGAGAAGGACATGTGATCGCTTGGTATCAAGGTCCAGTGAAGATGGAACCCGTTCGAATGGGTGATTGGGTTGGATCTGTGAAGGAAGGAGCAGGTGTGAATTTCAATAATATTTTTTTTAATCCCCATGCACACGGAACACATACAGAAACGGTCGGACATATTTCTAAAGAAGTAGAATCCATCAATACGCATTTCAAGGAATATTTTTGTTTCGCCAATTTAGTTTCAATACAACCCGAAAAGAGAGAGGATGATTTAGTAATTACACTTGATCAAGTAAAAAGTGCTTGCAGTGAACCTGCCGACTCATTCATCATACGTACTTTGCCCAATGATAGAAATAAGCTTTCTAAAAATTATTCCAGTTCTAATCCGCCCTACCTAGAAGATGCTGCTGCAACCTGGCTTCGTGAGCAAGGCGTTCGTCATTTAATGATTGATTTGCCTTCTGTGGATCGGGAAGAGGACGGAGGAAAATTATTAGCACATCATGCGTTTTGGAATCATCCGCAAGCAACACGCTTGGATGCTACCATTACTGAATTGGTTTTTGTTGCTGATGAAATCAATGACGGATTGTATTTTATGAATTTACAGGTTGCTCCCTTCGTAAATGATGCAGCTCCTTCTCGTCCACTCTTATTCGAGTTAATAAAAGTATAAATATGAAAAATATAATATTATTGTTCAGCATCACTTCTGTATTATTAGTTTCTTCCTGTAAGAATGAGCCTAAAAAAGAAGGCAAAGAAGAAAAGAAGGAAATCAACATCACTAAAAAAGTAAAACCAGGTGATGCGCGAGAAGCAGATGAAAATCTTAAAATTGTAGATGATTTTTATGTGGCCATCACCGCACGTGATTCTGCACAACTCATCAATTGTCTAGATGAAGATTGTAAAATGTATGGAACAGATCCCAGCGAAGATTGGAATTTGGATCAGATAAAAACATACATCTCAGAAAAGGCAAAAGATATCTCTACTAAAACTGTTTTTAAAGTTAAGAAGCGATCGGTACATATCATCAATGATTTGATGTATGTGGTGGATGTGTTGGATGTAAGCACTACCGCAGTTCCTTTTCGATGTGTGACCATCACGAAGAAATCGAAAGATGGAGATTGAATCATGATGGCTGAATTTTCTGCACTTGTGAAAAATGAGGACATGGCAAAAGTGGCTGAGTTTTTTAAGGCAAAATAAAATTGAAAACGAACTCGAAAAAATGAAAAAAATATATCATTCCAGTACTTGCACCACCAACCAACGAATTCTTAAGGAAATAAAGCCGAAGAAGGACGTGATCATGCAAGATATAAAAACCGAAGCCATCACTCCTGCGCAAATCGACGAAATGAAAAAGTTGGCGGGATCTTATGAGGCTTTGTTTAGCAGAATAGCATTGAAGTATCGTTCGATGGGATTAAATGAAAAAGTATTGACAGAAAAGGATTATCGAAAATTAATTTTAAGCGAGTATACATTTTTAAAGCGCCCCGTGATGATTGTGGATGATGTAATTTTTATTGGCAATACGAAAAAGGTAGTAGAAAGTGCGAAGCAAGCCATGAAATGACCCGTAGCTTTAAAGCCCACATAGCAGTATTAACTGCAAACATTATTTACAGTGCGAATTATTCGATCGCAAAGGAGGTAATGCCTAGTTTTATTAAGCCATTTGGATTCATTGTGATTCGAGTTTGTGTAGCCGCTATTTTATTTTTTGTGGCCGCTAAATTATTTTTTCATGAAAAAATTGAAAAGTCAGATTGGCCCCGACTCATTGCCTGTGCCGTTTTTGGGGTTGCGGTAAATCAATTATTGTTTTTTAAAGGATTGTCGTTAACCAGTCCCATCAATGCCGGACTCATGATGGTAACAAATCCCATTTTCGTTTTGGGATTGTCGGTCATGTTTTTAGGAGAAGTAATTAATTTAAATCGTTTCATCGGCATCATCTGCGGAATTTCAGGAGCCATAATATTAATCATTTACGGAAATCGTTTTTCTTCAATACAAAGTGATCCTTTTGGTGATTTATGCATCTTGCTGAATTCACTTTCTTATGCGATGTATATCATCTTGGTTTTACCCTTAATGAAAAAGTATCATCCCATTACCATCATGCAAATTGTTTTTGCATTGGGCTCATTGTTGGTATTGCCTTTTGGATGGGAGGAATTTAGGAGTATTGAATGGAATACATTCCCGACCAATACCTGGTGGAGCGTTATTTTTGTAGTGATCGGAACTACTTTTTTCGCCTATCTCCTCAATACACTCGCCTTGCGCGAACTCAGTGCAGGGGTGGTGAGTGTTTATATTTATTTGCAACCCTTAATGGCAGCAGGATTTGCTATGTTGTTTGGAAAAGATGTTCCCAACGTTTTACATTTAATAGCAGCCCTATTAATTTTTATCGGAGTATGGCTTACAACAAAAAGTGTTGTGAAAAAACAAGTAAATAGTATTTAATAAGTTATTCCCCACACCCGCGACCGCCGCGAAACCGTTGCGACCGTCGCGTTTAAACTGTAAATATTATGGATCCACGAGCTTTTTCGACATAGACACTTCATGTTTTTCCGAAAAATTAAATAATTTTGTCGCTCTCTTTAATAGTAATTACCCGGAGAAAATTAGTAGAACAAGAACCACCCCATGATTTTTAGACAAGCCACCCAAGAAGATATCCTCCCCATGCAAGTGGTGAGAAATGCCGTAAAGGAAAATGTTTTATCTGATCCTTCCGTTATTTCAAATGCTTCTTATATCCCTTATTTAGAAACGCGCGGAATGGGTTGGGTGTGCTCTATAAAAAATCAAATTGTTGGATTTGCCATTTTAGATAATCAAGAAAAAAATGTTTGGGCATTGTTCGTGTCACCCAACTTTGAAGGTCGAGGCATAGCTCAAGAACTGCAGCGTATCATGTTGAAAGAATATTTCGCGCATACGCAAGAAGCCTTATGGTTAGGGACAGCTCCTACTACTCGCGCAGAAAATTTTTACAGAGAATCTGGCTGGAAGGATATAGGAATGCATGGTAAGAACGAAATTAAGTTCGAAATGACCTACGATGTTTGGAATAGTAAGTTTAACCGCCGGCTTTTATAGTTAGGTGATAAGTGAAGATTTTCAGGCTGTTTTTATAATTGCTGTTACTAGAGAAGACTGAGGAGAGGACCTCCCCCTGTATTTTATTATCTCCTCGAAAAAATGTATTTTTGCGCATAAATCAATATTATGGTACGATCAATGACAGGCTATGGTAACGCCAAAGGTCTCGTAGGAAACCAAAACGTTACAGTAGAAATCCGATCTCTCAACAGTAAATTTCTGGAATTGAATCTTCGGATGCCCATGCAGTTTCGTGATCGCGAATTAGAACTTCGTTCCGATTTAAGTAAGCAACTGGAAAGAGGAAAAGCGGATTTAAGCATTTCTTTTGAAAGCAATGAACTCGCTAAACGTAGTTCTGTAAACAAGGAAATTTTTAATGCCTATTACGAAGAACTTTCTGCGTTAGGAAAGGAATATAATTTGAATGATGTCAATTTGCTGGATTGTATTTTAAAACTTCCTGCGGTGATGAATGCCGAACGTCAAGAATCGGATGAAGAGCAATGGAAAGAATTGAAGGTGGTAATTAACGCTGCTCTCGAGCGCTTCAATGCTTTTCGTGATAATGAAGGTGCCGCATTGAGTAAAGATATTACCATGCGTGTAGATACCATCTCGAATTGCATTCCGCAACTAGAAGAGTTTGAGACAAAGCGAGTAGAAGGTGTGCGTGCAAAAATAAGTAAAGCGATCAATGAATTGATTGAGCAAACGTCCATTGACCGGAATCGCTTCGAGCAAGAATTGATTTATTATATTGAAAAGTTAGATATCAGCGAAGAGAAAGTTCGTTTGCGTAGTCACTGCGAATATTTTGTGCAAACCATTGCTAATCCCGAAGCCAACGGAAAAAAATTGGGATTCATCACCCAGGAAATAGGAAGAGAAATTAATACCATCGGCGCCAAAGCCAATGATGCACCCATGCAACGTATCGTGGTTGAAATGAAAGATGAATTGGAAAAATTAAAAGAACAACTGGCAAACGTACTTTGAAAACCAACCCTAACTTCCTTCATAAGCTGGTGCTGTTCTGCGGTCCAAGTGGGAGCGGAAAAACAACCATTGTTCATCATTTGATGCAACAGTTTCCGATGATGCGTTTTAGTGTGTCGGCAACAACGCGTGAAAAACGTGCGAATGAAGAACACGGAAAAGATTATTATTTTTTGAGTGTAGATGAATTCAAAGAAAAAATTAATAACAACGAATTTTTAGAGTGGGAGGAAGTCTATAAAGATCGATTTTATGGAACGCTGAAAAACGAAGTGGAGCGTATTTTAAATGATGGTTACGTGGCTATTTTTGATGTGGATGTGGAAGGCGGATTGCATATTCGAAAACAATTTGGTCGACAATTACTCGACGTTTTTGTAATGCCACCCTCTGTGGATGATTTGCATAAACGATTAGTGGCAAGGGCTACGGAGTCGGAAGATTCGTTGTTTAAGCGATTAGACAAAGCAGAGAAGGAAATGAATTATGCCTTTCGTTTCAATCATGTCATTGTGAATTCGGTTTTAGAAGATGCAAAATTAGAGGCAGTGAAAATAGTAAAGGAATTTTTAGAAGATACCATCCCTGAACCGGATGAGGAATCATAAACTGTAAGTTCATCACATGAAAATCGGACTTTACTTCGGCTCTTTTAATCCCATTCACAGCGGACATCTGGTGATTGCGGGATACATGGCTGAGTTTAGTGATTTGAAGCAAGTGTGGATGGTGGTATCGCCGCACAATCCACTAAAGCCTGCTGGAACATTACTGCAAGATTACCATCGCTTTCATTTAGTAGAGCTCGGAATCGGCAACAATAAAAAATTGAAAGCGTCTAAAATTGAATTTGAATTAGCGCGTCCATCGTATACTGTAGTTACGCTCGCTTATTTGCAGGATAAATATCCAAAGCATGAATTTTCACTCATCATGGGTGCCGATAATTTAGAGAATTTACACAAATGGAAAAATTTTGAATTGATATTAGAGCATCACGATATCTACGTGTACCCTCGACCAAATCACGACGGAGGCAATCTAAAAGATCATTCACGCGTGAAATGGATCGATGCACCGCAAATGGAAATATCATCCTCCTTCATTCGTAAATCCATCAAGGAAGGAAAAGACGTGCGCTACATGATGCCCGAAACCGTTGGTGATTATATTGATGAAATGAATTTTTATAAAAAATAATTTTTTAGAAGAGGTATCACAGAACTTCTCGTTTGGCTCGAAATTTCAATTGTTAAATATTAATTCAGTTTTAACACTAAAGCCACTAGAGAACACTAGAGAACACTTTAGGACACTTGTTAGCACGAAGTCTTTTATTTAGTTATGAATAAATCTGCGCCAATCCGATTTATCCCTTTTATCCGTGTTCAAATTTTCAGCAATCAAGTTTCTTACTTCTTGTTTGCTGTTATCGCGAAGCCTTGCGAAAAGAAACTACGCAAGAACCGTATTTAATATCGAATCAAAAATCATCTTCCCATCCGTATTACCCAGCACTGCATCACTTGCTCTCTCCGGATGTGGCATCATTCCAAAAACATTTCTATTGCGGTTGCAAATACCCGCGATGTTTTCGATTGCTCCGTTCGGATTACTTTCTTTGGTGACGTTTCCATCCGCATCGCAATAACGAAACAACACCTGATTGTTTTTATTGATCTCGGTTAATGTAGGCTCGTCACAATAAAATCTTCCTTCGCCGTGTGCAATCGGAATTTGAATGGTTTTGCCAATTTTAAATTTCGAAGTGATCACCGATTCATCGGTCTCGCAACGAATGTTTACATTCTTGCAAACGAATTGATGATTATCGTTGCTCAATAAAGCGCCGGGTAATAAATGTGATTCCGTTAAAATTTGAAATCCGTTGCAAATACCAAAAACAAATCCACCCTTATCCGCAAATTCAATGATCTCTTGCATCAATGGAGAAAAACGAGCAATGGCACCACTGCGTAAATAATCGCCGTACGAAAATCCACCGGGCAATAAAATAAAATCACATCCTTGCAAGTTATGATCCTTATGCCATAGTTCCACCACTTCTTTTTTCATGTTATTTTTAACTACATGAATTAAATCTCTATCACAATTAGAGCCCGGGAAGATGACAACACCAAATTTCATTTTTTTCTGTTTTTTATTGCTACAAAGTTACGTTCTGAGCGTTTAATACTGCCATGTTAGAGGATAAATTTATCTTCTAATTGATTTTGAAGGGTTAATAGAGTGCGAGTAGTTTAAATCATACAATAAATTGATATTTTTGATGTTCTAAAAGTGATAAAGTATGAGAAGAAATAGTATTCTATGGATTATTTGTGTCCTCTTTGTTGGGTCTGCGGAAGCACAAAGAGACAAGGAATTTCAAATACGCGGAGGCTTTGGATGGTCCATCTACAAAACCGATTTTCAATTGAAAAGCGGAAGTTCCGAGTATGAAGACGAAGATGGGGCTTTATCCATTCAACTTCCTCTAGAATTTCGTTATGAATTGACGGAGCGCTGGAACCTCGGACTCGATATGAAGTTTGGATCTTATTTGTACGAACCCGATAGCGCTGAAGGAAAAAGTAATCGCTTCTTCGTTTTCGGTATTGCTGGAGAATATACCATCGTTAACAAAGATAATTTTAGATGGTATACTGGATTCGGAATTCATACAGCTAGCCTTGTCCTCGAAGAAACGAGTGAGGATGCTATAATTAAAAGAACGGAAGAATGGACCTATCGTGGTGGAGGCATTCGACTTAACACCGGTGTTATAATTTATTTAGGCGATGTAGTAGGATTAAACTTTAATCTTGGATTAGACACCCACAATTTCACACTCGAAGAGTATGAACAAAATGGAACAAAGCAAGACCTTTCCAAAATCGACGCTAAATTAAAGTTATCGGGACTAGACGGTACCATTGGTTTGGTGCTTCGGATTCCGAGGAAAAGTAAATAGGGTTATCTTATCGGATAATGCTAATAAATACAATGGTGTTCTACTAACTATTTTTGTCCAATATAAAAAATTCCAGCATCCAGCATCTAACATCTAACAACCAACAACCAACAACCAACAACCAACAACCAACAACCAACAACCAATTGCGAAGCCTCGCGACCAACATCTAGCATCTAACAACTAACATCTAACATCAATACACCTGCGAAGCCACTCTTCTGCAAATTTCCGAATTCCCCATGGTGTAAAAATGGATACAAGGAACACCGGCTGCTTTTAGTTCTTTACATTGTTGAATGGTCCACTCAATACCAGCTTCCTTTACCTCTTCGTTTGTCTTTGTAGCCTCCACCGCATCTTCCAAATCATCTGGAATATCGATGTGAAATATTGAAGGCAAAACCGTCAATTGTTTTTTAGTGGTAATTACTTTGATGCCAGGAATGATTGGAATATTTATATCCATTTCGCGACATGCTTTTACAAATTCAAAATACTTTTCGTTATTAAAAAACATTTGTGTTACGATGTATTCCGCTCCGGCATCTACCTTTGCTTTTAAATATTTTAAATCAGTGCGCATATTGGGCGCTTCAAAATGTTTTTCAGGATAGCCAGCCACACCAATACAAAACTTAGTAGGCGCCACGCCTTGCAATTCGTCATCCAGATACTGTCCTTTATTCATACAAACTACTTGCTCTAATAAATCAATAGCATACGCATTGCCATTAGGCTCAGGAACGAAACTTCCTTCGGTCTTGATGGAATCACCTCTTAGCACAAGTACGTTATCAATTCCTAAAAATGATAAATCAATTAAAGCGTTTTCTGTTTCATCTTTAGAAAAACCTCCACAAATAATGTGTGGCACAGCATCAATACCGTATTTATTCATGATGGCAGCACAAATACCAACAGTGCCTGGGCGTTTACGAACCGATTTTTTCTCTAAGAAACCATCAGGACGTTTTTTGTAAACGTACTCCTCTCGGTGATAGGTAACATCAATAAAGCTTGGATTAAATTCAAGCAAGGGATCGATCCCTTGGTAAATTTCATTCATGCTCCTTCCCTTTAAAGGAGGGAGAATTTCAATGGAAAACAATGTTTTGCCGGCTGCTTTTTGAAGATGTTCGGTAACTTTCATATACGGTTAATTCGTGCAAACTTAAACGGTGAAAATATAAATTGGTTCAGTTTATTATTAATGCAAAAATGCATAAAACATAAATACAAGAATGGTTTTCTGTGTTGGAAAAATGGAATTAGCTATTTACAGATAGGAGATAGGAGTAAATGACTTCCATCTATCAATAAAAAGAGGCTGCCTCATTGGAGACAGCCTCTTTAAAACATTCAATAAATTTTATTTATCGGTTGATCGTAACAGTACCCGCTTTAGCTTTAACACCATTTCCTAAATCAACAATGTAGAAGTAAACACCATCAGGTAAATCTTTACCAGTGAACTTCTTGGTTGAGTTATTGTATCCACCTTCGTTGTACACTTCTTTACCCCAACGGTTAAAGATTTGTACTGTGTTGTTTGGATATTGTTCGATGTTGTCCAATTCAAAGAATTCATTTTGGCTATCCCCATTGGGAGTAAAGATGTTTGGAATAGTCACTTCGCAAGCCGTAGGCTCAGAAGAAGCACCAATTTTACAAAGACCATTACCAATAGCACGGACAATGAAATCCGGTATGGTTACATTCACACCATGTGATTCAGGACCGGAAGGCGTATTTGCTGGGATCCAAGTTGCACCACCGTCTTCACTTACTTCATAACTTGCTACTCCACCAATCGCAGTCCACACATAAATAAATTTATACGGTCCTGTACCAGGGTTACAAGCTACTATAGGAGCAACAGGATAATAGTACACCGTTACAACAGCGGTATCATTAGCGGTACAGTTATTTAAACTGACAGCAACTGTATAGGTTCCGGCAGTTCCAGTAGAAATAGTTTGTGCGTTTCCACCATTGGACCAAGTATATGTAGCACCTGAAACACCAGCATCTAAAATAGCAAGTCCATCAGAACAGATGTCTTGATCTAGAATTGATAACACGGGAGCTGCGTTGATGATTAATGTCATGTTGCCAGTACCAGTACAACCTGGAGGAACTGTAACATCTACACTGTACGTGCCAGCAGCAGTAGGAGTGTAAGTAGAGTTGGTTGCACCACCAATGGCAGTACCACCATTTAACCATTGATAGGTAGCATTGCTAATCGTTCCAGCATCTAAAGTTGGAATGACATCATAGTCGCAAATAGTCGCGTTCGTTAATGTTACCACTGGAGTTGCATTCACGGTAAGTACCATGTTTGCGTTTCCAGCACAAGTACCTGTACCAACTTGCACGCTGTAAGTACCCGCTTGCATGGTTTGATACGTTTGACCAGTAGCTCCCGCAATAGCAGTTGAATTTAAGAACCACTGGTATGAAGGAGCGCCAGGGTTACCTGCATCCAATAAAGGATAAGCAGCAGTAATATCACATATGGTTTGATTATTCAAGGTTACGTTAAATGCATTGGTAGTAGTAATCACCACATCAAAAGAACCAATACATAATACGTTTCCAGTATTTACTTCAACAGTAAAGGTATAAGTTCCTACACTAAGTCCAGAAGGGGTATAGGTTTGAGAAGTAGCACCTGCAATGGCAGTATTATTTAAAAACCATTGGTAAGTAGCTCCTGCATTTCCTGCATCTAAAGTAGGCAGTGGATCGTTAATGCAAAGTACTAAGTCGTTTCCTAAATTATCAGAAGGAGCAGGAATAATTACTAATGTCATCGTATCCGCACCAGCACAACCAGGTCCGTTATTAATAGACACTGAATAAGTACCACTCACAGTAGGAGTATACGTTTGGCTGGTAGCACCTGCAATAGCACCTGATTGATCATACCACTGGTATGTCAAATTAGGATAACCACAGTCAAGCGTTGGAATAGGATCGAAGCTGCAAATGTTTTGATCTGAACCGATGTTCACATCAATAATATTGTCAACAAAGAAAATAGCAAGTGTATCGGTGCTAGTTAAGAAACGACCACAATCGTTTGCTAAGGTATTTCCATCGGAACCACCGCTATTATTTAAAAGTAAATACAAGGGACCTGGAGACGAAGAACTGGCAGCCATATTCACTAATAACTGATTTGTTTTAGCACCACCTGGATTGCAATATCCATACGCATTAGCAATCGGGAAATTAGTACCACTACCATCTATCAATTGTAAGTCGGTACCATCATTGGCAACCGAGAAACAATAAATACTATCGGATAAGGTAACCGAGAACGTATTAAATAAACAACCAATAGAATCCGTGACAGGAGCCCAAACACTATTATCAGTAACTAAAATTCGAACGGTATCCGCAAACTCAGCAATTTCAGCACCACACTCAGAGAGTAAAGTGTTACCATCAAATCCACGCTTTATCCAAACAAAAGTTTCTCCCACTGTTAAAGGGTTTAAGAAAGTAACCAATAAAGAATCAGTTTGACCATTAGCACAATTGATAGGCATAACACTTACTAATGGATTTGGAATTCCAAAAGGAGTCACAGCACGGAAGTCAGTGGGTACTGCTGAGCCGCATTGGAAACTAGTATCAAAAGGAAGTATTACAGAATAGTCATTACAATTAGCAAGCAGTTGACCGCCACCAGCAGTTAACACCCCATTACTAAACGAAGGAAAAATTTGATTACAAGCAGGAACAATGTTAATTTGAATATCACGTTTTACCTGCCCAATTAACAATCCATTGCGATACTCACGTACCAACACACAAATTACAGCCACCTGAACAATAGATGGAATGAAATTGATAACACCCGTTGATGAATTAATCGTAATTGGAATAGAAGAAGCTAATGGATTAGCTGGAGAATACGGAGCAATATAAGTGTTTGGAAATGGAGCAGGAGGACAAGATCCGCTACCATCTTCAGCAGTAACAAGTGAGAATACTAAAGAATCACCGTCAATATCAATCGCACCTTGATCATAAAAGAATTGATTACCTACACAAAAACGAGTGTAAGCTAAGTTCAAGAAATAAGGAGAAGAATTAGTAGGTGCAAGAAGATTGTCTAGCGTACAGCTATTATACATTCCATTTGGTTGCATTGTTGTAATCGCACCATTTCTGCAGCAGTCGTACCAAGAGAAAACCCAGTCGGAAGCGGGTTGAGGTAAAACTATTGTTGTCTCGTAAATATACTCTTCAATATCTCCAACTCCACCTGGACATGTTGCCTGTGCCGTTACACACGGTGTATTGGGTACAGGAGTCATGGAAACGTTAGGAGCAATGACAGTCCCACTTAATCCAAGAATTGATGAAGACCAACAAATTGTTACTTGCGTTGGTGCTGAAATACCGGAACAGTCACGATAAAATTTCAATCGCACAAGGTAGGTATTAGGAACACCCGTATATTCATATGTGATATCCACACCCGCCATATGCGATGCTTGCGTGGTTTCAGGGGTTAATAGCAAGGCAAATAATGCCACTGCGAAGAGGGTAAACAGTTTTTTCATGACCGTATTGTTTGGATTGGTTTTCATTTTATTTATCATCGGAATAGGTGTATAGTTCCTTTTTGTTTGAATGTAGCACCTCCATCAGAGGTAGCAAAGATATTGTATAAATAGGTTCCTGCATCGGCATTTCTACCCTCAAAGGTCCCATCCCAATAGATGTTATTGCCTTTTCCTGTAAACATTAATTTGCCGTTTCTATTAAAGATTCTGATTTCTAAAGTGATACCTGCATCTTTAGTAATCGTAAGTAAGTCGTTAATTCCATCTCCATTTGGACTGAAGGCGCTGGGAACTTGTCCAAAAACAGTGATTTTTTGTTCGATGGTGATTCCATTTATTTCACATGAAACCGTATAATTTCCAGGTTCATCATAGGTATTGTTTGCTGTAGATCCTACCATCGGAGATTTTCCATCTCCAAAATCAAATACGGCATTTACATTTCCTTCTTGGTTGGTAATTGCTGTAACTGTTAATGGAGCAAAACCACCTTTCGTCGATAAAATCAAAACAGGTTTTACCGTTTTTTGAGTTGAAACAACAGGTTCCGTTTGGTTCTTCGTTTCTCCGTTTGCGACATCTGAAACAGACGTTGTAACAGGAGTTGTTGTATTCTTAACCACCAAAGCAGGTGTAGGGGAATCCTTTCCAGAATTAGATTCCCCTTTTCCCTTGTTCAAATCTCCGGTCAACGCATTTTCGATCGTGATTTTTTGATCAAGTTTATCTTTATTTTCTGTATTCGTGTTTCCTGTTTTTTCTGAAGATGGATTCATCTCTTGTGAAGAAGAAACCACTGCTTCACCTTGAACTTTTTCTTGCTCAGATGGAGGGGTGAGAGAAGTTGAATTATCAACAGAAAGAGTACCTTCATTTAAAGTGGTTGGAATATTTTTCTCCGTTGCTTTTTCGTCTGTCTGAAGAAAATAATTCACACCTAAAATGGTTAAAGTAACTGTTGCTATAATTGCAGCTATTCCTTTTATCCCCAACTGTGCTAAAATGCCTTTCGACGCTGTACCTGCTGAGCCTGAAGCTCCCGGATTTTGCGGCGCGCTAGGAAGCTGCTGGCTAATTTGCTGCCAGAGCTTCGGATCCACTTCAGGTTCGAAATGGTCGAAGGCGTTTTTGAACTGATCTTCGAAGCGACTCATTTTATTTGGTAGTATAACTATTTTCTTTGTTTAACTCTTGTACTAAAATCATAAGCTGATTTCGGGCTCTGGAGTATTGCGATTTGCTGGTTCCTTCACTGATGCCTAACATCACTCCAATTTCTTTATGCGAATATCCCTCTATGGCGTGGAGGTTGAAGACGGTTTTGTATCCGATAGGTAGCTTTTGTAATTCTGCCATCAATTCGGCTGCTCCTATTTCATGGCCTATTACTGGCTCATCTCCCTCTTCTATTACATCTGCTAAATCTGTCCACAACATTTTCTGTTGTCGAATATGATCTAAAGCCGTATTCACCATCACTCTTCTTATCCATCCCTCCAGGGAACCTTCCGCTTTGTAAGAACTAATTTTTTGAAAGACCTTAATAAATCCCTCTTGTAACAGATCCTCCGCTTCCTCTCTTTGCTTCGTGTAGCGTAAACAAACACCAAACATCTTCCTCGCAAACTTTTCGTAGAGCAACCGCTGAGCGGAAGCATCTTCGCGAAGTATGGCTTCTAGTATTTGCTCATCGGTCATTTCTAAAGGACGCTGTAAAGACATAGATGCAATTTACGAGTTTGAGGTTGCATAGGAGATTGACGATTCTGTTAAGTAGCTAATTATCAATATGAAAAACTGATTTCGATGAATTTTTTAATTGATTTTTCTGTGTGATGGATGTATAATAATAAATGCAAAGGTCGATTTTTAATCTCCAAATTCATCTTTTTAACCAGAATTTGAAGAAACCAATAAAGAGAATAGACTGAACTTTCTGAATTGCTTTTCTTTTATAATCAGTAATAAAAATGAGGCTGCCTAAATGCGCGACAGCCTCATGAAAAAGGGAAATAAATTTTATTTATCGGTTGATGGTAACGGCACCTGATTTCTTTTTCATTCCATTGCCTAGATCTACCATGTAGAAGTAAATTCCTTCTGGTAAATTTATGCCATCAAACTTTTTTGTGCTGTTATTGTATCCACCTTGATCATACAATTTTTTACCCCAACGATTAATGATTTGAACCGTATTGTTTGGATATTGTTCGATGTTTTTTATCTCGAAGAAATCATTTTTACCATCTCCATTGGGTGTGAAAATATTACCCACTGTAATCTCACAACCTATAGGTTCTGATGTAAGTCCAATCGAACAAAAACCATTTCCAATAGCACGAACTTGGAAATTAAGAACAGACAAATTCACTCCGTGTGATTCATTTCCTGATGGTACGTTAGCAGGAATCCATGTGGCACCACCATCTTCACTAACTTCATAGCTAATAGCCCCAAGTACCGTTGTCCAAACAAATACATATTGAAAAGATCCTGTCCCATTGGTGCAAGCAACTAACGGAGCTTGCAGCACATTAAATACATTCACAGTAGCAGTATCCGAAGCACTACAATTGTTTAATTCAACATTGACAATATAGGTGCCTGCAACATTTGTTGAAATAGTTTGTGTGTTGGCACCGTTCGACCAAGAATAATTTGCTCCCACAACACCTGCATCTAATATAGCCAGTTGATCAGAACAAATGTCTTGATCTGCGACAGATAATACCGGAGTTGGATTTATTGTTAATACCATCGTGTCTGCACCAATACATCCAGGTGGAATGGTTACTTCTGAACTGTAGATTCCTGCACTTGTTGGAGTAAATTTGTTTGACGCGGCTCCAGATACTGCATTTCCATTATGATACCATTGATACATTCCATTTGCAATTGAACTTAAAGTTAAAGTAGGAATGGAATCGTAATCACAGATAGTAATATCCGATAAATTTACAATGGGACTTTGTACCACAGTTAAAGTCATCGTTGTATCACCCATACATCCTCCATTTGCAACATGAACACCATACAACCCAGCTTGTGTTGTTTGATAAGTAGTATTGGTAGCACCGGGAATCGCAACAGAATTTAAATACCATTGATAGCTTGTGATTCCGGTTGTATCTATATTTAAGATCGGGAAATTTCCATTCTCACAAATGGTTTGATCTACACCTAAATCAATTTTTATTTTCAGTGAGTTAAGCAGAATTGCCAATGTATCATTGCTCGTTAAGAATCGACCACAATCGTTTGCAATCGTATTTCCATCCGATCCTCCGCTATTATTTAGAAGTAAATACAATGTACCATTAGCAATAGAATTTCCAACCATATTTAATAGTAATTGATTTGTTTTAGTAGCATTTGAATTACAATATCCATAGGCATTAGCAATCGGATAATTATTACCACCACCATCTACTAATTGTAAATCGGTTCCATCATTGGCAATGGAGAAACAATAAATACTATCAAATAAGGTAATAGCGATTTGATTAAATATACAATCAAGAGAATCTGTTACAGGAAACCATACACTATTATCATTAACTATTATCCGAACGGTATCCACAAACTCCGCAATTTCAGCACCACACTCAGAGAGTAAAGTGTTGCCATCAAATCCACGTTTTACCCACACAAATGTTTCTCCTGCAGTTAGTGGATTTAGAAAGGTAACTTTTAATGAATCAGAAAGTCCAGAGGAACAACCTAGGGGTACAACATTTACGATTGGATTTGGAATTCCAAATGGATTTAAAACACGAAAGTCAGACGGAACAACACTTCCACATTGATAGCTAGTGTCAAATGGAATGATGACAGAGTAATCGTTGCAGTTGGCAAGAATTTGTCCTCCACTTGATGTTAATACATTGTTTTCAAATGAAGGAATAATCGGATTGCAAGTCGGAACAAAATAAATAAGAATCTCTCGTCTTATTTCTCCTATTAATATCCCATTTCTATATTCGCTTGCCTTTATGCAAAGGACGGCTACCTGCATAATATTGGGAATAAAATTAATTATACCTGTTGAAGAATTTATGGTGATGGGAATGGAAGATCCAAATGGATTTGTAGGAGAGTAGGGTGCGATATAGGTGATCGGGAATGGCGATGGAGGACAAATAACGAGAGGATTTTCTGGTGCAATTAAAGAAAACACAATGGAATCTCCATCAATTTCAGTAACACCATGATCGTAATTGAATTGACTTCCTAAACAAAAATAATATTGAGTTAAATTTATAAAAGCTGGAGAGGAATTGGTAGGTGCTGAAATATTATTTAATCTACAACTGTTGAATATATCTACCGGGTTATTCGATGAGATGGTTGAAGCCATTATGTTTTTACAGCATTCAAAGAATGAAAATACCCAATCATGTGCGGGTTGTGGTAATGAAATAATTGCCTCATAAGTATAAGCTTCTAAATCGCCAACTCCGCCAACGCAGGATGGCTGCACGGTAACACATGGCAAATTTGGAACAACTGTATAAGAAACAAAGGGGGCATTATTAGTTCCACTCAACCCGAGCGAGTCTGAACTCCAACAAATAAATATTTGTGAACTTGCTCCAATTCCATTACAGCTTCTATAATATTTCACTCTTACCAAGTAAGTATTAGGAGTTCCAGTGTATTCATATGACATTTCCGACCCTGCTAAATGAGATGCTAAACTTTTAATCGGGATTATAAATAATGCGATACTGGTAATCATGATATAAATAAATAGTTTTTTCATAGCCATAATTTTAAAATGATTGAAGTAATATTTGTGTGTTAGGCACATTTCTTCCATGCGAGCACTGGGGTGTTCTCGAAAGATTTTAAATACAATAATTTTTTTGTTTCGCTTTCCTTAAAGTCTACAGGTTATGTCGACTCATTTTTCTCGAATAATATTTTAATAAATGGTTGCAATTATGTTGAAGTGTAAATGAATGATATTTCCTTTTCGCGTATTAGGGTTTTCATTTTTTACATTTTCAATAATTCAATTAGCGCTCTAAATAAGAAGATGTATTTTCTGTGCTTATGGTTGCATATGGATTTATAATCATGGTTAAAGATTTGAATGTCATCAAAGTGAACTCAGTTCCTTTTTAATAAATCATTTAATTAGAATCCGTTTTTTTCCTGAAGATGGATGAATTGTGCAAGTCTGAACTTTTGTGTCGATTTCTGAAATGTTTTCTAGCTTTTAATTGAAATGAAGAACATATTCACTCAAAAATGATCGAAATGGCACGCTTCTGTTTCGTACCTTCGCGCACCTATGGAGCACCTTCGGAATTTCTGTATCATCGCACATATTGATCATGGTAAGTCTACTTTGGCCGATCGTCTGTTGGAATATACTAATACAGTGTCTAAGCGAGATTTGCAAGCTCAAGTGCTTGACAATATGGATCTTGAGCGTGAGCGCGGTATTACGATTAAGAGCCACGCCATTCAAATGGATTATACGTTGAATGGGAAGCAATATTCACTCAATTTGATTGATACTCCTGGACACGTGGATTTTAGCTATGAAGTATCTCGCTCCATTGCCGCTTGTGAAGGAGCTCTTTTGATTGTAGATGCTGCTCAAGGAATTCAAGCTCAAACGATTTCTAATTTATACTTAGCTCTAGGAAATGATTTAACAATCATTCCTATTTTGAATAAAATTGACCTTCCTAGCGCCGAACCTGAATTGGTAAAGGATCAAATTGTGGATCTCTTAGGATGTGATCGCGATGAGATTTTATCGGCCTCTGGTAAAACAGGAATGGGCGTGTTGGAAATTCTAGAAGCCATCGTCACTCGTATTCCTGCTCCTAAAGGCGATCCAACAGCACCCTTAAAAGCACTTATCTTCGATTCGGTATATAATTCTTTCCGTGGAATCATCGCATATTATAAAGTGATGGATGGTGAAATCAGAACGGGAGATCATGTTAAATTTGTCTCTACCGATTCTGCATATCATGCCGATGAAATTGGAATTCTTCGATTAGAAAAATCACCACGCGATGTTGTAAAAACCGGTGATGTAGGTTATATCATCTCTGGAATTAAAAACGCGAAGGAAGTAAAAGTGGGTGATACCATTACGCACATTGCCCGACCCACTATTACTGCCATCGAAGGATTTGAAGACGTAAAACCCATGGTGTTCGCTGGAATTTATCCTGTAGATACCGACGAGTACGAAGAACTTCGTGCCTCCCTCGAAAAGTTGCAACTGAATGATGCCTCTCTCACTTTCGAACCAGAATCATCTGCCGCCTTAGGTTTCGGATTCCGTTGCGGATTTTTGGGAATGTTGCACATGGAGATTATTCAAGAGCGACTGGAAAGAGAATTCGATATGACGGTAATTACTACCGTTCCTAACGTATCGTATTTTGCTTATCTATTAAACGGAACCGAATTCATTGTAAATAATCCAAGCGATTTTCCAGATCCTAGCCGACTCGATCGCATTGAAGAACCTTATATTAAAGCTTCCATCATCACCAAGGCCGATTTCGTTGGACCTGTGATGAGCCTTTGTATTAATAAACGCGGTGAAATTGTAAATCAAAGTTATCTTACAACCGATCGAGTAGAATTGGTTTTTAATATGCCACTTGCCGAAATCGTTTTTGATTTTTATGATAAGCTTAAGTCCATTTCTAAAGGATATGCTTCTTTTGATTATCATATGATTGGTTATCGTCAAAGTCATCTCGTTCGTTTAGATATTAAGTTAAACGGCGAACCCGTTGATGCGCTTTCTGCATTAATTCATCGCGATCACGCATTCACTTTTGGAAAGAAAATTTGTGAGAAGTTGAAAGAGTTAATCACTCGGCAACAATTCGAAATTATCATTCAAGCCGCTATCGGTGCAAAAATTATTGCACGCGAAACGGTGAAAGCATTACGTAAAGATGTAACCGCAAAATGTTATGGTGGTGATATCTCTCGTAAACGTAAATTACTCGAGAAGCAAAAAGAAGGAAAGAAAAGAATGCGTCAAGTAGGCTCAGTTGAAATTCCACAAGAAGCGTTTTTGGCAGTGTTGAAGTTGGACTAATTCCTGCCGCTACAAACATCGCAACTAACCAATAACAAGCAGCAACCTGTTCATATCTCTCCACAATAGTCACCTAATTTCAGCGCATCCCTTTTTACTTTTGAAGCATGAGAAATAAAATTATCAGCTTCGTTGTCTTTCTTTTCTGGCAGATGGGTGCATCGGCACAAGACACGCTCAAGAACACCTCGATTTTATTAGTTCCTTTCCCACCTGAATATTATTTAAGCGATGCGGAACGAGACATCATGGCGCAAACGAAAAGGAGTCCGGAGGAGTATAGAAATTATTTTCGCAAAACATTAGATTTAAAAATTCAAGGGGAGTTAGAAGTACATGGACCTTGCATAAGTCTTTTACAAGATACCAGCAATCGAGGCCGAAAACTTTTAGAAATGTTTTACGGAAAAGCGGGGTACAGTTATGCATATCCAATAGGAGGAAGAAATACTTCCAAAAGCGAAATCAAAAAACAAAAAAAGAAGTCCGAACTCCATCCCGATGCACAAACGGCACCACAGACCATCACCACACGCGGCGATTCAAAGTTCATGCAAGTGGAGATAAGAGATACTTCCTTTCTAAATTATTTATTTCAATTGTATCAATCCGATTATATCGTAAGCATTAATCAATTCGAAATAAAAACAAATTACAATTCTTGCATCGACATTGCCAATAAAATTTATCGAAGAGAATTGTTGATTCACTACTCCATTTTAAAAGCCGATGGAAAACAAGTGCGTGGAAATTTTTGCATGGAATTTTTTCCGTCCTCCACCAATAGCGATCGTGAAATTGTGGAGCGTACATTTCCCGGCATAGCTGCTTCTATTCAAAAGGAGATTGCAGAGGAGGTTGGAAATTAGATGTTAGATGTTAGTTGGATGCTAGATGTCCTGTGCTTGATGCAGGCAGGCGCGAGGCTTCGCGATTAGATGTTGGATAAGAAAAAGTCTAATCCCGATAGCTATCGGTCCAAAGTCTAACATCTAACATCTTCTACCGGTCAGAGCCTACGAAAAAGCACTATTTATCGACTTTTTGATAGAAAAAGTGATTAAAATCAGTGAAAAATCGACGTTTTTTTAAAGCCAAAGAAATCACAATGCACTTATAAACAGTTGATTGTTCATTAACAATCCTCAGTATTTGGAATAGTTAAAAAATTGACAATAAATTTGCACCCAACCTTAACTATAAAAGCAATGAAAAAGAGCTTACTAATCTTAGCAATGTTTATCGGTGGAGCAGTAACTGCACAAGATAACATGACATCAAAAAAAGGAACTCCAATTTTACCAGAAGCTGGTGATTGGAGCATTGGTATTGGCGCAAACTCTACCTTAAACTATTTCGGAAATCTTATGAATGGTAGCAACAGTGCACCATCATTTGATTGGCAAAATCCACAAAACGTTCTTCAAGGTAAAATGATGAAAGACGAAAACACAGCTTATCGTTTAAGATTGCGTTTAGGTCTGGGTTCTACAAAGAAAGAAGGTCAAAATGTTGATACTGACAATGACGGAAATCCTGATACAGATTCAGCTGAAGTTAAAACTTCTGCTACTAACATCAACTTAGGAGCTGGTATTCAAAAATACCGTGGTAAAGGACGCTTAAAAGGAATTTACGGTGGTGAAGCAAATATTGGTTTAAGTGGTGGAAAGACGACTATCGATGCACCTGGTTACTCAAGTGAGAATAAATTGGGTAGTACCTTCAGCTTAGGAATCCGTGGTTTCATTGGTATAGAGTACTTCTTTGCTCCAAAGATGTCTTTAGGCGGTGAATTCGGTTGGGGAATCGCATTTTCAAGCACTGGTGAAGGAGAAAATTCTTCTACTTCTGGTGGTGTTTCTTCATCTTCTAAAACAGGTAAATCATCTTCTTTCGGTTTAGATACTGATAACGCTAGCGGATCTCTTGTTTTAAATTTCTACTTCTAAAAAGTAAAAAAATTAATAAGAAAGGCTGTCCTCACGGATGGCCTTTTTTTATTTCCAACAAGTAAGGGGTTTGTTTAATAGATTGAGTTACGAAGAGTAACTTAATGAGGATCTTTAGTCGTCTTAATCAATAGAATATGATTAATTTAGATTGATCATTGTTTTAGAGCTGAAAAAGGCTGAAATTTGATACTTCAAATACCATAAAGAGCATTGTGAGCGAAAGTTTCGAAATTAAATTACCCCAGTTTGAAGGTCCATTCGACCTTCTTCTTTTCTTTATAGAAAGGGATGAATTGGATATTCATGATATTCCCATTGCCAAAATCACCAACGATTTTTTGACCTATATGCATGATATGCAAACCATGGACATCGAGTTGGCAAGTGAGTTTATTCTTGTCGCTTCTACTTTAATGCGTATCAAAGCAAAACTACTGTTGCCTCGTTATGAAAAAGACGAAGAAGGTAATGAGATTGATCCACGTCACGACTTGGTTCGACAACTGCTCGACTACAAACAATTTAAAGCGGCTTCAGAAGAGTTAAGAGCGATGGAAGATGAGCGCATGATGCGTTTTCATCGTGGTAACTTGGAGCAAGAGCTAGCAAAATATAATGCAACTTCAGATGCTACTTATGCCGGCGAATTAAATCAGTTGACTTTATATCGTCTCATTGCTACTTTCGAAAAAGTAATGTCGCGTTTTGAAGACAATCAAAATAAAGTTACGCATACGATCATCCAATATCCTTTTTCTATCGACAGTCAGAAGGATTACATCAATAAAACATTGATGAAAAAACCGCAGGTAAATTTCATTGAGCTCTTTGAAGAATGTACCAGTAAATTGCATGCTGTCTTTACGTTTCTCGCATTACTAGATCTTATTCAGAACAGAACCTTACTCATCTTCATGGGTGAAGGCTTTAATAATTTCGTGGTGAGTACGCTCGAAGCGGCACCCGAAGTTACAGCTCCAAGGGAAGAGGATGCAAACTGATCCCCGTGAAATTTTAAAAGTATTCTCTCCCAAAAAAATTATTTGGCCAATCTTGATTGGTCTTTGCGTAACCGCATTTCTTTTTTTTAAAGATTTTGATAAGGAAGCGTTTTCCGCTGTGAAGTGGAATTTGAATTCTTCTTTCTGGTTTTTTCTTGCTATCGTTTCCGTCGTCATTCGTGATTGGGCTTACATGATTCGTATTCGTGTGCTCACCGATCAACATCTTGATTGGAAACGCGCTTTCATCGTTATTATGCTTTGGGAATTTAGTTCTGCACTTGCTCCAGGAATGATTGGTGGTGGATTTATTTTCGCTATTTTCATTTTAAATCGTGAAGGACTTCATATGGGTAAAAGCATTACCGCTATTCTCAACTCTTCTTTTCTAGATGGTATTTTTCTAGCAGTGATGGCGCCCTTCGTTTATTTTATGGCAAGCAAGGATGCACTTTTTTCAGGAATCCATCTCAACACCAGTTTTGGAAATAGCATATTCTATACTTTCTGGACTGTCTATTTTCTAATCCTCGCCTATAAATTATTTGTGGCTTATGCACTGTTTGTAAATCCACAATTCATAAAAAAATTATTGCTGTATATGTTCTCCGCTCCTTTATTGAGAAGATGGAAGCGGCAAGCAAGAGAAACCGGCGATCAGTTAGTAATTGCATCTAATGGATTGAAAGATAAAAGTAAAAAATATTGGATGTGGTGTTTGGGTGCCACCTTTGTTTCATGGACCGCCCGCTACTCGATCGTGAATTGCATCTTACATGCGTTTCATGGTACTACTGCACTCAATGATTTTGTAATTTATGGGAAACAAGTCATCATGGGCATTATCATTTTACTAAGTCCAACACCGGGTGGTAGTGGATTAGCAGAATTTATGTTCACCGATTTTCTAGGAGAATTTATTTCAAAAGGTCTCGCACCAACGCTAAGTATTTTATGGAGGATGCTAAGCTACTATCCTTATTTATTGATAGGCGCTATTCTTCTCCCTCGATGGATTCGTAATCACATCAAGATAGAAAAATTAAAATTGTAATTCGACTCCTTTAAGCTACAGGTAGTGGAGCCTCCATCACCGTACCACACTCCTTGCACGAACAAAGGTCTTTGGATGCGTAAAAATTACTCATCACGGCAGGCAACTGATTCACGATATCTTCTAAACTAAAAGATTCTTCGTACAATTTTGCATTGCAATTTTCACAAAACCACATGCACTTATCTTTTTCTTTTTGATCACGGTATCGCTCAATAACTAATCCGATGGTATTGGGTCCGCGCTGCGGAGAATGTGGAACACATCGTGGCAGCAAAAACATCTCACCTTCCTTAATATGAATATCACGTTGCTTCCCTTCATCAATAATTTTTACCACGATGTCGCCTTCAATTTGATAAAACAATTCTTCGGCTTCCTCCCAATGATAATCTTTTCGGGAGTTGGGTCCGCCCACAATCATCACGATAAAATCGTCGTTGGCTTTATAGACCTGCTGATTTCCAACAGGAGGTTTTAATAAATGACGATTTTCATCGATCCACTTCTTCAGATTGAAAGCTGAGGCTACGGCCATAATTATTTCTTTTTTGGACTACTAAATTAGAAAAAATAATACAATAATGGGCTTTTCATACTTCCCCTATTATATAAGATTCACAAATTAAATAGTCCAATCGCATAATAGCTTTGCTTTGGCCACAATCTATGAAGTATGTTCGTAACTCCGAAAAAAGTTAGAATTCTAACCATGGAGGAACGGAGAAAGCACGGAGAAACACGGAGAATTTTTCGTCTTTTATAAATCACTATTTTCAAATGATCTGGATACTTACCATAACTTTTAATCTAATTATCAAGTTATACCGTCTGTACATATAAAATTTTGGGGTTAGAATAGTATTCAATTGGTATTACACACACTCCGTGAACCTCTGTGTAATTTGTGACTCTGTGGTAAAAAATGAAAATTTTGTTTTTAATACAAATTCGTTTCATCTGAAAAATCGAATGATCTTAAATCTTATCATAACTTTTAAACTTACAATCAAGATATACCGCCTGTACATTTAAAATAATTAGGCTAGCATCCAATTGTCATAGGTATTATTCTGCCTAAATAATAATATCTTCGCAAGATGATGGATCTAAACTTACAAGGTAAAACCGCATTGGTTTGTGGTAGTACACAAGGGATTGGTTTTGCGGCCGCCACTCAACTCGCGCTCTTAGGTGCTCATGTGATTTTATTGGCTAGAAATGAAGAGAAATTGAAAGAAGCCGTAGCATCTCTTCATAAAGCTGAGAATCAGAATCACTCCTATCTAGTTGCTGATTTTGCAAATCCCGATCAATTGAAATCTATTTTAGATGGATATGTGAAAGCAAATAATCCTATTCATATCCTAGTTAATAATACAGGTGGGCCTCCCGCTGGACCTATAGCACAAGCGAAAACGGAAGAATTTGTTTCTGCCTTTTCCAATCATTTACTTTGCAATCACATTTTAGCACAGGCTTTGTTAGATGGGATGAAGAAAGAAAAGTACGGTCGTATCATTAATGTAATTAGTACTTCTGTAAAACAACCGCTAAAAGGATTAGGCGTTTCCAATACCATCAGAGCAGCGGTTGCCAATTGGTCGAAGACATTAGCCAGCGAAGTGGCATCATTTGGAATCACCGTGAATAATGTTTTACCGGGTGCTACTTCAACACAACGTTTACAAAGTATCATTTCCAACAAATCAAAAAATTCAGGTAATACAGAAGATAATATCACCCATGAAATGGAAAGTGAAATTCCGATGGGTCGCTTTGCTGATCCTTCAGAGATTGCGAATGCCATTGCTTTTTTAGCTTCCCCCGCGGCTTCCTATATTACTGGAATTAATCTTCCGGTAGATGGAGGAAGAACATCATGTCTGTAATCGTTTTGTGAAATTAAGATGGGTTTATCGAAGAAAAAAAATTTTGGATCCTTACTTGTTTTAGGAATTTTATTAGTTCTCTATTTATTATTCTTTAAAAAACCAACTGAAGAAAATAATCCTACGCAAATTAAGCGCGACCATCGCGAAGCTGCTTTTCGTCATCAACAAATTTACTACACCAAGCACGCACAATGTCGCATGGATTGCCGCAGTATTGATGAATCAGAAGTAAAAGAAATTTTACAAACGGGAGAAATCAATTATTCAAAAAGCGATATGAAATCTAAACCTTGTCCAAAGTATGCAGTAGAAGGAACTACGCATGACGGACAACATGTACGTATCATTGTTGGAAATTGCAGTTCACAAGCAAGTATTGTTACTGTAATTGATTTGAATAATGATGTTGAATGCGATTGTAATTAATTTTTTTTAAGGAGTACTAAAATCGTAAAAAATAGTTGCTCCACTCATCAGTACGGGTAATTTGCTCCAGGTTTCTATAGAGGACAATTGTCTTACTACTAAATAATACGATTGATTCAATAAACCTACCGGCACGGGAACTGAAATATTTCCGAAGATGTCCATAACGGCTTGGGTTGAATGCACGAGTGCAAAAGGAGTGGTAGTATTTCTCCACTGAAGTTGTATCGTATCACAAAGCAAGGGGTTTGTAGTGACGCCAACGTTAAAAAGTCGAGGTGTTAATTGACCATTAAGCGCATAGTATCCTTCCATCATGCATCTCACAGTAAGCAGAGTGGATCCTGCACAATTCTGAATGATCACCGGAGAAGCGTTATTACAATCGATAGAAACCGTATAACTTCCTGCAGCATGAACGTATATGCTGGGAGTAGTTGCTCCTGTACTCCATAAATAACTGTTTCCGGTAGTTGTCGTTAACAACACCGAATCGCCGGGACAAACAATAGTATCGGAAGCTGTAATGATAGGATCAAGAACATGTTTAAAAATTACATCATCAATTCGATATTGTGTTGATGTGTTTGTTTGAATAAATCTTAAATGAAGATTAGCAGATTTTGGAATTGAACCGGTAGCCGTACGTAAATACCATCCGGCTCCAGTTGAAATCACTGGAAAAGACAAATCCGTAAAATTAATATTGTCGGTACTCACCTGAACCTTTAAATCTTGACCTGTGTTTGAGATAGTATTTTTATACAATCCAAAACTAACGGACATGTTATTTGAATTTAATGTATTGATGCCTGAGATCGTGAAATATCTTCCCACAATATTTGTAATGAAAATATTGGATCCTCCACTTGCTCCGGAATATCCACCTAATGACGTTTGTGTGATGCGTACATCTCCGGTACCTGACATCGTCAAAGCTACATTCTGAAATCCATTTGCGCTTTCGTGACTCGCTATGGGAAAAGTACCTGTAGTAAGTCCCATGTTTTCAGAAAATAAGTTTTGCAAAAGAGGAGTTGATCCAATGCTAACACTAACCATGTTGCTAGTAGAAATACATCCGGCAGCACTGGTTACACTAACGCTATAAGATCCGGCAAGACTAACAGATATAGTAGATGTAGTTGCTCCTGTTGACCATAAATAACTACTTCCGGAATTAGCAGTTAATGTTAATGAATTACCAGAGCAAACTTGAAGTGGTCCCGCAGGAGAAACGCTAGCCAATCCACCGCTGAGTATCGAAAAAGAACTTTGCGACATCGCATTGTTGGAGTTATTTGCATCCCCCGTTAAACTTGTAGAAGCATTTACTAAGTAAGAACCAGGTACAGTTGCCGAATAATTTATTCCTAATGTCACAATAGTATCTTGTCCGGCTACAAGTGAACCTGAACTAAGTAAAAGATTAAATGTCTGCGTTACATTATTTGGATTTTGAATAGATGCATTTACAGTAACTAATGAAGAACTAAAATTAATGGTACTGGATGCAAAATTATGGACGCGCAACTGAATCGTTCTATTGGTAGATGGGCAATACGTACCATTTGTCAACAGCGCTGTCACACCTACATCTCCACCTAAAGAAATAGGAAAAGTAAAATTCATAGTTACAGGCAAGTGATCGGATGCATTGTATAAAGCATTGATGATGGTTGGACTTGCAAACGTATTGGTAGAATGATTCAATGAATCATTATAATGATTTCCATCATTACCAAAAGCTACTAAAGAGTTAGGAACTACATTCATTCCACCGGCAAGAGAAATGGCTTGCGAATATAAGATCATATCAAAGCGATCATCCAATCCACCGTCAGCACCGCCTCCAAATGTTCGATTTCTGGTTGATTGTGTATGATAGTTCGAATAAGCGGCGATATTCCAGATACCTGTTATATTTATCATATCAACAAAATGACCTTCGTTGCCCGGTTGGTCCAGAAGCAACTTTTGATAAGCTGGTTCGATGCTCGAGTAAATATTAAAATCACCGACTACTATAAAATTAGAACCTGGCAATAAAGCGTTCGTCACTTTGCGCAAACTATCTACCTCGGCAGTACGAATTTGCTCTTCCACCGAACCTGAGCCTGCTTTTAAGTGCACGGCATACACTCGCAATGTATCACCAGATCCAATATGCACTAATTTAAATTCGTAAATATTTCTTAGATTAGTAATTATTGTTTTCGTACTGATAAATTGAAATTTTGATGTTTTATAAAAAATTCCGGCATCGGTATCAGGACCATTTACAAATGCAGCAGTACCATATTGCACGATTGTACTATTCATCACATCATTCAAAAACCAATTCAATCCGGCACTGGATTGAACTTCTTCCACCACTAAAATGTCTGGATTTATTGCTGTAATGGCGGTTCTATAAAAGGGATGACGCAACGTAGTATCAGCAATAGATGCCGAACCTGAACTGATATCTGGATATCTTAACAAATTGTATGTAGCAACTTTCACTGTATCGAACAGTTGCGAATAGGCCACCACCGGAGCAAAGAATGCAGATAAGAAGAATAAAAAACCAATAACGGAATCCTTTTTTAGCTTAAAGTGCGTCGACAGAAATCTATTCGACAGATTAGATAGCCTGTCTAATTGAATACCAAACATGTAAGGGGAGGGGTTTGCTTAGTTTCACGCAAGGTAGCAATTCCTTTTTGATCCTGCAAGCAAAAAAACATGGGCTGAAATTCATACTTTTACAACGCTGAATTCCAAAGAACTCTACGAGTTGGAATTTCTTGTATTTCAAGTGAAAAAAGGAAATATTATTTAGACATAAATGCAAAAAATAAAGAATTATATCAACGGCGTTTTAGTTGAACCCATCTCTGGAAAGTACCTAGACAATTACAATCCTTCAACTGGAAAGGTGTATAGTTTGATTCCGGATAGTGATGAGCAAGATGTTGAGCTCGCGGTAAAAGCAGCACAAGACGCGTTTCCGATATGGAGTGCATTGCCAACACAAAAACGTTCTGCGTTATTAATTCGATTAAGTGAATTAATCGAAAAAAATCTAGAAAAATTTGCAGTTGCTGAATCTGTTGACAATGGTAAGCCAGTATGGTTAGCAAGAACTGTAGATATTCCAAGAGCGGTTGACAATTTTCATTTTTATGCAACGGCTGCATTGCATCAAAGCACAGAAACGCATTCGATGGGAGATGTCGCATTGAATTATACACTCAGAACTCCCATTGGAATTGCAGGATGTATATCGCCTTGGAATCTTCCTTTGTATTTATTCTCTTGGAAAATTGCTCCTGCATTGGCTTCCGGAAATTGTGTGGTAGCCAAGCCCAGTGAAATCACACCCATGACGGCCTATTTGCTTTCCGAATTAGCGATTGAAGCAGGAATTCCAGCAGGGGTACTGAACATTGTTCACGGATTGGGAACGAAAGTAGGATCTGCTATTGTTGCTCACCCAAAAATTCAAGCAATATCATTTACGGGCGGAACTAAAACCGGAGAACATATTGCTCGAGTAGCTGCGCCCATGTTTAAAAAACTTTCTTTAGAGTTAGGAGGGAAAAATCCAAATATTATTTTCGCGGATTGTGATTTTGAAAAAGCGGTAAAAACTACAGTACGTTCTTCCTTTGCCAACCAAGGTGAAATTTGTTTATGTGGATCGCGTATTTTTATTGAGAGACCGTTGTATGAAAAATTTAAAGTTGCATTTTTAGAAGAAGTAAAAAAACTCAAGGTAGGAGATCCTTCCGATGACAAAAATTGGTTAGGAGCCATTGTTTCTAAACCACACATGGAAAAAATTCTATCCTATATTGAGTTAGCACAAGAAGAAGGAGGAAAAATTCTACACGGAGGAAATCGAGTTCAGTTAGATGG